>JBFFBT010000031.1:0-28677 GCA_041560255.1 Myxococcota bacterium | reverse complement strand
GACAGTGGATTGGGATCTATCAAGTGAAAAGTTTGACCCTGTGTTTCGGATCTTATGCTCAAAGCGTAGATCGCATCGGCTACAAAACCGGCCGGCACCACATGCAGCGGCGCGCCACCCCCTGCAGGAAGCGGTATGGGTATCTTGGCATCCACAAGCCGCAACATGGCGCTAAGCCGCAGGGGGCTTTCGGGTAAAGCGCTCTCGTCGATAAGGCAGTCGGGTACGATCATGGTGGGTCTGAAAATACGTACTTTGAGCCTATGAGCATACGAGCGCACCAATTTCTCCGCCTTGAAACGGCAGGATTCAAAAGGATTACGAAATCCCTGTCCCGTATCGAGCTCATCCTCATACACAATACCTTCCCGAATCCCGGAGACAAATGCAGAGCTTAGAAAACTCAACCCCACGGGTTGTTTCGACTGCAATGCAAAATCCAAAATATTTTGGGCGCCGGTCACAATATTTTTATACAGCTCAGGTTCCGGTGCGTTGGGATCCGTCGCCCCGGACAGGTGCACTACATCGGTGACCCGGCAGGTCAGGCGCCCGACCTGCTCGGCGCTCAAACCCAAATGCATGGTATCCACACCACCAGGATGCACTTCCAGTCTTTTTTGACCGTCCGGACCATATGTCTTCAAATCCCTCTTCGCCTTCTCCACCTGGTGGTCCGCAACCAAAACATGGCAGCGGGTTTGAGGCTCTTTCGCCATCATCCGGTCGAGATACATTTTGGCCAACAGCCCGGGATATCCGGTCAACAACACTTCCCGGGTTCTTTTTTTGAAACCTGATCTCGATTGGGATCTAACGGCCTTCGAGGCACCCAAAGAGGTCTCGCAATCCGGTCTCTGTGTATGCATCAAACCTCTCCGATTTCGTGGCGTAATGTTCCCAGAACCTGCTCAACCCGCAAGCGGGTCGCATCCAGGTCTGCGTGGTTTTCGATCAGATGATCGGCAAAGAGAAGTTTCTCGTAATCCGGCATTTGCACCGCCATGCGGGCTTCAATCTGATCGGAGACCAAATCGCCTCTTTGCGATAAACGTTTTAACCTCACCATCTTGGGTGCGGTCACCAGGATGAGCCCGCAGAGCGGAAAAGGCGTTCGACTTTCCAGCAATACCGCCGCTTCGATCATGGCGAGGCTTGATCCCGCCTTGGCATATGCTTGCACTTTTTCGAGGTACGCATTCCAAATGGCCGGATGCAAAAGATCTTCGAGCCTCCGGCGGGCCTCAGGATTGGTAAAAACCAATTCGGCCAGCTTTTCTCTGGATACGGCGCGCCGGTTTTTCGCACAATCCGGAAACATATCAATGATTTCGGCCGCAAGATGCCCGCCATCGTCCAAAAGCTCTCTGGCCAATCGATCGGCATCCACGACCACGACCCCCAAATCCGCAAACATGCGGCCCACAGTACTTTTGCCGGTGCCGATGCCGCCTGTAAGTCCGTAGTGAAACATGTTTTGGGTTTCGATCCAGGCCGCAAATTTCAAGGCTTTTCGCCTGGCTTCGCCTGGGTGAATTTAAAAGAGACCACCAAATCACGATCCTTCTCAAAAATAACCATCATGCCGTCTCGGGGATATACAAAGACGGTATGGCCGGTCTTTGCGGTACGCTCGACAAACTGGGTCCCAAAAACCCGCACGATATCTTTTTTTTCCAATTTTCGGGCGGGAAAAACATCAATTCGAAACAACACCTCGCTCGAGTCAAAATAAAAATTGGCCTCCAGGGATCCTTTGATGGCCTGCTTTCCCCGATAGTTGATACCATCAGACAGCTCGCCACCCTTGGAAAACGATCGGGTCGGTGAACCGAATTTATCCATCACCTGCCGTTTCGTGCTCACGCCCGGCTCGGCGCCCTTCCAAGACTTGGCGGATGCAACACCAAAACCCAACCCAAGCAACACCAAAACCAAACTTACTGATTTCATATGCCATTTATACCAAACCATCAGTTTTTTTGTCAACCAAGCCCGACGGTTTCCAAGAGAAACCGCTTGCAGTTGTTTGACATGCATGGGGTAATCTTTTAACCTTGAATCAAAAAGCTTGATCATTACAGAAAGAGGCGCAAGACCATGTCATCGAATGAGCATGTCCTCGGAATTGATTTGGGCACTTCGTACTCCTGTGTATCGATCGTCAAAAACGATAAACCCATGGTGATCCCCAATAAAAACCATGAGCGCATTCATGCATCCGTGGTGTCGTTCATCGACAGTGGACACGTGCTGGTGGGTAACGAAGCCAAACGCCGTTTGCTGACCAATCCAAAGCACACCATCTACTCGGCCAAACGACTCATCGGCAGATACATCTTCTCTCCCGAAGTCAAGAAGGCCAAAGTAGTGTGCCCCTACGAAATCATCGAGGGACCCAACCACAGCGTACGCATCAAAGCCATGGATCAAGTGTTCAGCCTGCCGCAGATCTCGGCGTTCGTACTCAAGGAAATGAAAAAAATCGCCCTAGCCTATCTCGGGCAGGAAATCTCCAAGGCGGTCATTACGGTGCCGGCATACTTCAACGACAACCAACGTCAAGCCACCTCCGACGCCGGAAAGATAGCCGGATTGGAAGTGCTCAGGATAATCAACGAGCCCACCGCTGCAGCCCTGGCTTATGGTTTCGGCAAGGATCTCAACGAACGCGTGGCGGTATACGATTTGGGAGGCGGAACCTTCGACATCTCCATCCTGGAGATCGGCTCACAGACCTTCGAGGTCATCTCTACCGCGGGTGACACCTACCTGGGAGGCGACGACATTGATATGCGTCTGATGGATCACTTCGCAGACGCCTTCATGGAAAAATACAACATCAATCTCAGGAAAGACATCACGACATTGCAAAAGCTGAGAGAAGCGGCCGAAGAGACCAAAAGAGCCTTTTCCTCCCAAACCAGAGTACATGTGCACCTTCCGGCCATCGCTCAGGATGAAAAGGGCACGCCATACGATCTCGACATGGAGATCGACAACCATACCTTTTCACAATTGACCATGGATCTCATACAACGTTCTTTCAAAGTCTGCGACGAAGCTTTTCAAGCGGCGGGCATGACGGTGCATGACATCCATGGCGTGATCTTGGTGGGCGGACCTACCCGACTTCCCTTGGTGAGGGACGCGGTGAAACATTATTTCGGCAAGGAGCCTCTTTTGGGCATCGATCCCGATGAAGTCGTATCGTTGGGCGCAGCCATCCAAGGCCACAGCTTGCTGAGCACCCAAACACAAGCGTTTTTGTTGGATGTCACCCCTTTGACCCTGCGGTTGGCCACCGTCGGCGGTTATACCGAAGAGATCATATCCAAAAACACTCCCGTACCCATCGATCGCACCAAGCTGTTTACCACCTCCCGGGACAACCAAGAACGGGTAAAAATCAGGATATTTCAAGGCGAGTCCAACCGCCAGGAGGAATGTGAGCTGCTGGGAGAGTTTGCATTTTCTGGATTTCGTATCGCACCTCGGGGAGATGTTCAAATCGAGGTCACTTTTGAAATCGACAGCAACGGGATCTTGAATGTCCGCGCGCGGGATCCCGAAACCGGTGAAGCCGCTTCGACAACCGTAAGCCTTTCCAGCGGATTGAGCGAGGAAGAAATCGCATACACCGCTGAGCAACTCGATGAGGTCGAGTTGGTTTCTTGATGGCGGCATCTTTCAACCTGATAGATCGACAGGGAGGTCGATGATACATGGATGCCAAATTCATCCAAAGGGTGACCGACTGGGCCAACGCGCTCGATCGTCTGGACTACTACCAGATATTGAGGGTAGAGCCGACCGCCAGCCGCGAAGAAATCAGAAAAGCCTATCATGCTCAATCCAGGTTCTTTCACCCGGATCGCTATTTTCAGTTGCCCGACGGTCCGGTCAAGCAAGGCATATATAAAATATCCAAACGAATCACCGAAGCCTACATTACACTTCGAGACGACGAAAAACGCAGGCATTACAACCAACAAGTGGCTGCTTCCCAACGCCGGGTGCTTCGCTACACCCAACAGTCGGAGCAGGAGCAAAAAGTATCCAAACAACAAGAGATTGGTAAAACCGAAGCCGGCCGGCGCCTCTACCAACAAGGTCTTTCTGAAATGAAACGAAACAACTTTACCGCAGCGGAAAGAAGCTTTAAGATGGCCATGGCGTATGAGGCCGACAACCAGTTGTATAAAAAAATGGCCGAGGAGGCGGCTGGTAAGATCAAGGCCGATTACAGCATCAAATAAATGATTGGATAGGTGGAAGGAAGTATTGGCTTGAATCTGGACTTGATTTTTTTTCTTCTGTTGGCCGCGTTCGGACTCTTTGGATTTATGACCGGATTCTGGTCGCAAGTCATCAAGTTGATTGCGCTTACCGGCGCCTACCTGCTTGCGGGATCACTATCGGGACCCTTGGGAGAGTGGCTGGGCTTGGGTCTGAAAACAACCCCGCTTTTGGGCAGGGTGGTAGGCATGGTACTGGCGTTTTTGGTCCTGTATATCGGATTGTCGTTCTTGGGTTGGGCCGTCGTGCGCGCCTGGAGATCGAGCTCGGATCGCAGCCACGGTCTTTCGGATCGCCTGGGCGGCGCTGTTTTGGGAAGCGCGAAGGCGTTTGTCGTACTCTATCTGCTTTTGTGCTTCTTTGCACTCATGGAAGAACCTTTGACCGGATATCTACCGGGAGAGAAGAAGTTTACCGAAAACTCCCGCATGCTCGCAGCCGCCCGCAAACACAATCTGCTCAAGGGTCTCGAGCTCCCGGCCGTACAACACGCCATGACTCTGACCAGGGTCGCGATCGACCCAAAGCTAAGAGAAAAAGCCGCCCATGATCCCAATGTAAAAAGACTTCTCAAGCACCCCAAGATCCATGCCCTGCTTCATGATGAGGCGCTGATTTCGGCCTGCGAGCAAAAACAATTCGGCGCTGTGTTGTCAAACCCCAAGGTGAACGAAGCCCTCGAAGATCCCGAAGTCACAGATCTTCTCAAGCAGATCAACCTGGAAAACCTCGATGCAGCCTCTCCGTGAAAATGTCCATCGCAATTTGAAACCGCCGGTGTGTAATCTCATTTTAATCGGTTTGAGGGGCTGTGGAAAGTCGACCCTGGGTAAAATTCTCGCGCCGCGCATCGGTATGGTTTTTTTTGATTTGGATCGTCAGGTGGAAGATTTCAGCAGCATGCCGATCACCGAGATATTCAAACAGCAGGGAGAGCAATCCTTTCGGCAACTCGAGTCGGACGCCTTGGTTCGTCTCAGGCGCCAAACCGAAATGTTGCTGGCAACCGGAGCGGGAGTCATCTGCAACCCACAAAACCGCAGGCTTTTGCAGGAGCTTGGATTGGTGGTCTGGTTGCGGGTATCGCCCGAGGAGTCCGTACATCGACTGGCCGACGACGCCTCCAGGCCGCCTCTTACCGTACTTGCACCCCTGGACGAGGCTTTTGAGATCGCAGCACAACGCAACGACTTGTACGCCCAAACAGCTGATTGGGTAGTCGATACCGATGGACGGACGCTCGAGGAGGTTTGTAATGAGCTTCAACAGCTATGGCACACTGTTTCGGGTAACCACATTCGGTGAATCCCACGGGCCGGCTCTGGGAGCCATCGTGGATGGCGCACCCGCCTTCATTGCGCTTACCGAAGACATGATCCAAAAAGATCTAGATCGAAGAAAACCCGGCACGAGCCGATTGCATTCCACCCGCCGGGAACCCGATCAGGTGCGGATTCTCTCGGGGGTTTTTATGGGCAAAACCACCGGTACCCCCATTGCTCTCTGTATCGAAAACCAAAATGCCCGCTCCAAAGACTACCAAGACATCCAAAACGTCTACCGGCCGGGTCATGCGGATTTCACCTGGGATCGAAAATTCGGTTTCAGAGACTACCGCGGCGGCGGGCGGGCTTCAGGCCGAGAGACGGCCGCCCGTGTGGCCGCAGGTGCCGTGGCGAGAGCCATGCTTGCCACCCTGGGAATCGACGTCATAGGTGCAACCCGCCAAATCGGCTCGATTCGAGCACAGTATGATTTCCCGGACATGCATCGCGGAACCGAAAACAGCTTGCGTTGTCCCGATCCGGTCGCGACCAAACACATGGAGCAGGCAATTGTTCAAGCCCGCCGGGACCAAGACTCGCTGGGCGGCATCGTCGAGCTGTGCGCATCCGGGGTTCCGGCCGGGATCGGAGAGCCGGTTTTCAGCAAGTTGGATGCAGAAATCGGCAAAGCTCTTTTCTCCATCGGCGCGGTGAAAGGCGTGGAGATCGGCGACGGATTCGAGTTGAGCACCCTTAGAGGCTCCATGGCCAATGACGGCATGATCCCCCCGGATGGTTTTCAAACCAACCGGGCCGGCGGCATTTTGGGAGGCATCTCAACCGGCCAGAACATCATCGCGCGCCTGGCGGTAAAACCCACCCCTACCATCCAAGCCGCGCAATCAACCGTCGACAACCAAGGCAATCCGGTCGAAATTCGTTGCCGGGGCCGGCATGATCCATGCTTGGTGCCGCGCTTGGTCGCCGTGGCCGAGGCCATGCTGTGTCTGGTGCTTGCCGATGCGGTGCTCATGCACCGAGCCCGGGTGGGATTCGTTCAACCCGCCGGGGAGTCCAGCTAGCTTCCTCGCAGGCAACCTGATTTTGGCTTTTTTCGATGGATTCGAAGGTTCAAAGATCTTCTAAACGGCCGGACTCCATTCGCAATCCCGGGCCCATGGGTGGTTTTTTTGTATCTTTTCATGATCCGACACCTAATGAACATCCCGGTTTTGCAGAACAAAGTACTTTGTATTGAATAAAGGGGATCGATTCGTGTATCGGGTCGACGCTTGATCGGGAGCTGTGGTGTCTGGTATACCGATTTGTCGCTGCGGGGATCTGTGCGCGAAAGTGAACGGCCGGCAGTGAACGAACTCTTAGCCACCGAAAGGAGACCAGAAGCATGCGCACGATGAAAAGTGGTTTGTTGGGGTTGTTTTTGTTGGGAATCGCCCTGGGGTTGGCTTTTCCCGCAAGCGCCCAAGATGAAGAAGCGTCTTCAAATATTGAGGAGCAACTGCAGGATCGCCGGGACGACGAAAAAATCGAGATGATCACCATCACCGGTTCTCGGATTCGGCGCAAGGAGTTCACCACCGCCGCCCCGGTGTCGGTGATCGGCAAAATGGAGATGGAGGCTTCCGGACAGGCCTCTATTGGTGACATACTGCAAAAACTTCCCTCTCAGGGAAATGCCATCAACATTCAGGCAAACAACGGCGGCAACGGAACCACCCGGGTCAACTTGCGCAGCCTGGGCCCCAACCGCACCTTGGTATTGGTCAACGGGCGCCGGCACGTGCCCGGCGGCAACGGCGCCGATGCGTCCGTGGATCTAAATGCCATACCGGTGGCCGTCATCGAACGGGTGGAGGTGCTGAAAGACGGCGCGTCGGCTCTGTATGGCTCGGACGCCATCGGAGGCGTGGTCAACATCATCACCAAGAAAAATTACACGGGGATCGAGGCGAACGCCTATGTGGCCTCATCTCAGCATGGTGGTGGCACGACCTATGACCTGAGCGTTACCAGCGGCACCAAATCGGATCGAGGCAACCTGGTATTTTCCGCCAACTATTACAAAAACGAACCGGTGTGGGCCCATCAACGCAACTTCGCCGACTATCTCATCGACTTCGATTGGGATTGTTACGCCAATCCGACAGAAGGATGCAACCCGACGCCCTGGCTGGGTTCTTCCCGCACGCCCGAAGGAATGATCGGCGGCGCGTCACAAGAAGGCGGAAACGATGCCTGGCGCGCATTGGTGACCGCTTACCCGGACTGGGAGGACCACGGAGGTTGGTTTCACCGCGATCCGGTGCTTGGGTGGCGACCGGTCAATTGGGGCGGTACCAGCGATCCCAGTGATCCGAGTCCCGGCGATCTGTATAACTACCAACCTGAAAACTACCTGTACACCCCGGCCGAGCGCTACAGTCTGTACAGCACGGGGCGATACAATTTCTTTCGTCACCTCAACGGTTACTTCGAGTCATCCTATACCGCCCGAACTTCCGAACAGAAGCTTGCGCCCGAGCCGCTCGCTCTCGGGCTGGAAGGAATCGTGGTCTCGGCGGACAATTACTACAATCCGTTCGGAAAAGACTTTTTTGACATGCGCAGACGCATGGTCGAGGGCGGACATCGTGTCTGGACGCAAAACGGAAATACCTTCCGGTTTGTAGGTGGATTGGACGGCAGCCTTCCGGAAATGGGAGCCTTGCGCTCCTGGTATTGGGATGTTTCTTGGAACTACGGTCTCACTCAGAACAGCGAAATGAACTCCGGGCGTTACAATCGACCCAAGGTGGCCAACGCGTTGGGGCCGAGCTTCGTCGACAGTGAAGGCATTCCCCGCTGCGGCACCGGTCCCGACAACATGATCGAGGGGTGCGTGCCGTTGGATTTCTTCAGCGGCGCGCCGAACATGACCCAGGAGATGATCGATTATATCTCTTACCGAGGCGCGGCATATGGATTTACGGAACAAACCTCCATGCTGGCCAATCTGACGGGCGAGTTGTTCGAAATCCCTTTTGGGGGTATGGTGGCGGTGGCCATGGGGTACGAATACCGCGAAATGCGCGGCGGCTATGATCCCAATCCCCTGGAAGCCAGTGGAGACACCACCGGCAACAAATCAGAACCAACCCAGGGTGGTTATCATGTAAACGAGTTTTTTGCCGAGCTGCAGATCCCTTTAATCGCCAATCTGCCTCTCATCGAGATGTTCGAGCTCAGCGCCGCCTTTCGAAGCTTTCACTACAGCACCTTCGGCGGTGATTATACCTGGAAGCTCGGCACGCGATGGCAACTTACGGAGGAGCTGACGGCCCGGGGCACTTATTCCACCGCCTTTCGCGCTCCTTCGGTGGGTGAGCTGTACTCGGGCGCCTACGATGATTTTCCCTACGTTCGCGATCCCTGCACCACCAACGACGGACGTGAGCGCACCGATCTCCAAAAAGTCAACTGCACCGCCGATGGGGTGCCGGAGGTTCTCAATGATCCGACCGTACAATTGTTGAGCCGCGCCGGAGGCAATACGGCGTTGGAGCCCGAGACGGCCGATATCGTCACGGTCGGCCTGGTATATTCTCCCGATTTCATATCGGATTTGTCGCTGACTTTGGACTATTTTCAGATCAAGGTCGACAACGCCATCAACACAATCGGCAACGCCGTGATTCTCAACGCCTGTTACAATACTACCGATGTGCAGGCCGAACGGGACCTGTGTGATCGCATCCACCGCAACAACGCGGGATTCATTAACTATATCGATAACCGGATTACCAATATCGGCGGAGTCGAGACCGCCGGCATTGACTTTCAGTTGCGATACAATCTGGTCACCGCGGGAGTCGGAACATTCTGGTTCAATCTGGAAGGCACCTGGTTGTTGCGATACGATCAGATACAGGGAAGAGGTGACTACGAGAGCACCGTCGAGGGTCTCAACAAATATGATCTAGGCGTCAATCCCGATCTTCGCGCCAACCTGTCGGTGATATGGGCTCTCGAGAATTGGGGCGCCGGCTTGACGGCCCGGTTCGTGAACCGTTTCGACGAGTGCAAAGACGATGACTGTCAGCCCGGTGAGGGCAAGGAAGTCATCAGCCGCACCGTGGAGGCGTATCACGTATGGGATTTGTTTGTCAGCTACGGTTGGGACAGCTCGTTCGGAGACACCAAATGCACACTGGGTGTGAACAACGTGTTGGATCGAGAGCCTCCGATTGTCTACAATGCCTTCCTGGCGCCCACCGACAACACCACCTACGATCTCATGGGACGCCTGTTTTACGTGAGACTGGCGCAGACGTTTTAATCCAACGCCTCCAGATACCATTCGCATAGTCGTACAAACCATCGCATCTGATGTCATTGGTTTGAGTTTTGCTCACATACCGGCTATATTTCTATCTATGCCGGGGGTCGAAGGTCGACCGCGTTTTTTTCAATCTCAAGCCAACCGGGAACCAAATTATGGGTATACCATTCTTGGAGACCAAACTATCCACCCCGACAACCAAACCCGAGATGGTCGAACGCGCCGGATTGGTGGAGCTTCTCAACAAATCATTGTGGCAAAACGGGCATTTTGATCGCGTGCTTACCTTGGTATGCGCACCGGCGGGATTTGGAAAGACCACTTTGATTACGCAATGGCTCGACGGGCTCGAGCCTCCGGAAGCCAATGATGTTGCGCACAGCTGGTTGTCGGTCGCCGAGGCCGACAACGATCCGATCCGGTTTTTGGGTTATTTGATTGCGGCGTTACAAAAAATAGATGCTTCCATCGCTGCGTCTTGTGGTTCGATGCTCGAGGGACCCGACGTACCGTCGGCCGAAGCCGTCATTTCACAAATTTTTTGGGATATCGATCACCTCGAGGTTTGGATTCTTTTGGTGATCGACGATTTTCACTGCATACACAATCAGGAAATTCATCAATTTCTTTCCTTTGCCTTGACACATATGCCAAAAAACCTGCACTTGGCTATCTCGACCCGCATCGAGCCGGAATTTTCATTATCCAAATTAAGGGCCTGCGGTCGCATATTGGAAATCCGCCAATCCGAACTGTCATTTTCGAATCAAGAAGCCGCTCGATTTTTTGAGCTCATGAAACTGCCGGATCTTTCTGCTTTGAATGTATCCATACTCAACCAGTGCACGGAAGGCTGGGTCGCCGGCTTGCAGCTTGCTGCCATCTCGCTACAGAAATGCGATGATATCCATGAATTTCTGACCGCATTTTCAGACAACCACCGACATGTGTTGGATTATCTCATGGATGAAGTGTATACGCGCCAAGACAAAGACATCCAGGATTTTCTTTTGAAATGCTCGGTCCTAAACCGCATCACCGCCCCCTTGTGCGATTTTATGCTGTCTCGAAACGACAGCCGATCCATCCTGGATGTCATCGAAAAAACCAATCTTTTTTTGGTGCCCTTGGACAATAACCGGCGCTGGTACCGGTTTCACCACTTGTTCGTCAACCTGCTGCGTGAACGGCTTCACGCCAAAATCGATCCGCCCAGCCTGCAGGATCTGCACAAACGGGTTGCGATGTGGTACGACAACTTCGGTTGTATCGAAGAAGCCGTCTACCACGCTTTTGCGGCCGAAGCCTGGTGTCATGCGGTGTCTATCATCTGCAAACAAGCCGGGCAGATGATCGAACAGGGTGTCATCGTGTTGTTGATAGGCTGGCTCGAAGCGCTGCCGCAATCCACAATACAATCAGATCCAAATCTGGGTTTGATTCTGGGTTGGGCATTGACCTTTTGCGCCAAGCTCGATGCCGGAAAAATGCATCTGGATGCCGCCGAATCTCTATGGAACTCAAGCCAACAGATAGATAATAACTTCATCACTGAAGTATATGCGGTCCGCGCCTTGAATCTTGGCTGGCGCGGCGATACACAAGGTGCGCTCGAAGGTGCCCGCAGTGTGTTGTCGCGTTCAACTTCCGACAACGATCTGATATGCTGTGTTGCCCGGCTGGCTGCCGGAATTGCAAATCGTGATTGCGGCCGATACTATCAAGCCATAGAAAATCTACATAAAGTCGGTTGCACCCACAGCTTGAGCAATCACATCGTGCGTTTGACGGCCTTGACCACCTTGGGCGCTATCAAAATCGACCTGGGCGCATTGCACGAAGCGCACGAGCTTTTGAATCAGGCTATAGAGCTGGGCGGGCGTTCACCCGCCACCTGCCAGGCGCATATCGAGCTGGCTCGAATCCTGTATGAATGGAACGATATGGACGCATCGAGGCTCCATACCCAAAATGCCCTCAAGCTGAACCTTGCTCTCGGCAATGCGGACACTCAGATCAAGTGTTTATGCCTTACATGTTTGCAGCATATACAGGCAAATCATCTTTCTGAAGCCGAAAAGCATTTACAGAACGCCTTGAATTTCGCACAACAAAATTTCATCACAAACGAAGCTCAAATCTACCTGTATGCATGCGCCGTGCATGCAGCCGCGGTCACTTTTGATTTTTCAACAGCCCGAAACTGGTACACTCAGTTGCCCGATTTCAAAGAGGCTCTTCATCTCGAGCTACAAAAACATATCTACCACTGTTTGTATTTGTGCCTGCAAAACAAAACCGGAGATAATACGATCCGACTCGAGAAGCTTCATCATGCCAGCCGGGAAGCCGGACTTGAAAATGCGGCCCTCAAATCCAAGTGCATCCAATCCATGTACGCCTCCCCCAAAACCAAATCGCTCGATTTCCTCAAAGAGGCCCTACATCTGGCCGAACCACAAAATTTCGTCCGCACCTTTCTCGACTTCGGCACTCCCATGGTGAAAAAACTGAAAAAGATCCTCGCCCTCGATCCCCATCCCCATGCAAAAACCATCATGGCAGGTTATCAATCAGGCAAACAAAGGCTAGGATATACCCTGCCTAGCACCTCGATCCAAGCATCGCTGATCGAGCCTTTGAGCAACCGGGAGCTCGAAGTGCTACAATTGATGGCGCTCGGGCTTTCCAACCAAAAAATCGCCAAGCAACTGTATGTTGGATTGGGTACGGTAAAAACCCATGTACACAGTATTCTTTCCAAGCTCGAGGCGAAAAACCGTATACAGGCGGTTATCCACGCAAAACAGCGTGGATGGCTGTCTATCAACCCGCAATCATAGTTGCAGGTATCCTTAGTTGGTCTCCGGGCGCGATATTATTCCATACCATCCCGGTCCAAGCGATAAAATATGGATTCGGGGCTTTGTTGGGACGGGGCCGGCAGATCGCTGGATGACAAGAGATCCGACAGATCGGCGCAAATAGATTCGGCGTCTTTCGGATCGATGTTTTGTAAATCGAGATGATGACCCAGCACTTTCTTACACACCACCCGCATTTGTCTGCTGGTAACCGTCATGGGATCCAACCCTGCATCCCGAAGCGCAACCCGCACCGTCTGCCGGCAATGTTGATCGGATAGCCCGCTTTGTTGCATAAGCCGCATGACCACCATCTCGAATATCGGAGAGTCGCCCATCGAGATTCATCCATCCTAAGCCGGTTCGCAGTTTCTATCCAGCCATTGTTTGACAAATGCCGGGGTTAAAAACGACACCCACCAGCAGATACCGTTGAGAAAATTGATGACCGGCCAAATGATATGAATGGCCGTATCGGAGATCGACCCAAATTCGATATTGATAAAGATCAACAGGGCGAGAACAAATGTGGTTGCCTGAGCAACTCCCCACAACCCAAATCTCAAAGCCAAAGACGGAGCCGCCAATCCGAGGGAAATTTGACGCCGCAATTTATATACATAGGTAAAGCATTCGATCGCTCCCCAGATAAACGCTCCGGCGGCTATCCAAATACGAAGCACATGGTACCAGTTGGTCCAAGCTCCCGCGGGAGTATCCCACCCCATCGCCAATTGGACGACAAACCCAATCGTCAGGCAAAATCCGGCGGCCAAACACAAACATACGGCCCAAACGGATCTCGGCCGAAATACCCGCCACCAGGTCACGTAGAACAACATATGAGATATAATGTACAATATATTGATCCACACATTGACATTCATAACGGGTGCATCTAAAACATGTAGCCCCAAAAGCATGGAAAACTTCAATACACCCAACAAGAACAGATTGCTTCCCAAGAGGATCTCCGGCAGCTCTTTGCTGGTCCGCGCCAAAAGAAGCAACCTGAGGCCCACCACGAGCTGAACCGTTCCAGAAAAAAAAATCGAAATCATGGCCGAGTCCATCTTTTTACCCAGAAAACGTCTCAAGACCTGGTTTTTTTAAAACTTTCAAAACTGCACCCTATTGCACTTCATATACATGGATACCTGTCATTATAGCCCAACGCAAGTCCGTGACGCTCATCCACCTAGTCTTCGGTCCGAATCGCGCGCAATACCGACTGCAGATCGGCCGATACCGAAACCGGCTGGTTGGCGTACCGGGACGCAATGGATTTCAGCTTACCCGTGTGGTAATTCACTACCGCATCGGGATCTTTGAGCACATGACCCGTAAGTATCCCACAGACCATCTCGCGTTTGCGGATGACACCCTTTGTGATGAGCTTCTTGATGCCGGCGACCGTAGCCGAAGAGGCCGGCTCGGCCCCTATTCCGGCCTCATCGACTCGGGCCTTCGCGTCCATGATCTCTTGATCCGTCACCTGCTCCACAATCCCCTTGAGAGCCCGAATACCCCGCAGGCTTTTCTTCCAGGATACCGGGTTTCCGATTTTGATGGCCGTGGCCAAGGTCTGCGGTTGTCTCACCGGCTCGAGATATTTACCGGTGATGTAGGCGGTATAGAGCGGATTGGCGCCCTGGGCCTGAATGACCGCCAATCTCGGCAGCGTCTTGATGAGACCGAGGGCATACAACTCGAGCAACCCCTTGGAGATAGCCGTGTTGTTGCCCAAGTTGCCTCCCGGAAGTACGATCCAGTCGGGTATCCGCCAAGAAAGATCCTGCAACAATTCGAACAGGATCGCCTTTTGACCCTCGATCCTGAATGGGTTGACCGAATTGAGCAGATAAATGCCTTCTTGCATGCATAGTTGCTCGACCAATGTCATGGCGTCATCAAAATCCCCGGCTATCTGTATCGTCTTGGCTCCGTGCGCCAAAGCCTGGGATAGCTTTCCAAATGCGATATTGCCTTCGGGGATGAAGACATACGCCCGCATGCCGGCCTGGGCGGCGTATGAAGCCATGGATGCCGACGTATTTCCGGTCGACGCACACGCCACCCGGTCTGCGCCCAGCCGGTGCGCCAGGCTCACGCCTACCGTCATGCCGCGATCTTTAAAAGATCCGGTGGGGTTTTCGCCTTCGTGTTTGAGCCATAATCCTTCCAGCCCTACGTATTCGGCTACTTTTTGAGATGTATAGGTATTGGTGTTGCCTTCGGGCTTGGTTACGATGTATTTTGGCTCGAGCGGCAAGACCAGCTCCCGAAAACGCCATACCCCGGACCGATCGTAGGCCTGATCCGACAGGCGTCTTTGAGAAAACAAATCGACATCGAACCGATTTTGTAAGTACGAAAAATCGTGTACGATATCCAAGGTGCCCCCGCAATCGCAACGCGTGCGGGCTGAAAGACCGAAAAATTCTGCTTGACAGTCGATACAAGTCATTTTCCACTGCAGTTTTTGATTTACTTTTGATGGATTCAAAGTCTCCTCACTCCTGGACAGTTGGCGTTGGAAATCACCCGGGTCGACTCGAGCCCTGCCCCGGCAAAAGCCGCCCGCATGGCTTCGGCCACAGGCTCGGCGCTCTGCCTGGAACGACAGATGGCGAACACCGATGGACCGGATCCACTGATGGAGCTGCCCAAAGCGCCCGTATCCAAAGCCGCCTCGATGACCTGCATGCATCCCGGAATCAATTCAGCTCTCACCGGCGTAATAATCTTATCGGGCAAGCAGCGCGCCAGCAGCGCCAAGTCGCCTGCGTAACAAGCGCTTACAATTGCCGCGATGTTGGCGGTATTATGCACCAGATCGGAAAGCGGCACACACTGAGGCAACACCTCACGGGCTTTTCTGGTCGACAACTCGAACTTGGGCGTCACCACCGCCAGAGTCAACTCCTCGGGTAGAGGTAAACGAACCAAGTCGAGCGGATCGATCGACCGGACCAGGATCAATCCGCCCAAAATCGCCGGCGCTACATTGTCGGCATGCCGGCCGGCCACGGCGGCTTCGGCCTCGATACAGGGTTCGATCAGCTCGGTCTTGCGAAGTGGAGCTCCCAAAAGTAGATTGACCGCATAAGCCGCCGCCGCGGCACTGGATGCCGAGCTGCCCAAACCCGATCCGATCGGCAAACCTTTTTCCAACTCGAGTTCGACACCCACCTCCACACAAGATCGGAGCAAGGTCGCCCGGGCCGCAATGCCCGCCGTGTTTTTGGCCGCGTCCGCAGACAAAACGCCGCCGTCGCCGGAAATATTTTTTATATGAACTCCCGCCGCACTGCACAAGCGCGCCGTGACCACGTCCCCCGGTTCGTCCAACGCCATACCCAACACATCGAATCCCAATCCGAGATTGGCCACGGTGGCCGGTGCGAACACCCGAACTTGTCGATCTGAGAATGAATACCGCATGTCTACCTCCGGCCGGCGGCGATACGCAATATATCACTCATCACACCCATGGCGGTCACCGAAACACCCGCTCCGGGACCCGTGATGACCAGGGGTCTTTCTGCGTATCTGTCGGTTGTAAAAACGATGATGTTGTCGGTACCGGACAAGTTGCCGATCCCGCTGTCGGCAGCCACCAACATGGGTCCTACCTCCACGGACTCGGGGCATATCTTGGCCACATATCTCAATACCCGGCCCTGAGATCGCGCCGCTTCAAGCCGGCGTCTCATACTCTCGTCACAACTGCGAAGCTCCCGCATCAAGACATCCGGATCTTTGCCCAAAAGAGAAGGATCAACCAAACCTTCCAGCTTCAGGCTGCAATCCGCATGCACCAACCCGGACAGCCGACCCAGTATCAAAGCTTTTCGGGCCACATCGGCGCCCGTCAAATCAGCGGCCGGATCGGGCTCGGTGTAGCCGGCTTCGACCGCCCGCTGGACCGCTGCCGAGAAGTCCTCTCCGGCTTCCAGCCGACTCATGATGAAACCCAACGTCCCCGAAAAACAACCTTCGACCAATCGAATCCGATCCCCGGTGGCCAGCAGCATCTCCATGGTGTCTACGACCGGAAGCCCGGCGCCCACGGTGGCCTCCGCCTTGAGCATGCGAGCCCGACTCTCGATTTGGGCGCGAAGCTTCTCGAATACATCATAATCACCCCCTAGGGGCTTCTTGTTGGCCGTCACTACGTCGCATCCGAGCTCGAACGCCGAGTTGTATACCGAAACAGCGCTGTCAGAATCGGTAACGTCCACCACGACCGGTCTGGCCAACCGGTAGGCCAACGCGTCTTTCAACATATCGACGGCCGATTTCGCACAGGCGCCTCGCAACGACGACACCCCTTTTCTATCCCGCTTGGCTTGGATCATCGCATCCATCTCGGATCGGGAAAACCCGTTGGGCTCGACACGGTAGCCCGAACGATCCGATACTGCAATGACCCGCGGAGACAAGCCCAGGCGGCCAAACGCCGCGGCATGTCGATCGAAAATCAACTGGATGAGCTCGCGTCCAATTTTACCGAACCCAAAAAACAACAGATCCAGCCGCCGCCGATCGTCTTCGCCCGTATCCACCCTATCCAGACCGAACTCGGTGTGCATGATCCGCACGGCTTGATCCACATCGCTTTCATCCACCGCCAGAGAAATGCTCAACTCCGATGAACCCTGCGAAATGGCCAATACGTTGATCCCGGCTTTACCCAAAGGAGAAAAAACCCGGGCGGCCACTCCGGTCGTGTTGGCCATCCCCAATCCCACCACCGCCAGCAGACCCACCCGGCGGCGTACCACGATTTCTTCGACCTGCCCGGCGCTCAATTCTTCGCGGAACATCCGCCTTAGGGCGATCTCCGCCCCGGCCACCTGCCGGCTCGGCACGGCCAAACAGATGGTCGCCTCGGAGCTCGACTGACTGATCATGGTTACGCTGATGCCCGCGCGCGCCAAGGCGGTAAACACTTTTTCCGCCACGCCCGACAATCCGGCCATGCCTTTTCCTTCGATGGATACCAAGGATTGATCCAGGATTGCACTGATGCCTTTGACTGGGTGAGAGCCCGGGGAAAATCCGCTGTCTATCAAGGTCCCGGCTTTCTCGGGGTTTTGATGGTCTTTCACCTTGACCGGAATCCGCTTGGCGCTTACCGGAATCATGCACCTTCCATGCAACAGCTTGGCTCCGTAGTAGGACAACTCCGCCGCCTCCCGGTAATTGAGGTGCACAATGGGACGGGCTTCGGGCACTGTCTTGGGATTGGCGCTGTACACGCCGTCCACATCGGTCCATAGAACGACCGCATCGGCCTGCAGGGCCGAAGCCACAAAAGTGGCGGTCAAATCTGCTCCACCCCGACCCAATGTGGTCGTTGCGCCGTCGGGGCCCCGGCCGCAAAACCCGGTCAGTACGGGTATCTCACCGGAGCCGAGCAAGGGGGTGATCACACCTTTGATGGTGCGATCGGCCACCTCGAGCAAGGGAGTCGCCTGTCCATGCTTCGCGTCGGTATCCAGAAATCCATCCGCATCCAGATATCGGCTGCGGGCCTGGCGTTGTTCGAGCGACCAGGCAAACAACCTGGCAGAAAGCTTCTCGCCGATCGCAAGTATCCTATCCCGGGTCGGCAGGCTCAGTTGACCGAGCAGCGCCACTGCCTGAAGGAGATCGGTAAGCTCACTGAAAAGAGCGCCAAGGTCGACCATCCGGCTTTCGATTTGATGCGTGGTGACGGCGCCCAAAAGCTCTGTGTGCCGGGCATACAGCTCTTCGGCCCATTTGAGGGCTTTGGTCCGGTCTTTTCGCCCGGCCACGGCGGCCGCCTGATCCAACCGGTCGGTGACCCCTGCCATGGCAGACACCACAACAACGATTGGATATTGCGCATACATCCCTGCCATGAGGGCGGCGGTATCTAAATACGCATCCGCGGATCTCAGGCAGGTTGCACCGATTTTGTGGATTTCCAGTCTTGTTTTCGTCATGATCATATCCCTGCGGGTTGGTTGTCGAAAGCCTACTCCATTTCGTTTTTCCCAGGGGCTCTTTTAAAAATCAAGCTGATTTTTGTTGGAGCCAAATTGGAAACCGTCTCAAACCATCATCTTTTTGAAACCCGGCAAACTGTAATCGAATGCATTTCATGAGCATGACTCCCGGTCTCCATCGCAAAACTGCATCTCGCGACAGAGACGAAGCTAGTGATCTCGGCTCGTGGCCCAGGCGGTTTTATCGGTAGTAAACCCCGAGGATGCCGCAACAGAGGCAAGATTCATATTCAGGGGTTGGTCGGAAATCTTTTGATAAAGTGCCCGATAGATGGCATAGAAGCTGAGCAGCTTCTTTACGTACCGGTTGGTTTCGGTATAGGGTATCTCTTCGATGAATGCATCCAGTCGAGACTCACCCGCTTTTCGCAACCAGCGTTTGACAGCTCTTTCGCCCGCGTTGTACGCAGCCAATGTCAACACCAGGTTTCCGCCGAAAAGTTTTTTAAGCTCGCCCAAATAGGCCGAACCGACCTGAATTGCAATCTCGGGAACCAGGAGCTTATAAAACCTAAAATGTCTGAGCTTTTGCTTGCGGGCGATCCGATAAGCGGTCTGCCGAATTACTTGGGTCAAGCCCAAGGCATCGGCGGCCGATTTGGCCCGGTGATTGAATGCGCTTTCGGCGCGCATCAACGCAAAAATCAAATCGGCTTCGACCTGCGGATCCCTGCTGGGGCCTTCCACAATCTCGCTGTAGGCTTTCGGATAGGCCAGGCAGGCGTCGATCGCTGACGCCGGGGATTGTATAAAACCCGGCAATCCGCCTTCCCAGGGCACCGAGGCGATCCGATGCGATCGCTCGTAATCTCCCAGAGCGAGCCAAATCAGGCTTGCAATCCTCCGGTCGGCCGGACCCAAGTAGGCCGGATCTACTGCTTTGATGGTCGTTTTGGCCTCGTGTTCGAGACCCATGCGAAGATAGAGCTCGGCCGCCGTCACATCCGGGTGGTTGACCCCGGATTCACTGTAACCCGGAGATCTGAGAAGCTGCTCGCATACCACGCCTTGATATCTCTCGATCTCCAAATCGGCGCCCAGGGCGGAGAGGTTTTCCCAAGCCATCAACGAGTAGTAATCGTATGGGTGATCGGTGACCAGCCGCTTGTAACCCGATAGAGCTTTTCCGTAACAGCTCAACTCGTGGTACGTGCGGGCCCGCCAGTACTGAACCCGCTCCCGAAATCTTCTGCGTTCCAATTGGCGTGAAAACCGGTAGGGCAATTCCATCACCACCGGCTCATGGTTTTCGAAGGCCTGCAACTCGTCCTGCTCACCTTCTGAAGGTCCGGGGTCTTCTCCCAGCCGCTCGTCTGCGACGAGCTCGGGCGCATCGGCTGGAAAATCGTCGATTGGATTGAGGAGACCCTCGTCGCTGAGCTCCAAATCCTTCACCAATATGGAGTCAAACCAACTCAGCGCCTTTTGGTATTGCTTGGCCTGAAACGCCATCCAGCCCAGCCCCCAGCGGCAGTAATCGGTCGAAGCCGAGTCGGGGTATTGGTCGACGCAGCGTTGAAATACTTCCTCAGTCAGCGTCTCCTGCCTGTATCGGCGGGCTATCTCGCCGCCTTTATACAATGCCAAAGGTCCATAGGTAGAATCCGAAAAACGCCGATCCACATCCAAATAGGCCCGTATGGCCGCGCGGATGGAGGTGCGGGCTTTCAAGCCCGCCAACAAAAATCCCGCTCGCGCACAAATATGTTTGTCCTTACAACCGCCAAGCACTCTTAGGGTCGACTTTTGGGCCAGGTCGAACATGCGATACCGCGCGGCAAGCTCGGCGTACAACACCTCCATCATATACCGTACCGACGACGACGTGGAGCGCGGAAACAGAGACTGAATTTTTCTCAATACCAACAAATCTCTGCGCCTTTGCCTTTGGCTGACTATCTCCAACGCCCGCTGAACCCATTTTTGGGCATCGGCGGGCTCCGGGTAAATCCCCTTTTTTTTGAGCAGAGCCAGATAATTTGCAGCGTATTTTCCAGTACTTAGATGCGGCCAGACCACAGATACTTCCTGGAACAGGGAAGCGGCTTTTTGAAGATGCCCCAAACTCTGCCGGGCTCCCTGGGCTGCCTGCCGGCGCAAACCCAACCTGTAAAGACTCTTGGCCCACATGAGCCGGGCATGATGCTCCCAACTTGTCCCGGTATAATGATCCACGGCCATTTGCGCCAGATTGGTTGCTTGATCGAGTCGACCCAGACGGATCAGGGTGTCGACCAACAAAACCCGGGCTTCCAGCCCGAATCGGCTCAGGGGAGGCACCCGGGCAAGCGCCAAGCGGCCCTGCTCGAGTTGTTCTTCGTCCGTCCGGCGGGCGGTTTCGATGAGCAACTTGCCGTAGTACCAGTCGGCATGATGCCCGACCGAATCCGGGCGGCCGTCCTTTAAAAAAAGCCGGAAGGCATCGACGGCTAAAGAAGCCCTGCCGGCGCGGGACAAGGCCAGAGCATGCAAATACAGCATTGCGCGGCGCTCGTTTTGCGCCAATCCTTGGTCCAAAAGCGCTTTTTCGGCCAGATCGGCCGAAAGTTTCATTTTGTAGGCTTGGTACGCCTCGGAAGCGGCCCGAGCTGTAGCTGACAGCAACAAATTGTCAAACGAATTTCGAGCGTAAGTCGGTAAATCCGTCTCGGGCCCGGACAGCCCAAAAAACATCAAAACGAAGCCGCCCATCCAACCAAAAAACATCCAATCCTCCAGCTCGTCGGCTCGTGTATCGCCGTCGGGCCAACAAAAAAAGCCGAATCGAACCGTATCTTTTTCTCCGGCCCCTCACCATCCCGACATCATAATCATTATTTGGCCGCCCCTGCAACCGAAATGCACCGTCTCAAGGCGCACACACATGCTTCCAACATCCCAACTTTCTAATATCATACAAGTATTTCTTGACTTCAGCGTCCAATCCGACCGTCCGGCTGGGACAGTATCACCAACAACTGGCCGGATTTGTCCGCAAACGTCGCTTGTCCGTCGGTAAGCAGCATGAGAGCCGGGTACAAGCTCTTGGGATCGCGGTCAAAGGCCCGTATCATAGACTGTACATTTTTGTTTTTACGGGATAAAATCATGCGGACGGCCTTTCGACCCTGCAGTTGGGAGCGCGACAGCATCCCCAGCCGCTTGTCGGCGAAAACCACTTCGACCGAAAGATCGGCGCCGAACAAACCCGAGGCTGCAAATTGGTTGAGAGCCTGCAAAAAACGTCTCTCATCTTCGCGAAGACTCACCGGGGGCACCACCCTGCCGACGGTGAGGCGCGCCAATACGTGATACAACCCCTTTCGGACGCTTTCCACCCAGGCAGGTATCACTGAAACAAGCCTGCGCTTGGTGTGCCGGGGTGGATCCCGAACCATCAAGCCCAAATGTCGTTCGATAAAACCTCGATCCTGCTCTTCGAGAACCAGCTCGTTGCCGAACAAAGTATACTTTTGTACAACGGTTTTTGTACCAATGGCCTTTACGACCCGCTCCGAGGCAATCTGCCTGACTCCTTGGATATCAACCCATTCTCCGGACACGGTCCGAAACAAATTGACTCCCTCGACCGCCTCGGCCCCCATCGCAAAGTCCGCCAGACGAAACAAAAGCTGCTTGATGCGGTGCTTTTCGCCCTCGGCGTGTTTCGAATACTCGCGGCAGGCTCTTGCATACAAACCGCCGACCTCTTTCCGCAACTTATCGATAACGGCCTTTTGCGGCATGTCATCGGGAGCCTCGACCACCGCATCCCACACCCATCCATCCTGAGGGCTCAACCAAACTTCTTTCTTGAGCACCCCATACGATAAAATCCTCGTCACCGCAGCCAACCCCTGGCTCGGCAGCCCGACCACCCCTGAAATCGAGTCTCTGTCAAAGCGGGTTTCGAACATGACATCATTGAGAAAAAATCCTTGGTCGATCCGCCGGCTGTTGACAATCACCCGGTAGCCCGCATAGCAAAAATATCTTTTGAGCTCGCCGATCTCGCGCGATACGCTTCGGGTCGCTCCGAGTATCTCGATGCGCATGCCCTTGGCCCGCCGGCAACTGGAAAAAGCAAGCCCGCCGCCGCCCTTTTCAAGCCGCATGCATTGGCCGATGGGTGGACCCATATCGATACCCACCCAGCGGGCGTTCGACGCAAAGGCCACCAGCAAATCCAACATACCGTATTTTTCGAGCTTTTCGAGCGCCTCGTGCCGGGCGACGTCGTTTTGATTGCGATCCAGAAGCACCCTGAGGGCCGTCAAGACGTCCACAGAGGGAGTCTTACCATCGTGCTCCAGGGTCAACCTGTTTTTGGTCAAGTCGATCTCGATGGTCGCAGCATGAAATTGCGCCGCCAGACGCGCGAGCGCCACCGGCACCTGATCGCTGCTTTGCAACCGGCCGACCGAAAGCTTGAACATTTCGGCCTCTACATCGATGCTCAACAAGCTTTCGTTCATCACACCCGGCCCCCGATAGCCTGCATCGCCGCCATGCGGCGTAGCAAGGCGGCCCTGGGTTTGAGCAGGCTGGATGCCTGTGATAGATGATCCACCGCCACACACAGGGCCAAGTTTGGGTCCTCCTGGTACAACACGGCCAGGTTCTGCCACCAGGGATGTCTCGGATTGATGCCCAAAAATCTTTTGGACCAGCCGTTGGTCGCGCTGAGCCTGATGGGCTGTAAATCCACATCCCAAAAGAGCCCATCCTCAACCGGAGTCACCACCCGGCAGGCCACCCCCAACCTCAACCTACCGACAAACCGGTCCATATCTTTGATCAACCGTCGGGCGGCCCCGTTTTCGGACAGATGGGGATTGAGCCTTTCCAGCTCGTCCAGGTCCCGCAAGTTGGAAACTTGGGAGAAAAACTCGGCAAAATCTTCATCATCCCGGTTCAACACCCAAATACCCATACCCATGGCCTCGCCGGTGAGGAAATTGTCCCGTCTTCCGATGAATATTTTATCCCTGGAGGCCAACTGAGCCAGCCTTGCAAGCGAGATCAACCTACCGCCATGACATGGAATAAACGATCGATGCCAAAGACCCGGCACCTGCCTCCAGGCCGCCGGGCGCTGCAGAGCATCGGTGGCCATGGAAGCAAGCAGCTTTCTTCTTTTTTTTACGTTTCTGGCAATACTGATGTGTCCGGAACGACCAGCCCTGCGGGCCTTGTACATCAACAACCACACACACCCGGCCGCAGCGAGAGCCAAAAGCCCCCACATCAATATTCTTGTAAATAGTTCCGGTACGAGCACAGGTGCTGCGGTTGGACGCGTTGCGACCGGCTTAGGGATCGTCGGGACTTGGGCGGCAGGCGCAACGAGCCTTTTTTCGCCAATCGGCTCGGCCGCCTCCAGCAATCTGGACCCGATGGTGGCATCCATTACCCTCAAATCGGTATCGGCGCTCTCCACCCAAGCGTGCCATCCGGACAAACCCCGGCCGTTTTGACCCACAATCCCCACCACCATGCGGGCGGGCAGACCCATTCGACGCAAAAAAACCACCAACAATCCGTTCATGACATCGCAATCTCCCGTTCCGATGGCGAGAATTTTTTGGACCCAGGGTGTCGAGGTATCGTCATGATAGGCCGCATAGGCATCGATCGTTCGGGCCGATCGATCATAATGAATGAGACTTTGCACCAAATCGACCGCTTCCCGGGATTGCAGGTTGCGGTTTTTCAGCCCGGCGATACGCTGCAGGCGGGCTTCAACATGCGCGGGCAGCTCGACATCCACGGGCTGATTGGAAAACCAGGATTTCGGCTCTCTTTTGGGCGCCACCCGATACGTCAAGGTAGCCCGGTGCTCACGATCCAACACGACCTTGAGCAACCCCGTGCGGTTGACCGCCAGGCGGGTTTCTTTTTCTCCGATCCAAGCGTTGGGCCCCACCACAAAATATCCGCTCGGCACCGGCAGAAGCAATGTCCCCGGACCGCCCTCGAAATCCATGCTGACTCGGATCATCCCGCGCCGGTCCACCCTGTAAGGGTTGGCCGTCCATCCGTTATCGACCCCGTCCGGTTGCCAACCCCGGGCCGGATCGAACTTGTCGAGCACAAACAACCGAAACATCAAGTCTCGACCCGGTCGATAGGATAACGACCACTCGGGCATCCTTTCCATCTCGGCGACCGTGCTGGCCACCACCTCTTTGGTCACAACCGGGTCGATGGCCGGCATCATCCGCAAAGCGGGCTGGGGCTTGAGAGGCGCCCTGCCCTGTTCGATGCTCGTATCGGGCTGAGCCGAGGACGAATCTTTACCCGGCTTTTCGGCCTGCTTTTGTGCGAGCATCCGGGTCTGGTAGGCGGCGCTCAAGGCTTCGCCCTCGGCCCGGCCGATTTTCCAGGCCACCGCCGAAAGGCTTCCGGTGATAAAGACCACAAACAGTAAAAACATCACCCACCGGGCCCATAAGGGCGCAAGGTCGGTCAATCGCAACGAGTCGGCGATCTTTCCAAACACCGTGCGTTTTACGGTACATCCCACCGTAAGAGAGACCAGTTGGTCGAATCGTTTGCGGGCCGTATCGATCAATCTGCGAAGCGACCGGTTGCTGATGAGCATTTGTCTCGACAAGACCACATCCAGGTGGTTGCCGTTGAGCAGGTACACCGGCGCGACACCCTGTCTTTCGCGGTCTACCCGGCCGCGCACCTGACAGCCCTCGAGCTCTTCGAGAAACGACCCCCGAGTGACCGGCAACCCGCGGGCATAGAGCTGGTACGAAGGCAACCGCCCGAACCCCACCACCCCTTCAGCGTCGACGTCCGAGAAAGACAGCGACGCCGGGCTGTCGAGCTTGAACGGACGCACAATGCGGCGGGAGTTGAAATACACCGGCAGCGGCTTGGGATTGCGCCCGGCGGTACGCAACCGGGACAAGTATCTTATCATGGCTGCTTCGACCGCGCGGGGAAGCTCCTCGGCCTCTTCGCCGCGTTTACGCACCAGCATCACGGTAGTGCCGGGTTTGGACTGCCTGCAGGAGATACTCTGCCAGCGCTGCAAGTCACCCGAAAGACTTACGGCCCAGCAGCCTTTTTTAGTGCGGGAATGGACTTCGATCGTATCGGGCTTGAAAAGCAAGACCGACCAAAATCCCACTCCGTAACGGCCGGCGGCAAACTCGTCATCGTCTTTGCTGGAGGCATACAACCGAAACAAGTACCTGCGGGCGTGCTCAAACGTCATGCCGCGCCCGTCATCACTAAAAATCAGGGTCTCACGATCCTCGTTTTCGAGTGTGACCACATCGATCCTGTCGGCGTGCGCATCCCGCGAGTTTTGGCCCAGCTCGCGGATCAAAACCCACGGATCTTTCCCGTAGCGTAAAATCTCAGCTTCGGCTCTTTTTCGAAAACCCGTTCCCTTCACGCTCGGATTCCTTAACACGCAATACGCAAAGCGAGGCCTGCAGTCACTCAATCCGTCGGGTCAATGAAAATCGCCGACTCGTAAATTCGGGATGAAGTTGGGTATCCATGATACGATGTGGTTGTCTTCATCTTCGTCATTTTACCACGAACCCGACCCGTCCGAAAAGCCCCCAAAAAAGAAAATCGATGCAATTCCATCCTCCAAGCTCGTAGCTTCGGGCGTCGGCACGCACAACCCTCCGATCACCTAAAAACCGTGAGGTTGCGCTTCAGAAGCCGGGCTTGCACAAAATAGTTACAGCGGTATCACTTGGATGCAACGAAAGCCGCAGTGATTTTCATGAGCAGATCATCTTCGACCTGGGCATGGTTGTCTTCGGTAATCTCGATAAGCTCGATGTTGGGCAACCGTTTGATATCGCGTATGAATCCCGAGGTGCTCTTTTTGGCCACGCTGCCCAACAACATGACCCGATCGTTTTTGAGCAACATTCGGGAAGTCTCGCAGAACATCTTCGACAACGTCTCCATCGGTCCGATCTCATCAATCACATAAAGATCCACATCCGTATGATAACTGATCACCTCCAACGCCAACTGCTCGAAAGCCTGCACATCCACAACATACTTGCCCACCTGGGCGCCCTTACCCTTACCCTGGACGGCAAAAGGCACTTCGCGTCCGTCAAGAGTACGCAACACAAACCCGGCGCGACCCTTTTTGCCGCGCTCCTCGACGGAAACAAATCCCGTCATTTTGACCTGAATTTCTTCCAACCGTTTGATAACCCTAAGGATCAAAGTAGTCTTACCAATGCCCGGAGCACCTGTGAGAAGTATCTTGGGTTTCGGTTTCATAGCACCTCCGACGCAAGACATTAGGCTTTAGGGCCCAAACAGTCAAGTCCCAGCCAAATTGATCAACAAATTCAAGGCTAAATGCAGAAAAAGAGAAAAGACCTTGACAAATTTCATCGGGAGCACTAAAAGGGCCGTCAATGGATGAGCGCATCACTGCGGGGTGGAGCAGTTGGTAGCTCGTCGGGCTCATAACCCGAAGGTCACTGGTTCAAATCCAGTCCCCGCTATAGCAAGACCGCCGAATCACCTTCGGCGGTCTTTGTATTTAAGCTCATATTTCCCCAAAGAGATTTCCCGTCATCCGACCCTGTAGGATCGACCATCCATCCGTGATCGGTTTCGAAATCGTCAACCGACAATACCCATCTCGTTTTTGGATCTCGGTTTTGTGCTATCGACCAAGTATCTTCACAAACTTTCACCGCATCTTTGGACCGAGGCCTACTGTAGAGTTGAAAACCTTCTCAGGCGAAGACCGCGCCGAAAAATGCGTGCATTCTCTCTGGGTTTGCACATGAAATCTAATCCCCTCTCCCTTAGGCAGCACTATCGTTTTTCGGCTTCAACCCCACCAAAACAGTATCTCCCACATGGCTGTCCCAATGCGAAAATCAGGATGCATGACCATTTTTTGGCGTTTTCAAAGCTTTATAGCATATACTATCAACCATACAAACGACATGACCCAAATACCAAATGCTCTCAAAAGAACGAAGGTTTTTGTGTGCCTGCTTGTGCACAACCGGTTTTCCGGACGGCAACCTAGGTGTTGCAGTCACAAACTCTGCTACGATACCCAAAAATATGGATTCCCCGGACATCCATCATTACTCGGAACTGGATTACGAAGCATATGCTTTTGAAATAAAAGCTGAAACAAACAGGTGGGATCTAATGTGGTTGGCACAGGTAATCGCGCTTTAGGCGCATTAGATCAGGAAAGAAATGCTCTGTTGTCATTTCGTCAAGCCTGTGTTGTGAATTCTATCAGTACTGGTGATCTTATATTTACACTTCAAATTTTCGAAGCAACTTTCTCAAACCTTGTCCTAAAGATTTCAAACAAGATCTTTAGATGTTTTGATCTTTTTAAAACAGATAAAGATAATAATGTTTAGATAATCGATAATTACGTATATTGAGATAGGAAAGTAGTTCATTAGCTGACAACTATGAAAAGATTATTAGAGTCCAAATTTTATAAGCTCAAAATATGTCTGGACGTCTGGAAAGATAACTGTAAAATCATCTATAGCAATTATTTCATGAAGCATGAGACATTTTTTTACGGGATACAGGGTTTTTATGCAATGACTGTAAAAATCATAAGAAAAAGAAACGCGAAAAGTTTTATTGAGTCAATATCTCCAGATAACACTCTCTTCAGCTCTAAACTATCTCATTATATTTTTAGAGGTCAATCAAATTCAGATTGGAAAATTATTCCATCTGCTCTTCGAAAAAATGCAAATCTATATCATGATTGTCGAAAAGCTCCTGATTATGAGTATAGAACCAATCGGGAACAAATAGAGGCAGAATTTTATATGCTTAACGTTTTCATACAAGAACTAAACGCAAATGGACTTTACCTTCCCAATGATACCATAATAAAT
>JBFFBT010000030.1:0-28739 GCA_041560255.1 Myxococcota bacterium | reverse complement strand
GTCAACGACGGCAGCACCGACCATACTTTGTATCACATCTCATCCATCTATGTTGAGGATAAACGCGTCAAGTTGGTCAACCTGACCAGAAACTTCGGTCATGAGATCGCCATGATCGCAGGCATGCATTACGCCAAAGGCGATTGCATCATTTTCATGGATGCGGATTTGCAGCATCCGCCCGGTCTCATACCGGACATGGTCGAGATATGGCGAAACGGGGTGGATGTGGTTTTGACCAGACGAACCAATATGGAAGACAAAGGGTTTGTAAACCGCGCGTTATGCAAACTGTTCTATCGGTTTCTCAATATGTTGTCGGATGTGGAAATCCCGGAGAACTCTCCGGATTTTAGGCTCATCGACAGAAAATACATCAATATCCTCAAACAAATGGACGAAAGAGAGATCATGTTTCGGGGTATGTTGAATTGGATGGGAGTCCAAAATACCAGAACGCTCGACTTCGTTGCTCCCAAAAGATTCAGCGGTAAAACCAAATACAGTTTTCGATCCTTGTTCAAGCTGGCCTTTGACAGCATCATTCAGTTTTCCATCAAACCCCTGCGTCTTGCGACCTATCTTGGTTTGTTGGCCGCTTTTGTATCCATCGTAGTGGGTGCATTTACGGTGTGGGAGTATTTTGCATTGGATCGTCCGGATACGGGATTTACCACCATCATTGTAACCATTGTCTTTCTGGGCTCCATGCAGTTGATTGTCAGCGGAATTATCGGAGAGTATATCGGCAGAATCTATCTCGAGACCAAGAAGCGGCCGTTGTATGTCGCGACCTATTTTTCACAAGACAGCCCGGAGAAGATGAAATTCCAAGATGTGTTGATCAGCGATAACACGCTCAAGTCATTAAAAGAGGTTCGAAGCGTGGATGAGGAAGACGAGGCTGTCAACAACTGATTGTATTGAATAAATGTGATAAGCATCGAATTCCGGCGTCTGACAGGGTGTTGAAAATGGTGATGGGGATGAAGACAAACCTACCGGAGCATACCATTTTATCAGCCGATGATTTCGGCATTTCTCCGGGTGTCAACGCTGCGGTGCTCGAAGCTCACGTCAAAGGCTCGCTCCAAAGGGCCAGTATCATGGCCAATATGCCTCATTTTGGTGAAGCGGTTCAAATGGTTCGACGAGAGGCACAAAACCTCCAAATCGGTCTGCACGCCAACCTCTCTTTGGGTAAACCATTGTTGCCGGCCGATGAAGTTTCTCTGCTGGTTGATCACCAGGGAGAATTCAAGCGGGATTTTCTTGGTTACCTGTTGCTGCCATGGATGGTGGATAGAAACCAGCTGTACCGGCAGGTAGAAAATGAGCTGGAGCAGCAGATCAAAAAATGTCTCGATGCCGGCCTTCGGTTGCAGCACCTGGACAGCCATAGACATGTGCATGCCATTCCTTGGATATTCGACATCCTGGCGGGTCTTGCAAAAAAGTACCGGATTGAGGAAATCCGAATCATCAATGAGAGCCTGATCTCCACGTTTTTCATGCAGCCGACCCTGGGTTTTGTGTTCAACGGAAATTTATTGAAATTTTTGGTGTTGAAGACCTTATCCGCCATGCGCGGGCAACGATCCGAGAGCTATACATTCAGCATTTTGCATTCATGCAGATTGGAGCTCGAATTGGTGGAGAAAATCAGAGTTCCAAAAAACTTTCGAAGGGTGGAGATCGTGTTGCATCCAGGCATGCCTGCCCTGGATGCGAAATCCATGGATCTGCCGCAACATGAGCATAAGCATTTGTTGTCGGAAAACAGACAAAGAGAGCTGGAGCTTGCCTTGAGGTTGAATCAACGCAGCGGGGAGGAGTGAAAGCATGATAAATTGGCATGATTTGCGTAGCCTGTGCAACCGTTACATTGGGCGGGTTGTGCTGTTTGTATTGTTTCACTTTGTCCTTAGCACTCTCGTGTGTATCGGGTTGGCTTGGCTTACCGGCAGGTTGACCGCCTGGCTCTCGATCATCGGACTTTTCGCGGGTACTGTAGGCGCATGGTGGGTGAGTGGGGTTTTCAACAACGATGCAATGCCGAAAATCGAAAAACCCAAGCTGTACGAATCGGCGGTATATCTGGTGGTGTTGATAGCCGGGCTGAGGCATTTTGGGTATATGTTTTTTCCTTTTCAACAATGGTACCGGACCTTGGCGCGGTACAACGTTGGTGATTTGCCGCTGCATATTGCATATATCCGTAATATGTCGGCCGGTGGCGATTTCCCGCCCGCCGATCCGATCTGGGCGTTCGATAAGTTGCGTTATCCATTTGGGATGGATCTCTACAATGCCATGTGGGATACGTTGGGTTTGCACCTGCAGACCCATCTGTTTTTCACCGGGTTCATCCTGTTGGTGCTTTCCATCGTTTTGTTGCGTTGGTGGGGTGGGGTCTTGTTGGTAGGCTCGTTCTTTTTAGGAGCCGCCTGGGTGGGGTGGGAGTGTTTGTTTACAGGCGATGTAGAGAAGTACCTTCACGATGTGTTGATCAAAAACTTTTTTCTTCAACATTTCATTACCCAGAGAGGTTTTTTGGTTTCGATCCCGCTCGGGGTCTTCGTATTCAAATCGGCCTACGATCATATTCGCAACCAAAGAGTTTTCACAAAAAAACAATTGTTGTTTTTAGGCTTGATGTGGGGTTCGATAGCCTGTTTCCATCTGCATTCCTTCGTTACCGTCAGTATCATGATGGCGACTACGTTTGTATTGTATGGAAAATGGCAGTTGCGGAAAGTAGCCCCCCTGTTTGTTTTGGCGATGCCGATTGGAATCGTCACCCTGGGATATATGACCAATTGGTTGGCCGGCAGTGGAGACAAGTCTCTTTTTGAAATCGACCTAGGTTGGTATGCCACCAAACCGAAGTGGGGCGGGCCGAATCTGGTCCATTTCTGGTGGTTCAATCTGGGCTTGTGGTTGTTATTTCTTGTGACCGTGGCGGTGGCGGAGTGGGCGGCCTGGTGGAAGAAACTCTTTTCGAAAAACGAGGCGGCGTCTCGTTCGGACGGCGCCAAGTATGCGGCCGAGTGGCTTTTTCTTTTGGGGTGGTTTGTTTTCTTCAACATCGTCATGATCGGGTCGTGGGATCGGGACAACAATCTCAAATTCATGCTGTGGCTCTATCTGGGCATGATGGCATTGGCATCTGCCCGCATGAATTGGTTGGCGCAATGGATGCGGGAAAAGATAGTGCCGGTGAAGGCCAAACCTTGGCTTGCCACCTCGGCCCTGGCCGTATTGTACTCGGTATTGTTTTTCTCCGGAGCGGTCGGAGTTGTGTATACCATCACGCCCCGGAATCAGGGTTTTTTCGTCTATGACCGGGAAGAGCTCGAGAAAGTAAAAAATGCCATGCAGGGAGTATCCCCCAATGCTGTGATTGCGGCCAAAGACACGTTCAATCACCCTTTGACCTACTGGGGTCATAGGTTGGTGATGGGCTACGGAGGACATGTCTGGTCGCATGGTTACAATTTTTTGGATGTGCAGAACAAGCTGAGCTACCTTTATAAACCTCGATCGGATTGGAAAAGGATCGTATCGGAGTTGAATATCGACTATATCTTTGTAGGGCCTTGGGAGAGGCATGCTTTTGGATACCACAGAAACGCATGGCAAGACGAGCTCGAGAATATTTCCAAAGAGTCTCGGTACGAAGTGTATCGGGTACCGAGTCGGGATCCGCCTTCCGAGTAGGAAAAGTAGCCGGCTGTCATAAGCTGCGTACCACCACCTTGCCGTTTCGTTCTTCCAGGCGACAGGTCGAGATGCCTGGATCATGCTCGAAGGCCAGCACCCAATCTTCTTCGAGCGCTTGGGCGAGCAAGATTTTTTTCTCTTCCAAGGTCTTCAATGGATTGTGGTCATATGCCATGATATAGGGCAGATTGAGATGCGCGGCGGTCGGGATCAGATCAGCGCAATAGGCAATGGATCCCGAACCCTTTCCGATCACGGCTATTTGGTGACCGGGCGTATGTCCGCAAATGCTTACCACCCGCACATCTTCGAACAAGGTGCAGTCACCGCGAAGCAAATTGAGGGATAGTTCTTTTTCCCAAATCTCGAAATCGCCCGAGAAATAACTGCCCTTATCCCATGCGCTCGGGTTGCGGGCCCAATTCCAGCATTCTTCTTGGAGGTGGATGGTGGCATTAGGAAACCGAGGGGTCAAGGTGCCATCGGGGCATCTCTCGAGTACACCCCCGACATGATCAAAATGCAGGTGGGTAGCGATGATATCGGTTACTGCATCGGGGGGGATTTTGTGTTGCATCAAGGTTTCCAAGAGGCCGGCTCCATACGTTGATTGGTATTGATAGATTTTCTGTTGGCGCGCATCGAAACGGTTTCCGATGCCGCAATCCACTAAAATTACTCGATCTTCGCTTCGTATCAGCAACGGTCTGAGCGCCATGACGATTCGGTTGGCATCATCCGGTGGATGGTGTTTTGACCAGAGTGGTTTTGGTACGATTCCAAACATGGAGCCGCCATCCAATAGAAAAGTGCCTTCGAGTATGGGATGAACTTCAAAGCGACCTGCCTGCATCAATGCGCCTCCATTTGAGCTCTGAGATAAAAGCGAATCCCGGGAGGTATTCTATCCTGCTCCCGGGATTCATCGGCCTTCCCGCTTTCGGTCAAACGGGCAACTACTTCACTTCGAGATAGAGTATCTCGCGTCGGCTACCTCTTTGTCTTTACACCGTAGCTTTACCCTACTCGCGTAAAATACCAGATTATACAACATAGGTCAATCATTAACTACAATATATGGTAGTCAATTGCATTTGGGTATGCTATATTTTTGGTTGCTCATGACATGAGATGACAGTACATGGCATGTCACTTTGTTTGGTGATTGCGTATTGCATTAGCTTGTGGGTATGATGGCGGATAAGATTGTTTTGATGGAGCATGGTGTCCTGGAATGTTGCTGGGTAGATTGAACATAGATCCCCCCGTGCTTTTGGCTCCCATGGCGGGTGTTACGGATTCGCCGTTCCGACAGATTGTGAAACAATTGGGTTGTCCGGTGGTCGTCACCGAAATGGTCAGCGCGGAGGGAATTCGCCGAAAAGCAAGTGGTTCATGGGCTCTTCTGCGCTTTGAGCAGCTGGAGCGACCAGTGTTTGTGCAGCTGTTTGGAAGTAATCCACATACCATGGCTGAAGCTGCGTCGTACTGCGAGTCACTCGGGTTTGACGGTATCGATATCAATATGGGTTGTCCAGTCAAGAAAGTGGTCAACAACGGTGGTGGGGTTGCGTTGATGCGGGATCCCCTTCTTGCGGCGAAAATCATTGAGGCGGTTCGATGCGTGGTGAAATTGCCTCTTACCGCCAAGCTTCGAGCGGGATGGTCGCCGATCGAGACGAATGTGGTTGAAGTTTCCCGTTGTCTTTGGCAAAGTGGAGTGGATGCGGTCACCGTACATCCTCGGACGCGGAACCAATTCTTTTCTGGCAAAGCCGACTGGAACTTAATTGGACAGACAGTGGATGCCGTGGATATTCCGGTGATCGGAAATGGTGATCTGCGAACACCACAAGATGCGCTGAACATGGTTCGTTTGACTGCATGTGCAGGCGTCATGGTGGGCCGTGCGGCCATGGGTAATCCTTGGTTGCCTGGTAAAATGGCTGTTGGATTGGCGGGCTCGAGTGAGAATACGCATGCAGCCACAGAAAACATGCATACAGAAGAGATACGGCGTGTATTTTGCGATCATGTGCAAAAGATGATTAAATTTATGGGTTCGGAATACGCAGCCGTGATGCGCATGCGTAAACATCTGATATGGTATACCCGTGGCATGGTGGGATGCGCCGGTTTGAGAAAAAATATCGCTTCCATACTTACGGAAAAAGAAATGATAGGGGCTTTTACGACTTTGCTGGTCCAACAAAGCGGGAAACTTCGTGTTTGAGGTGAAATGATGCAAAAAAACAGTCTAGGAGAGTTGTTGAAATCGGCCAGATCGGGTTGGCCCGAGTGGTTGTGGAATGCTTCGATAAAACTTCTGGGCCGTCCGCCCGAGATGGTTGAATCCTTGAACGAAATCGAAAAGCAGCTCGAAACGCAGAAACAGAAGAGTCAAGCCGATCTAGAGGATCTCGAGTCGAAATTGAAAAGCTTGCAAGAAGAGAGGCTGCAATGGCAAGCCAAGGAAGCCAGTGCGCGCAAAGAGCTTCATGATGCCCAACAACGCACCAAGGATTTGCTCGAACAGGTTGTGCAGTTGACCCATAAAGAACGTCAAGCCAAGCAATCGTTGTTTGATCAACACTTCAAGACCGGTACGACGCCCTTGGAGCGCAATCGTTTTGAAATGGAGTTGGCGGAGGCGCGTGGCAGGGTCAAACGGGCCGAGGAAAAAGCCATGCTGGCCGAAAAGAAAATGGCCGAGCTGGAAGGGTATAAAAGAAAGGCTTCCAGGGTCAAGGATCTGGAGTCCGAAGCGGCCTGGTTGAAAAAACAATCCCTGGTATACAAAACCGCTCTGGACGCAACCATAGATAAGGTTAGGCATCTCGAGACGCGGGCCGAGAGGAAAAATCCTACCCGAAAAACTGCTCCAGTGAAAAAGAAGCTTCGCGCTTACCGAAAACCTGCTATCCGCAAAAAACGTGGCCGAGTCGATTTGAAAAGTTTTACACAATCAGCCTAGATTTAGTCTCGTAACTATCAAGTCTTTTGGATGATTTTAAGGTTATGGAGAAGGGCGCTGGTTCTTGTAATGACGATCCAAGAGATCTGCCAGAGACGGCACTGCTTCTTCGACGCTGTGTACTGCATGTCCCCGTAGCTTCTCATATCCCTTTTTCAATGCGGTGTTGCGGCTTTTTTCGGCTCGCCGATCGGTCACTCCAACCAGCTGCTCGGCAATCTGGTGGGGGTTCGCTTTCATGAAGTCTGTGAATGATTGCTTGGATGCGTTGTTCTGCTGTTGTTGGTAGAGCTCATCGAGTGCTTCGATAAAGTCATCCAACAATCCGTCAATGATTTCCCGGACCACACCAGGTTTGATCGACTTGAGGAGTGTGAAGCCGGTTTTTACGGCGAATCCACGAATGCCTTTTTTTTTCGAGACTTGTTCTTCCAAAAGCCCACAGCATTCATCCACCAATTCGTCGCGTTTTTCTGGAAGCGGAAGTCTGTCTATCAGTTTCCCCATGAAGTTTTCTCCCTTGCATCCGTAGATGTCATTTAGATTTTCTTTTTCCCATCGGGGTTACCGGTAATCGGGTCTCAAAGACCCACTGTTCCACCGGCACCAAGGCTGGGTCCATGTAAGAGATTTGAGATAATGGGCCTGCAGGTCTCAATTTGCGTTTCTTTGCCTCCAAAAGCAGTTTCTTGGTTGATTTCATCATTTTTTTCGATGCATCTCCCAATTGGTACAGTGCGAGCACATGTTGCGGCTTGTGTTCTGTAAATGTAAGCTCCTTGGGTAGATCGCTGTTTTCTTCGGGTTTGCGGGAGATTGGAAAACAAATTTCGGATAGGTATTTTTTGGGTATTTTGACTTTGGGGGGAGCCTTGAGATAGGTAACTACTGGAGGGCCCATAGGCATGAGCTGCAGATTTTTCATGCCTTCCATGAGCTTTCCGAAACTTTCGCCCATGGTTCGATATGGGCCTTTGTGCGTCCAGCAAATCGTCAACATGCTTTCCGTGTCTTTTTCTTCCATGGCACCATCTGTGATCTGTTGGGGTTGCTCGAAAAGCATTTCATCCGGAGCTTGACAGTTGACCTCGAAGGTTTCTTCCTCCATGTACGGCTGGCCGTCAAACGTTATGAACATCTTGTGGGGCACCTTGATTCCACAGGCTTCTTTGATTTCCCAGTATTGGTTGACCATCTCTGCGGTTTTGCCCATGACGGACGTGTCGTAACGCAATTGTGTCAAGAGGTGGGTCTGGGGATCGAAGTACAACATGCCTTCAATCTCGAGCTTTTTTGATTGGACCTTCAGTGTATTGTACTCTTTGATGTCGAGCTTTGCTTTTCCGGCCGTAAATTCCCAGTCCAGATCTTTTTCCAGCAATGGCCAGAGTTGGGCGGCTTGTTCCATTGCCATCATGGCTCGGTATGCTTTCCGGCTGGACTCATCACAAGGCATGACCACCGGGCCCATCGTGCTCCAACATTGATCGAGCCCGAAGAGCATGGACATGGTGGGCTTTTCCTTGGCATTGATGAGATCCATGCGCATTTGGCCGGATTGAAAATAGTTGATGGCCGTATAAGGCATACCGAGGTAGTTCCCCCGGGTTTTTACGCTGAATGAAGTCGTCGCTTTCAGTTTTTCCAATCCACCGCGTGCAGATATGGCGGAGTCTAGGAGAATCTGAGCAGTTTTATCGGCCTTGGCCGAGTCTTTATCTTTGGCTGGGCCTGCCTGGCCCGGTTGATCCGGTTGGGAACCGGGTGTGGGTGGTTTTTTTTCACATCCTGCCGCAAAGAGTAAAAACACCAGGATTGTCGTAAGACTCGATCGCATCATGACCTCCTTTGTAATGTCGTTGCATTGTTTCGTAAGATAGAGTCCAAATGGTTGTTTGTCTTTGTATAAGGTTTTCAGATGAGAAATACTCGAAAAACTTCCCGTAAACAAGGCAAAAAAAAATCTCTTCGGCGGATGCCGGCGGCCTTTTCCAAATGCCGATTTTTATTCAATTGCTTGCCGTAATGCAGTAATCTGCGGGACGTTATGTGGATAGACGAAAGCACCCAAAAAGAACTCGGCTGGCTCGAGTTGAAGCAACATTTGGCGACCCATGCCAGAACACCCCAAGGAAGAAAAAAATGCTTAGAGTTGACTCCAACCACCGATCATCGGTGGGTGGAGATCATGCAAAATCGTTGTCGGCGACTATCTGGTTTGTTTGATCAAGGAGCTTCCTCTCCCTTGGAGCAATTCGACGAGATCGAAAACGATCTGATCAGAGCCCAAAAGGGAGGCGTTTTGCAGTCGGAAGGTGTCCGCAGAGTCGGACACGTCATGCAGGTTACATCGCGGGTTAGGCGCTTTCTTTTGAATCAAGCGGATGTGGAGGGAGACGAGCTGGTTGATTTGGCCAGGGGCAGCATGGATTTGAGCGAGCTGGGAGCCGAGCTATTAGATGCATTCGAGGCGGACGGCCGGCTTCGAGACAGCGCCAGTCCGGAGTTGGCGCGCTTGAGAAAAAAGGTTCGTGCCTTGACCGAAGGCATTCGTTCTCGTCTGGAGCGCTTGATGCATAGGCCCGGCTCGGCCTTGTTTCTGCGGGAGCCCTACATCACCCAACGCGGTGATCGGTACGTGTTGCCCATTCGGGCGGATGCTCCCGAACCGTTTCCCGGCATCGTTCATGATACTTCCCAAAGCGGGGCCACATTGTTTATCGAACCGGCCGAAATGGTGGATGAGGGCAACCGTCTCAAGATCTTTCAGGCTGCGGTATTGGACGAGGAAATGCGGATTTTATCCGGATACTCTGAAGAAATCGCCCGTCAAACCGATAGTCTTCGAAACAATCTGGAGACTGCGGCCCAGTTCGATTTGATTGCTGCTGCGGTTGAGTTGGGTAGAAAATATGCAGGGCGTTGGCTTGAGTTGGGCAGTAAGGAGATCGAACTGAGAGATGCCCGGCATCCATTGATGGCCCTTGCTTTGAAACAGGTTGTCCCCAACGATATTCGAATGTCGAGTCAACATAGTTGTCTGGTCATCACCGGCCCGAATGCGGGTGGCAAGACCGTAACGCTGAAATGCGTTGGACTTATGGCTTTGATGACCCAAGCCGGATTGCCGGTCCCTGTGGCTGAGGGCTCTCGGATTGGTTGCTTCACTGAGATTTGGGCTCTCATCGGCGACGCACAAGATATAGACAGAGGATTGTCTACCTTCTCGGCTCATATTTCCGGGTTGGCCGGAATTCTTCAGCATGCCCGGGCGGGCAGCTTGGTTTTGCTGGATGAGTTGGCCGCGGACACCGAGCCACGACACGGTGCCGCTTTGGCCTGCGCGGTTTGTCAGGAGCTGGTCGAGATGGGCGCCACCACTCTTGTCAGCACGCATTATGAGGAGCTCAAACGACTGCCTTTTCGAAATGAGCGGATCGTCAATGTCAGTGTCGGATTTGATAGTAAGACCATGGAGCCGACCTATCAATTGCATCCGGATGTCCCGGGACGTAGTCTGACCTTCGATATTGCACGCAGGCTCCGGATCCCGGAGTCGGTCTTGCGCGAAGCCGGTTCGTATTTGGATCACAGTGAACGTGACTTGGATAGGATGCTCGAGAACCTCGACATGCAGAAGCAGGCGGTTGCAGAGCTTCGAGATGAGCTTGCAGGCAAGATCGATGATTACAATCGCCGCAACGACAGGTTGGAACGGCAGCTTGAGGTAATCAACACGGAAAAGAACCAGCTCATACAAAGCCAAAGTCACAAGGTGCTTGCAGAGATTTCCGATGTGCGTCAAGAGATAGCCGGATGGATTGAAAAGCTCAAGCACCACACCACGATGAAGACCGCGGTTGAGGCCAGCCACGCCGTGAAAGACTTGGCGAAGCGTGCGGAGAGCTTGGGTGCTTCCCCGTCGTCCGAGGAAGATCGGCGGGCAGCCGAATCAGTCGAATCGGATGGGATTCAGGTGGGTGATAAGGTGTTTTTGAAGTATTTGGGTAAAGAAGGTCGGGTTGTATCTGTCGATGTCAAAGCAGGTGTGGCGACCGTGAGGTTGGGCGCAAACATGCGAACCCGGGTGGCTGTGGAGCAGCTAAAGAGAATTCGCTCCAGGCGATCCGATCGAGATCAAAACCAAAAAAACAGGCAGTCCACGCCGCCGAAAATCAGGGTGAACCCACCGGGCTCAGCTTCCAGCCTGGTTGTGCGTAGTATCGACAACACTATTGATCTCAGGGGTTTGCGGGTAGACGAAGCTATCGATTGGCTCGAAAAATTTTTGGATAAGGCTTTCGGTAGGAGCGAACATACTGTATTTATCGTGCATGGACACGGAACAGGAGCACTGCGGTCCAGGTTGCGCGATTACCTGCGCACTTCCCCCTATCCTCATCATTTCCGAACCGGAACGCCGGAGGAGGGAGGAGACGGAGTTACAGTTGTCAAGCTGAAATAAGCCAACCTCGAAGCGAAATGTTTCTATCAAGCCTTGACAATGCACTCGGGTACCGGACACTCGGCCTGACACTGCGGTCCGCCTTCGTCCTGGCACTCGGTACAGGCTTCCTCATCGATGACATAGACCACATCGCCGCTGCTGTTCTCAGATTCGGAGATAACTTCTCGGGGGCATACCATTACACAGGCGCCGCATTTCAGGCATTCTTCCTCGGTAATCTTCATGGCCATTGTGGTTTTCTCCTCTCTGTGTCCGATTAAATAATCCCGCCGCGGAAGGAAACTCTTCCACCAGCCGATTTGCACGATGTATAGACATGCTCTGGATAGCTGTCAACTATTTTTAGCCGGGAGGATAGAACCATCGGTGTGCGTAGGGATTTCGTGCGATAAAAGTTTCAGTCGCTCGACGGTCTTTACCCCATATGCAGATTGCCAGGAGGCGAGAATCTCATCCAGGGGTACGTCGTTATACCTGCCATGTATGCGTAAATATTCGATGAAACGGCGTCCCTGGGCATCGGTTTTTGGAAAAAGCGCGTCGTGCACACCGTCGAATTCAACCAGCGGGTATCCATGTCGGTTGCATAACCGCGGATCGAAAGACGGTACGGTTTGAACCCAATTCGAGCCGATGTGCATCTCTACATAGCAATGGTATACAAAGAGGTTGCTTCCGAGCAGATTTTTGGCCGGTTCGAAGACCAGATGGTTTTTGATGTCTGCAAACACCAAGCGGGCCGCAATGCCCGTTGCTCGAGCCAATGCAGCCAGCAATACGGCCTTTTGCACACAATAGCCGGATCCTCGTGATAGGGTTCGGCTGGCGAGATAATGCTCGAGGAGATGAAAGGGGCTGTGTAAATCATAGCGTATTCGATTGCGAACATATGTGAACAGATTACGGGCTTTCTCGGAGATATGGCTCGTGTTCTGGGTCAACCGGCTGGCGAGTCGGCGTACCGAGGGATGATCGGAGTCGATGCAGGTCGACGGAGCGAGGACGTCGAATTCGGGCGGCACTCCAGGCCTCCTTTCTACTCGGGTTCAATCTCGCACGATTAGCGCTGTTTGACAAGGGTTTGCGCGGATGCTGATTGGGTGGATGAATTTTCTTGATTGTGGGATAGAATATGATTATATATATATAGTTATTTTTATATATTGGAGTTTGCCATTCATCGCCTGAAAACCAAAAGTGATTGTGAGTTGGCTGCGGATTTGCTCAAAGCCTTGTCTCATCCGATGCGGCTTCGGATCGCGGCCATACTTTGTGAAGGTCCCGAGAATGTCAATGCATTGGCGAGCAGATTGGGTGTGAACCAGGCCGTGGTGTCCCAACAATTGCGCTTGATGCGCATGCGAGGCATGATAGCCGCAAGCCGGGAAAACGGTTATGCCAACTATCGGCTTACCGAGCCACTGGTGAAAAAAATGCTTGCATGCCTGCAGGCTTGTCTGGAAAAAAGGAAGCCATCATGAGATCCATGCTTGTTTGGAGCAAAATCCTGCTCGCAATTTCGACCTACTGGGTTTTGGTGGTGTCACAAGCTCGTGGAAAAACCCAAAGCGAACCCGATGCGCCTTGGAGCCGGGTCGAGAAGCGGGCTGATTTGACCAACCATACCAGGTTGTTCGAAGGGATGCGTTTTTCAGATGGTCCGTCGGTGACCAGAGCTTGTCTGACATGCCATCCGGAGGCGGCTACCCAGGTAATGAAAACCTCTCATTGGAATTGGCTGGGAGAGCCCCAGACTCTGCCGGGCCGTTCGGAACCTGTCCGGATCGGCAAGAGAAATCTCATGAATAATTTCTGCATCAGCATTGAGAGCAACTGGCCCAAATGTACGGTATGTCATGCCGGCTACGGCTGGCAGGACGAACGCTTTGATTTTGCCAACCAAGAATTGGTGGATTGTTTGGTCTGTCACGATCGAAGCGGCACCTATGCCAAAACCTTGGCCGGGATTCCCGAAAAAGATATTGATCTCATGCTGGTAGCAAAAAGTGTGGGTCCTCCCACTCGGGACAATTGTGGTTGGTGTCATTTTAATGGAGGCGGAGGCGACGCGGTCAAGCACGGTGACTTGGACGGTTCACTGGCGAAACCGGTGGAACGTATCGATATACACATGGGTAGGCTTGATTTTCAGTGCACCCAATGCCATCGAACCCGGGAACACAGGATATCCGGCAAGATGATTTCGGTAAACACGTCGGACTCCAACCAGATTGGATGCACGGATTGTCACAGTCGCAGTCCTCATCGGATCGAACGAATCAACCGGCATGCTGGAGCACTGGCTTGTCAGAGTTGTCATGTACCCGAAGTGGCAAAGTTTCAGGCCACCAAGGTGGCTTGGGATTGGTCGACTGCCGGGCGTGACACCCAGCAAAACGATCCGCATCGGTATCTCAAAGCCAAAGGCAGTTTTTTGTATGTAAAAAAATTGATTCCAAAATATATGTGGTTCAATGGAAGGGTTGATCGGTACCTCAAGGGCGACCGAATCAATCCGGACGAAGTAGTGCATATCAACCTGCCGATGGGTCGAATTGAAGAACCGGACGCCAAGATCTGGCCTTTCAAGGTGCATCGGGCCAAGCAACCCTACGATGTAGAAAATGCCTACCTGTTGGTTCCAAAAACCTGGGGAGCAGGAGGTTACTGGACAGATTTCGATTGGAATCAAGCAGCCGAGCTGGGCTCAGAAGCCTCGGGGCTGCCTTTTAGCGGAAAAATGGGATTTGTTGAAACCGATATGGTGTGGAAATTAACCCACATGGTTGCACCTGCCAGGGATGCGTTGCGCTGCGTCGATTGTCATGCCGGGTCCGGGCGCATGGATTGGTTGTCTTTGGGTTATGACGGGGATCCGGCTTTGGTAGGGGGTAGAAAGCATCGGCGTCAACTTTTGAGGAATCAATAATATGAAAAACCTGATTTTAATATCGGTTACATGGTTGCTTGGAGGCGCCGGTGGGTTGTATGCCCAAGATACGGTTGAAGCCGATGAATTGCGTGTAACGTTGAAAAGCATCCGGCCGAAACTCATCCCCGGCGCCAAGTCCCTACATCCTGATGTGGTGTTTCTCACCAGGGATGGACGCAAGGTGTTGGATGACAACGGTGCGCTATCTCTCGAGAAAAGCTGTGGCGCGTGTCACGATACGCAATATATTGAAAAACATAACTATCACGCCCAGGTGGGCCTGAGCGAGGCGAGCATTGAGGCGGCCGGGCCGCAAGAGCACGCGCAGGTGGGTGATTTTGTGATGTTACGGGGGTTTGATCCGCTCATCTATCGCAGGCTCTCCAGGTCGACGGATGAAAAATTGGATTTGGGGAAAGCCGCCTGGATTCAACTGTTGGGACCTCGTCATGTGGGGGGAGGACCGGCCTTCAGGGCACAGAATGGAAAGATGCTTGAAGATCTAAAAGTCGGTGCCGAGGTCAGCCCCGAGACCCACGTGCTCGAACCGAAAACCAAAACACCTCGGCCCTGGGATTATCAGAAATCGGGGGGAGTTGAGCTCAACTGCCTTTTGTGTCATATGCAAAACCCCGACAATCGAGAGCGTATCGATGCCTTGGAGCAAGGTCGATTTCGATGGGCGTCGACCGCCACGTTGGTCCGATCCGGCATTGTAGCGCGGACCGAGGCAGGCTTCACGTGGAATCGCAAGATGTTTGATGCTCGTGGAGCGGTGACCAACCAAGTGTTGAAACTGTCCGATCCTCCCAGCGACAACTGTCGCTTATGTCACGCCAAAGCTTGTCGATGCTCCGATCCGGTGGTGTTTGAAAATTCTTTACAAAACTGGTCTGCCGAGACGACCGGTACGATTTTTTCTCCCGAGCCCATGCGGAAATCCGGGATGAACCTTTCGGGTAAGCCTAGCTTGAATTCTGCCTGGGACGTGCATGCCGAAAGGTTGCTCGGTTGTATCGATTGCCATCACGCGCCCAACAATCCCGCCTACAACCAAAAAGATGCCGGCGAGGACATGCAGGACCACCTGAGGTTTGATGCGAGGAGACTTGGTATCGAGGCATACTTGAGAAGACCGGATCATAACTTGGTCAAAGGATTTGTGACACAAACCGTCGTGGCCCGCGCCTACGACGGGACGATGCGGGGTTGTAGGGATTGTCATCGTCCGGAAGCAGTGCATGAGTTTCTTCCCTTCAAAAAGACGCATTTCGAAAAGCTCAGTTGCCAGACCTGCCATATCCCCAAGATTTTTGCTCCGGCTCGTTCGAGCACCGATTGGACCTTGCTCGATGCGGATGGACAGCCGTTGGTGGCGCATCGAGGTGTTTCGGGTGAAATCAACGATCCTTTGTCGATAATCGACGGATACCAGCCGGTCTTATTGTGGCATGTCGACGATCAGGACGTATGTCGGTTGGGACCCCATAACCTCGTCACGTCGTGGTTTTGGTCCCAGGGAGATCAGGAGTCGCCCATTCGGTATATCGATCTATACAACGCCTTGTTTGAGCAAGACGGCGGCTACCATCCCCAGGTCATCGCGGGTTTTGATGCAAATTCCGATGGGCGCATCGGTTTGGATGAGTTGAGGTTGGATACGGACGAGAAAATCAACTTAATGAAAAAACGCTTGGAGACTCAAGGGGTCGAACAACCTACCGTAAGAGCTCTCATGCATCCCTATACCATCGCGCATGGAGTGTTGTCGGCCGATATGGCCGTCAAATCATGCGATGAGTGCCACCGCCCGGCCGCGCGAATCGGAAAGATGTACGATCTCGCAAGGTATGCTCCCGCAGGTGTAATGCCGCGGTTACTTCAAGGTTCGGATTGTGAGATGGCCGGTACGGTACTGACCGACCAAGACGGTGCGTTGAAGTACAAGCCTGATCTCGGTATTGAAAAACTGTATGTGCATGGAGCGGTTCGCTTGGGATGGACGGATCTGTTGGGCCTGATTGTCTTGCTGGCCACCGGATTGGGAGTATTGTTGCACGGGGGTTTACGAGGGTTTACAACTCGAATGCGCAAATCGAGAGGTGGTGGGTCATGAGCGCCAAAGTTCTTTTTTATTCTCTTTATGAGAGGATCTGGCATTGGATCCAAGCGGTTTCCGTAGTCGTTTTGCTCGCAAGCGGTTTTGCGATAACTTTTGTGGACGGATTGATTCCGTTGGGTTTCGAGACCTCCGTGCACTTGCATCATGTGGTTGGAATCGTCTTGGTGGTCAATGCGGCTCTGGCATTGTTTTACAATGTGACCGGGGGAGTCTTGCAGCGCTACATTCCTGCATTGGAAGAAATATTTCCTTTGGGGTTCAAGCATGCCGGGTATTATTTGTTTGGGATTTTCAAGGGCGAAGCTCATCCGTTTGACAAAACACCCGATAAACGTTTGCTGCCTTTACAGAAAGTTACGTATTTCATTGTATTGAATCTTTTGTTGCCGTTGATGATGGTTACCGGTTTGCTCAAGTTGGGGGTGGATGTCGTTCCAGGATGGGTGGCCCTATCGGGTGGTCTCAAAGTATTGGGACCGCTGCATCGTCTCGGGGCTTGGTTGTTCGCCGCGTTTTTGATCCTGCATGTATACATGACCACCACCGGCACGACCATTTGGTCCAACTTGGCAGCCATGATCACGGGTTATGAACATTCGAAGACCTGTGACCAGGAGGATCGTGGAGCATGAAAACCTCGAAAAAACAACAATACATGAATCCCTATTTGGCGGGAGTCCTGTTGGGATTTGTCTTGTTTGTGTCATTTCTGGTTTTTGGACACGGCTTGGGGGCTTCGGGGGGTGTCGCCGTGGTGATCGGGAAAGCCACCGAGTTGGTTTCACCTGAACATATCAACAACAACGGCTATCTCGTCAATCTCATCAAGGCTTCGCCGAATCCATTGCGAAGTTGGTTGGTGCTCGAGATCGTCGGCGTGGTCTTGGGAGGATTCATTTCCGGTCTGCTGGCCGGTCGGGTAAAAATCGAGACCTACCGAGGACCCGCTGTAAGCATACGGTTTCGGTGGTCCATGGCCATGTTGGGGGGCGCGATTGCAGGTTTTGGAGTGCGGATGAGTCGAGGATGCACTTCGAGCCAAGCGCTTTCGGGAGGTGCGATTTTATCTGCCGGCAGTTGGGTTTTCATGTTTTCAGTGTTTGCGGGCGCTTATCTTGCCGCCTATTTTGTTCGCAAACTCTGGAATTGAAGGAGGTTTTGCCATGTTTCCGTTGGAGCTTTCCCAACTGGTCGGATCGTGGGGCGAAAGTCTATTGTATGTCGTGACGGGAATCGCATTTGGTTTCTCTTTGGAAAGAGCCGGGTTCGGCAATGCCAACAACCTAGCGGCCCAATTTTATTTCAGAGATATGCGGGTGCTCAAGGTGATGTTTACCGCTATTGTGACCGCCATGTTGTTGATACTATGGTTCTCGGCTTTAGGCGGGTTGGACGCAAGAGCACTGTTTATCAACCCGACCCATTTGTGGCCGGGCATCGTCGGAGGTTTGATCTTCGGTGTCGGGTTTGTCATTGGAGGGTATTGTCCCGGTACGGCTCTGGTTTCCATGGCCACTTTCAAAATGGACGGGCTTTTTTTCGTTTTGGGATTGGGGCTCGGAATGTTCATTTTTGGCGAAACCATCCATAGTTTTCAAAACTTTTGGGATAATTCGGGGAACCTGGGCGAGGTGACCCTCATGGATTGGCTGGGGATCGGATCCGGATTGACTGCGCTTCTGGTCGTATTGATGGCTCTGTTTATGTTTTGGGGTGCCGAGAAAATCGAAAGAAGTTTGGATCCGGATCGGGGAGAGACCAAATGTCGACCAAAATGAAGATTGCCGCGCTGGCAGCCGTCCTGGCGGCGGCCGGATTGTTGCTGGTTCCGAAGCCCGACTTCGAGGACCGATTGAAAGCTATCGATTCCGATCTTTCTCAAGCCTTGATGCAACGTGAAGTGCAGATCGATCCGCGGGAGCTTGTGGAGGTTGTCTACAATCTTAATATGCGTATTAAGATCCTGGATTTTCGAGACGAAAACGAGTTCAATCTGTTTCATCTTGTGGACGCAGAGCATACGACCATGGATCAGATCGGCAATCCTCGCTGGGTCGGCGCTCTGCCCAAACAAACCGTGATGGTGTTGATCTCGAACGGAGAAAAACGTGCCGAACGGGCCTGGAAAATCCTACGAGCGCAAGGGATCGAGAATCTTTACCTCTTGGCGGGAGGCCTGAATGTCTGGGTTGAGGTTTTCGGATCAAAGAGCAGATTGGTCGCTCCCGATAAAGACTGTAGCCTCGAGGATGAATGCCGACGATATCGGTTTGAGGCGGCTTTGGGCTCACGACATCCCGAATCCGATCCGGATCCCAAGCGGGTTGAGACACAGGAGTTTGTTAGAAAAGTAAAAAATATCGGACGCACGCAAAAGAAAAAGGGTGGTTGCGGATGAAGTTTGTGGATGCGTTCACCCTGGGGTAAGGATAACTCTTTCGATTTCTGCGAAACTCTTAGGGTTTACAAACAATCAAAAAACGATTGCTTGTAAACCCTGCTCAGACAGGTCCTCGAAATCTCAAGAGTCACCCTTACCCCGGGGTGAACGCTTACAAGTTTGTCATGTTGCTGTGACTTGAAGGAGGTTCTTCGATGTTATCGCAAAAGCTGATTGAGCTGAGCATGGTAGGCGCCGAGTGGGTATTGTGGCTTTTGGTGGCTTTATCGATGGCCGCGGCTGCGGTGACATTCGATCGCATGTTGCTGTTTGTAAAAACCCGTGAACGCATCATCGAGCTCGAACCGCCTTTGAGCCGTGCTTTGGCTTCGGGTGATTTGCAGTCGGCCCGAAAAGCAACCGAAGGGGACAGCTTTGTCAGAAACGTGATTCGCGCGGGCTTGGAGCAGATTGTCCGTCTGGGGAAAGATGCCGCCGCGGTGGAACAGGCCATGCTGGGAGCGACCGCAAGAGAACGCGCCAGGTATGAAAACCGGCTTACCACTCTGGGTACCATCGGCAACGCCGCGCCCTTTTTGGGGTTGTTTGGAACCGTTTTGGGAATCGTACAAGCCTTTTACCAGATGGGCAAATTCGGCGCCGCCGAGGCAGCCAACAATAAAATCATCATGACAGCCATCGGTGAAGCCTTGGTCACTACCGGTCTGGGGCTCATGGTGGCCATTCCGTCGGTGGCCGCTTTCAATTGGGCCAAGTCCAGCATCGCTTCCCGGCTCAAACATACCGAATCGCTCATGCGTGCGTTGCTATCGGGGATTGACAACCTGCAAGTGCACCCGCCCGAGCAATCCTCACAGTCCCGGGATGAATCCGCAAGGGGATGAGGGAGGGACTTTTACATGCCCATGCAATTGAAGACCGATGAAGACGAGATTATTTCAGGGATCAATATTACCCCCATGGTGGACGTGGCCTTTGTGGTGTTGATCATATTTATCGTGACGGCATCGTTTGTGCTCAAGGAAAACATTCCGCTCAATCTGCCCGAGGCTCAAACCGGTGAGGCCGCGTTCCAAGGCACCCTGAGCTTGGCCATTACATCGAACAGCGAGATATACCTGGATGGAAGACGGATTGACTTGGATGACTTGCCGGATCGGATTGAGGCTCTGCGTGTCCAAGCAACCAACTCGGGAGGAAAATTACAGGCTTTCATCGCGGCCGATACCCAAGCGCAGTACGGTGTTTTTGCTTCGGTGGTCGATCGGTTGCGACTATCCGGAGTCACCGAGATTGCTTTGGATACCCAACCGATGAATTCAACCCAAAAAGCCGTAGAATGAAAAGGCCGTCTACAGGAGTGTTGGGGGTCGTAATATCGGTAGGCCTGCATGCGGCCGGATTGGGAGCTTTGTATCTTCATTCCGGGTCGACAGCTTCGCCTTTTGAAAAACCTCCGGCTGTAAAAATCAGGATTGTGAAAAGGAGTGAAAAAAAACCCGAGGTTGCTCCCGCTTCTATCGCAAAAGTAGAAAAAACCATATCGCCGCCCGTAGTTCAACCCCCCCAAAAGCCCGAGAGGAAGATACAACCCAGATCTGTGATCCCAACAAAACCCCTTGTGCAGGAAACCAAAGCGGAAAAAGATCCGGCATCACCGTCGAAGCCGCCCAGATTTGTCGTGTCCATGGAGGCTACGGTGGCTTCCGGGCTTGTCTCGGTTCCGGTATCTGGAGATACTCAAAGTGGGCAAAATAGAGATCCTCGATCGGATAAAAATGTGGCGGAAAAGCGTGTAACCATCGAAGTAGGCGAGCTTACCAAGTTGCCCCGATTGTTACAGAGTCCATCCGAAGATATCATGCGATCTGCCTATCCCTCCGAAGCTCGGCAAAACGGGATTGAGGGAGATGTGGGACTCATGCTTTTGGTAAGGCAGGATGGACGGGTTGAAAAGGTAAGGTTGAAAAGAAAGGCCGGCTATGGATTTGATGAGTTGGCTCGTGGTTTTGCGAAGACATTTGTATTTAGTCCGGCTGAAAAAGACGGCCTGCCGGTTGCGGTGTGGATACCTTGGACATACAAATTCAGGCTAGGGGACTCGTAATGCTCAGATGGTTGGCATACATCGGCTTCATTGAGATAATGTTGGCGGCGAGGGTTTCTGCAAATGAGCCTCCCGATCCGCTTGGGAGTGCATCTCAACCTGTTGAGGACGTAGCCAACGAGCCTCGACTTGTCGATCCGCCAAGGATCATACAGATGGTGCCCGTAAAAATTCCTGAGGATGCGGTTTTTCCGGGTCCATATGTTGAGGTGGATCTGGAAATCGATGTGGATGAGCAAGGACGGGTGGTGGGGGTTAAAGTGGCGCAGGGATTGGGGGAACCCTTTGATAGCGCCGCTCTCCAAGCCGCCCAGTCCTTTGAGTTCAGCCCTGCCGTACTGTCCGACGGCCGCAACGTGGCGGTGACCATCACATTTCGCCTGCGGATCGAAAAACCACCTGAGCCCGTCGAGCCGACTCCAAAACCGGAGTTGGTGCGGTTTGAAGGCGTGTTGCTCGAACGTGGCACCCGCAAGCCGATAGCCGGTGTTGAGGTTTGGGTTTCAGCCGAGGGTCGGGAGATTGCCCGGGGGGTAACGGATGCCGGCGGAGGGTTTTCTTTTGGGCTGCCGGTGCAGGTGTTCGTCCTGCGGGCTTTTTCGCTCGGACATGAAAAGCTGCGTATCCAGGTGGCGATGCAGGTGGGTGAGCAGCGTCGGGAAAGCTTCTATTTGGAGAAAGTGGGTGACGGATACGCAACGGTTGTGCAGGCCGATTGGGTGCGCCGGGAAGTAAACAGACAAATCATACAAAAATCGGTGGTGGAAAAGACTGCCGGCACTCAAGGGGATACTTTAAAAGTCGTGCAAAATTTTCCCGGAGTTGCGCGGGCTCCATTTCTGAGTGGAGCTCTCATATTGAGGGGCTCGAGTCCGGGTGACACCCAGATCTTTTTGGAAGGTCATGAGATCCCGATTTTATATCATTTCGGTGTGCTTAGAAGCACCGTCAATAGTGGCTTTTTGAAGTCCGTGGATTTTATTCCCGGAAATTTCGGCCCTGCATACGGGCGGGCCATGGGTGGGGTGGTGGACGTAAAACTGCGGGATCCGGCGAACGACATGTTCAGGGGTGAAGTGGATGTCAACATCTACGATGCCGGATTTGTTTTGGAAGGGCCTTTGAATGAAAACTGGAGCATGGGGGGGGCATTCCATCGTTCTTGGGTAGATACGTTTCTCGGTGCAGCATTGCCCGACGATGCGCCTTTGACTTTCGAGACCGCTCCGAAATATTATGACTATCAGCTCATTGCCGGATGGAAGCCGGACGCTTCCAAAAATCTCAAGTTGATCTATTACGGTTCGTTGGATAAGCTGCAGGTGCTGCTCAAAAGACCTCAAAATGATCCGAAAATCCGTGGTGCTGTGCGTGGGAAAATCATGTTTCACAACTTTCAATTGAGCTACCTGCAACGAATCACCCCTTGGTTGACCCAGGAAAGCTCGATGCAATTGGGGTATCAGGAGTTTGACACCCAGATTGGTCCGGAGCTTTTTTTTGATCTCAGGGTCAAACGCATGTCGGCGCGTACGAATTGGAGCCTGCAACGTTTGCGTGGATTGACCATCGATGTGGGTATGGATATTCGCCTCGATCAGATCGCAATCGATCTCAATACGGGTCTTCGGTCCATCGAGGGAGAGAACCCCCCCCCGATATCCACGCAGAAAACATTCGCATACCGAGAGACTTCCAGACTTTATCAGCCTGCCGCCTATGTCGGAATATCTTACGAGCCCATACCAGGTTTACAGATAGCCCCCGGTCTACGACTGGATTACTATGACAATATACGGCGCTGGACTTTGGATCCGAGATTGATGGTGCGGTATCGCGTATTGCCGCAAACCTTCTTGAAGGCGGGAGCGGGTTTGTACCACCAGCCTCCGACGCCGGACCAGGCAGTGGTTGGGTTGGGAAATCCCGATCTCGAGGCTCCCCGTTCCAACCATACGAGCATGGGATTGGAACACGTATTGGTCGCGGGATTGGAAGTGGAGTTGACAGGCTTTTACAAATGGCTGGATCAACAGGTAGTCAGAAACCCACTGTCTTTTGCCGACCCGCAGGCTTTGGCGTATTTGAATGCCGGCACCGGCAGGATCTTGGGCGTGGAATTGTTGCTCAAGGCCGGATATGAAGCGTTTTCGGGTTGGCTGGCCTATACCTACCAGCGATCCTATCGGAAGGATGGATTTGGAGCGACCGAGCGGCTCTTTGATTTCGATCAACCCCATATTCTCACCCTGGTGGGCAACCTCGATCTCGGGTCCGGATGGAGCGTGGGAGCCAGGTTTCGATTGGTGTCCGGTCGGCCGGACACGCCCGTGGTGGGAGCAGTTTTTGATGCGACCGGCGGTGTGTGGGTGCCGATGTATGGAAGGACCAATAGTGATAGGCTGGCCGTATTTCACCAATTGGATCTGCGGGTGGACAAAACCTGGACCTTTGATGTATGGAAGCTGTCTTTGTATCTCGAATTGGTCAACTCCTACAATCACCCGAACGTCGAGGGTTGGCGCTACAATTATGATTACAGCGAGCGGGAAGAGTTGACCGGGTTGCCGATTTTACCGGTGCTGGGCGCCAAAGGAGAATGGTAACATGAAGAGCTCGAGTTGGTTTTTTCTTTTGTCGATCCTCGGGGTGGTTCATGATTTGGGAGCCTGTGGATCGGATTTCGAGCCTGCTTCTTATCTGAACGATCCCAGGGTGTTGGCGGTACTCATCGATCCAATTGAGCCGGTCGGGGCACAGGCCGTGACATTGCGCCCGGTGGTATACCTGCCTGCGACCGAGATGGTTTCCGAGCAAAGCTGGGTGTTTTGTCCATTTTCGCTGGGTCCTGCGTCTGGCTATCGGTGTGCGCTCGAAGCCTGCGAAAGCATCTTTGCGCCTACGGATGGAAACGGCGCATTGTGGGTCGAGCCGGCTGAGCTATTGAATGATTGCATCCAGAAGCTTACGGACAATCAACCTCCCGTCGAAGGATTTCCAGACGAGCTCGGGGACAAAGTGACTTTATATTTTCGTTATATTTTGAAGACGTCCGGAGGATTGCAGAGAGAAGCGGTCGTACCGGTAACTTGGTGGGTTCAAAACCGCCAGGGCCCGCCCAATCGGCAACCGGTCATCTCGGCCATGGAGATTGCTTCCAAGCCTGTATCTACGCAGGTCCCCGCTGATCCGGTTTTTTCCGGCGACGAGGTCGAGGTCGCAGTCCGCGTCGATTCCGCTAGTCTGGATAGCTATGTGGATGATGCCGGGCGCACGCAGACCGAAGAGGCGGTGGTCGCACTGTACGCCACGGCCGGAAGGTTCGAGTATGATTTGGACACCGGGGTGGATGTGCGTATCCGATGGAAAGCCGAAAAACTCGAATCCGGGCAGAACTCGGCCCATCTCTGGGCGGTTGTGCGCGATTTGAGGGGCGGCCAGGCGGTATATGGTCCGGTGGAAATACCCATCATACGCTGAGCGCGCGATATGATTCGCGACGGCCGATCCGTATTATGAAATCCCAATATTAATCACATATTGATGTTTCGCCGACACAAAGTGCCCCGGCATCGGCCGTGGTGGCCGCCTTCAGGCAAAGCATGATGGCGTCGATTTCATCTTGTGTGAGGGTGCTGATTTTCTCTTTACAGTCGCTTTTGCAGACGCCTTCATCGGCATTGCCGTCGCAGAGATCTTTTATGATGCCGCAGGCTTCATCACATACGCCCCCATCGTCGTCGCCGCAACCCGCCAAAGAAAACCCAAACAGCCCGATGAGCAAAATCGAAATACATAGTTTCATGATACACTCCTTTGGATAGGTTAGAATACGTTGTGTGGAAAAACCCGATTTGGTATGATCCCCCTGGTGATCATGTAAGCAGGTCAGTTATTACGAATATTTTTTCAGGCTATCAAATATCACAGCAGATGTCAAAAACGGTTGAGGAATTTGTTGCCGGATTGGATTGTATACTATATAAATAGTAAAGTGGAGATGTGCACAAATGATGATTGCGGAGTCGATTTGAACCGCAAGAAGGGAGGCAGACACGTGGTACTTTTTAGGATCATCGGTCGAAGCATCGTGGTTTTTGTCATGAGCTTGTATCTTGTATGGATACCGGGTTGTGCGAGCAGCCCTGATAAGGTATCCGATGCGGACACTATGAAAAAGGTTGAAGAATACAACCAAGAAGCGCCCAAAAACCAGCGGATCAAATGTAAAAATGTGGCTCCAACCGGAAGTCTGCTCAAACGCAAGGTCTGCAAGCCCGTGTGGAAGTGGGAGGAAGAAGAAAAAGAAGCCCAAAAAGCCGCCCAGCGTTCACAACGCTGGGATTAGATTCGGTGTCGTTTTGTATCGGTTGTCTGCGTGGCGTCGTACCCGTTATCGTGGGGACGGCGAAAACGCAGCTTTCACAAATACGGGACAAAAACTAAAACACTTTCTTTAGACTGGTGCTTAGCCCATGATTGAGGTTTTCGTCGCTCGCGAACCCCAGGGCGTAGTAGATGTCCAGTTGGAAGGTATCCAGAATCAAAGCGTGAAATCCGATTCCGAAACTGTTTCCGAAATGCAAATGGTCACCCTCTTCTGCGCTGCGGTGAAGGTGATTGAAACCAGCCAAATCGTGGAACAAGCTTACTTTGAACAAGTCTCTGGCCAGTGAGAGACGTAACTCGAGCATCATACCTGCAACCCTGTCGGTGTAGATATGACCAAAAACACCGCGGAGGTAGCGACCTCCGACATGTTGCTCGTCGTCGAAGAATACCTCCCCCCAGATATAGGTACCACGCAATCTGAGCCAAACGTCATGCCAGCCAAGGCTGAATATTTTTTGGTAATCCAGGTTGGCGCGGCTGAAGCTGGGGCGGTTTTGTACCCAATAATGACGTGCTTCCAGGGTAAGTTCGTGGTGTCGATCTTTGCGCAATATCTCGGGGTCGAAATTCAGCTCGGTTCTGGCGGCTACAAACGGCTCGAAGTGAAACGACTCATCCACCTGCGTGTCGGTGCCCTCGAGTTGCTCGATCCCGAAGATCATACGGGCCCATGCGCCGCCGCCCAGTGAGACGGAGAATCCGGATAGAGGCTCGTGGGAGAGATTGACGGAGGCTGCGATGCGTTCGCGGTAGTATATTTCCACCATCAAGTCACCTCTTTGACGGCTGGCAAGATCACTTTCAAGCCATAAAAACGGCCGAAATGAGTCTCCTATCAATACGGGTGTGTACCAGCGCAGCTCCCCGGTGACTCTCGAGATGGTAAGGTAGGAATCACCACTGATCAGTTTCTTTCTAATCTTGGCGCCCAATCTAGCGCCGATCCAGAAGCGATCTTCGGATATAAACAGCTTTTCTCCTTTGTATTGTACTCCTCCGATTAATCCATCTGGAAAATCATATTCCATATCGATACCGTATCCGGTGCCCCAGCTGCGGTTTCCCAAACGGATGTGCAACTCGTATCGACCCTGTGGGGGGATGATTTCATGTCCTTGAATGGAGCCCAACTGCTCAAACTGAATGCCGTTGTGATCCATTTGTTGGAAAGGCTTCAGTCGATACGAGATTTTTTGAAATCCGTGATTTTTTTTTAATAATTGCAGTTGTCTCACGAGATATGGGCGGTTGTAGATATGGTGTGGCAGGTTGAAGTCGAGCTTCAAGCGAAGGGTTTTCAGGCTTCCGCTTCCCAAAAAAACAACCTTTTCCAATCGACCTTCGTCGATGTTGATGAAGATCTTGCCTCGTTCAGGCCTGGCTTTGACCCGAGCCAGGACGTATCCGGATCGATGTAAAAAACGAAGCAGCTGTTGTTGTATGAGATTTGCCGTTGATTGGTTGGCCTTGGCCCCTTTGGGCAGATCGATAACCGCCAGGTAGACTTCGTCGATGATGGCATAATTACCACGAATCATGATGCGCGGTGTTTTACACAAACCCTTGGACACCGGGATGGTTTGGAGTAAACAGAAAACAGCCATCACGGTAATATGTCGATGCAATCTGGAGGTGCTCATTGTCGGTAGAATAACAGATTGATGAACAGGCCGCCAAAAATGGTTTCATATTCGTCGATAATTTTAGCCTGGGCGGGTTGATTCGTTTGGGCGAAGAGGGCAAAGATCATCACTCATGCCTTGGTTGACCTGCTTTTGAGGCTTTGGCTGTATATTGTATTCCTTGTTACGTATTGATCATGGTGATATAGTAATACACTGGATTGAGGGATGATGATATGGATACAAAAGATACTTCGAAACTGCTGTTGGAAAAATATCTGGGGGATCGTCTGAGTCAAGTAATTCGATCCGAAGGATCGAAATTCGTGCTGGTGACATCTGCAAGAAAATATGTTGGAAAATCTTTGTTCATCGATTTGATTCGAAATTACATGTTAAAAAAATGGCCTGACATGTATGTTTTTCTTCCGGTTGATCAGCTCGGATCCAAAGAACCTCGGGAATTTGAACACCGACGGGTAATCATCGATGGGTTTGCCCTCAACGAAGGCGGGGAGAGTCTGGATTTGCCCCAGATATGGCAGGAAGCCATCGATACGGCGGTGTTGGTCGTCATGGGAAGGGAGACCACCCAGATCGACATCAAAGAGGCGATTACACGGCTCCAGGCGATGGACATTCGTCCCATCGGGGTGGTTTTTAACTCATTGCTTTGTCCTTCCTGGAGTGCAACCTGGTCTCGCTTGAGATTTTTTGGTAGGAAATCCAAGGGAGGTATGGATCGGCGCGTACGGATGAATGCCCGGCAGGAAAAAGATCAGGCCATGGGATATTTGAAACTCGAAGGCCTCATGCCGAAAAACGATAATGAACAGTGTAATGAGCCGGACGAAAAAAATTAGAATTTATGATGAAAAGCCAAGTTGAAAACCATTATCATGAGGTGAGCGCGATGGAATGGCCGGGTAAACGGTGGGTATTTAGATATTGTTTGGTGATTTTGGTTTTGATGGGGGTTTTTCCTCAAAAATCGGTGCTTGCACAAGAATCATTGGAGATCGGGGATGAGATGTGGATCATCGTACCGGGTCCCTTGCCTCTCAAAGGCAAGGTGGTAGTGGACGAAAACGGCCGGATCGATCTTGGTTTTTATGGCACGACACTGGTAGTGGGTAAATCCATCGAGGAAGCCCAAAATCAAATGCGTAGCGATCTGGAAAGCTATTTGCGCAATACCTCCGGAGTGTATCTAAGGCTGCATAAGAAAGGCCGGGTGGTGTTTGTGACCGGCAAGGTGAACAAACCCGGATTGATCAATATTCGAGAAAAGACCGATCTGTTTCAGGCATTGCAGCTGGCCGGAGGATTGGAAAATGGTGCCGATTTGACCCGGGTAGTGATTGATCGCCGGGGTAAGGATCAATTGATTGTGGATGTAAGGGCTTTTCTTACTCGAGAGACAGACTCGGCCATGCCGCTTCTGGAAGCAGGGGACAAGGTGTTTGTTCCGGCCGATCCGGCCTACCCCATCGCAGGTAAGATTTCTTTTCTGAGCCATGAGGCTTTGAATCGAAAGATATTTGTTTTGGGTGAAGTAAAAAGCCCGGGTATTTACGACCGCAGCGCGGATATGGATCCACTCACCGCGCTCGGACAGGCGGGCGGCCCCACCCGGGACGCGGATTTGGCCAATGTTCGGTTGCTTACCAAAGGTGAAGGCCAAAAAGTGAACTTGGCGGAGCGTCTGACAGGCAAAGGCAACCCGATTTATCTTCCAGCCGAAGGTGGAGCCATCTTATACATTCCGCCTACCGGGGGCGATAGAGACAACCGGTTGGTCGATAGCATTAATGTAATAGGTGGGATTCAAAAACCAGGGCAGATCAGTGTGAGCGGCTCCATACGTTTGATTGATCTTTTGGGATTGGCTGGTGGTCCATCTGCGGACGGAGATATATCCGAGGTGCGGGTGGTGCGCGGCGGAAGAGGCTACACCCTGGCAATGAATTATGATCTTGAGGATTACATGGAACAAGG
>JBFFBT010000029.1:0-28849 GCA_041560255.1 Myxococcota bacterium | reverse complement strand
GATGTTGCGGTTATAGTTACAAAAACAGAAAACGACTGTCCAGACCCAGCGCCTGTCCGCAATGTCGTATGCAATCTATTGATCCACAAGAGTTTTCTATTGTTGACGGCATTGCATAGCGTTGAGATAGAGCATCCGGATCTCAAACCCACCGGCATTCAAGTATGAGATTTGATGTGATTCCTCGGCTCCCAAGAAACCCGCAATCTGAAATCGAAAAATGGATTCTTCTCCATATTATATTGATTGTTTAATTAGGGTACATGTAAATTGAAATAAATAAATATTAATATTTTACGTTTTATGCTTGACATAATTATACGGCATCGCGTATAAAATAGTACTTAATTAGAGACCGCTTCATTTCTAAGACCTTTGCATGCCGGACCAATTTAGGTTCGGCATGCAGCATTTAAACCTGGTCATGATCGCTGAAATGTGATTATCTACATCAAACGGATCGAGACAGATGTAAAAAAACGTTCTTTGTTCTTGACAATATGGGTCAGTTCTCTTAAAAATTGCACTTCCCGGAATGAACCGGGATAGTTGCGCTAAAAGGATACTGGAGCAATGAGGACGGTGCATGCGAAAAAATCTGCGGTCGAACGCCGCTGGATATTGGTAGACGCAGAAAACATGGTTTTGGGCCGGATGTGTACCCGGGTAGCCGATTTGTTACGGGGCAAGGTACATGCCTATTATACGCCTCACGTTGACACCGGAGATTATGTTATCGTTGTCAATGCCGAAAAAGTGAAGCTGACGGGCAAAAAGTGGGACAAGAAGATGTACTATGACTACTCGGGATATATGAGTGGGTTACGGGAGCGCACGGCTGCAGTAATGCGAGACACGCATCCTGTAGACATCATCACGCGTGCCGTTCGAGGTATGCTGCCCAAAGGGATCTTAGGCGAGGAAGTTATCAAAAAGCTTAAGGTGTATGCAGGGCCTGAGCACCCCCATGAAGCCCAGAAACCTGTTAAAATCGAGTTTGAAGGGATGCGCGCATGAGTGAAGTGAAAGGGATATACGCGACGGGAAAGAGAAAGTCAGCCATTGCCCGCGTTTGGATCAGGCAAGGCGGCGGAGGCGTTTTTACCATCAACAACAAGCCGGCGAACGTCTATTTGGCACGGCCGACCTTGGAAATGTTGATTGAAGAACCGTTTGCTTTGACAGAGACCAGCGGTAAGATCGACATCAGGGTCAATGTCTCGGGTGGAGGTATTGCGGGCCAAGCCGGGGCCATACGTCATGGGATCAGCCGGGCTCTAATAAAAATGAACCCTCAATTTAGATCCGTGTTGAAAAAAGCCGGTATGATCACGCGTGACTCTCGGGTTCGAGAACGAAAAAAATACGGTCAACCGGGAGCCCGCAAGCGTTACCAATACTCAAAAAGGTAGAGTTGTACCTTTCTTTTTTATACGACTTCTCTGGTTTTGGGTACCGAGTTGCTTTCTTCGGTTCCATTATCGAGTAAGAAAGAAGGCTTGTCTGGGGAAACCTTCTCGACGGAAGGTGGTGGTAGGCGCGTCTTTACGATGCGAACCATTGCATCGCATACGATCGGATCGAGTTGGGTATCGCGTAGTTTGTTTAAAATCTCAATAGCTTGGTGTTTGGTTACGGCTTCTTGATAGGGCCTTTTCGAGGTTACCGCGTCATAGGTATCGACCGTGGCGATGATGCGGGCCCCCAAAGGAATTTGATCGCCTTTGAGTCCGTCGGGGTAACCCGAGCCATCTACCCACTCGTGATGATGACGGATGAGAGGTCTGACAGGTTGAAGAAAGTCGACCGGTTCGATGATCTTTTCGCCCAAAACCGGGTGTTGTTGCATGAGCTTTCTTTCAGAATCAGTGAGTTGGGTTTTTTTGGTGAGTATTTCCTCTCGAATACCGATTTTTCCGATGTCGTGCAGGGTGCTGCCAAAGCTCAATAGATTCAACTCGTTTTCTTCCAGGCCGAGATCCTTCCCCAACATTTGGGCATATTCGGTAACCCGCATGGAATGACCGCGGGTATAGGGATCTTTCGCATCGATGGAGTTGGCCAAAGCTCGGATGGTTTCCAAATAGGCTCTTTCGATGGATGCAAGCAATTCTTTGTTCTTGTTGTCGTAATATAGGAGTTGACGTGACATGTAGTTGAATGTATGGGCCAACTCACCGATTTCGTTTCTTGATTTAATATCCAGGCTGTAGCCGAAATTTCCCCGTGCGATGGCCAAAGCACCGGTTACGCATTTGGATATAGGGCGGGTGATGCCAAGAGCAAAGAATGTACCAATCGCAATGGCCAATACAATACCGAATATCCCCAGAAGCAAGAGTTGCCATGTCAGCATGAACGGCTTGTCGCCATAATTGCCGATCAAAGCCCCTGTTACCATGACTGGAATGGTGCTCAATACAATCAACATCACAGTTATGGTTCGAAAAAGTGTCATGGGGTCACATCCGGTCCATTCCCTGCAAAGATCAAGATGGATTGTTTGGTTTGGTTTTTTGTATGCGTTGTATGATGATCTCGATGAGTTTCCTCAGCTTTCTCGGCCGAAAGGGTTTATTGATATAATAGGTTGGTCCCAAATCGGCCAGCTCGTCGCGCATGATTTGCTTGCGGGATATGGCCGACAAAAGCACAACCGGCAAAAGTTGATTTCGTTCGGTGGCCCGCAGTGTTCGGATGAGCTGTAACCCATCGACTTTGGGCATCAAGAAGTCGGTCACAACCAGATCGACGTCTTCTTTTTGAAGCAGAGAAAGGGCTTCCTGGCCGTCTCTGGCCTCGATGACGAAAAGGCCTTTTTCTTCGAGAATGTCGCGCAGCATCTTGCGGATCGGCATGTCGTCGTCACACAAAAGTGCTCTGGTCGACATAATGGCAACCTCCTTCTACGCTGCTACCTTGGGGTGCACTACATCCCTTCGCTTCTCGAGTTGATATGTATGTAGTCTAAGATAATAAACCCTAGATGGCAAGAATGTAGTATTCGACCGATATGGAGGAAAAAAACCGCCGAATCCCATTGAGAGTGGTGAAAAAGATTGACATTGTGCTTCGGAAGGGATTTGTGTTTGGCTTGAACGGTCTTGTGCCTATTCACCCAAGGTAACAGCATATGAAAAAAAAGCTTAAAAACTGGTTGATATATACTGCCGTGGTTGCACTCATGGGCATGCTTAGGTGCATGAGCTTGTCGATGTCCAGGCGATTTGGACGCTGGTTGGGAAGGCGTGCCTTTGGGATCGCGAAGTCCGAGCGCGCCAAAACGATTTCCAATCTTCAAGCCGCGTTTGTGGATGAGAGTTTGGATCGGATAGAAAGGTTGGGAAGATCGATTTTTGAACATTTCGGTGCGGCAGCGGCGGAATGCGTCAACGTGAGAAAAATACATAATATGCCTGCGTTTATGGAGCTCACTCCCGAGTCCCGAAAGGTCTTGGATGATACCTTGGCCCAGGGAAAAGGAGTAGTGTTTGTCAGTGGTCATTGTGGAAATTGGGAATTGATGGCCCGCTCATTGGCTGGTTTGGGATATCCGATCAACACCATTGGAAAAAAAAGCTATGATCCGCGATTTACCCGCATGATGGAGCGTTTTCGTGAAGAAGGAGCAGTCAGAACGATTTGGAGAGGTTCTGACGATGTCATGCAGCGGATGAAAGTAGTGTTGCGCCGGGGTGAGATCATGGGCCTTCTCATTGATCAAGATACTCGAGTGGCCGGCGTCTTCGTGCCGTTTTTCGGTCGTCCGGCATTTACGCCCAACGCGGCAGCATATTTGGCTAAAATGTCTGGTGCGCCCATTGTGTGCGGCTTCAATCATCGAAATGGTCCAAACGGATACAAGATTGTCATCGAATCGTTTGAACCCAGCACACAAAACGATCCGGAAGCGGCCGTATTTTACGATACAGCCGGGCTTACCGCTCGGATCGAGAACCATATTCGAAAACATCCCTCCGAATGGGTTTGGATGCACGGTCGGTGGAAGACTCGACCGTGAGACATACGGGCTGCGAACGTTTACAGACATCTAGCCTGATGATATAGTTCGGTTTTGAGGTTTGGCAAACCATGTTGAACAGGAGGTTGTGTGCGCGGTCTCGGTCTGATTGTCATGCTGGGTTTAGTCATGGTTGCATGCCGTGGGGGTTCTGTAGGCGCCGGCGCGGAGGCGGATAATGGTAAATCCATGCAGATGATCTTCGAGCATGTGGTTACCAAACAGTACCATCGTGGGGAGCTTCGTTTCATATTGAAAACTCCGAGAGTGGTTCTGGATGAGTCCGATCATACTCTGCATATCCAAGGAGGGGTGTGGACCAGGTTGCATAACTCGGTGTGGGAGGAGCAGTTACATCGATGAAGGCGATATTTCTACGATGTGGTTTGTGCTTGGCTTGTATGGTTTCTGTTGAGGCCTGGGGTGTGAAGGGATCTTCGGATGAGTTGGACACCAAACAAGCTGCTTCGAGCTCGGTGGATATTCGTTCGGATAGGCTCGTGGTACATCAAAAGAAACGCTTGGCTGTGTTTTCGGGCAACGTGAGAACCGTGCAGGACAACGTAACCATCCAGTGCGACAAGCTGGAAGTTCGCTATTTGGACAGCGTTGATTCGAACTCCGGAATCGGCTCGATCGCGAGTATGGTATTTACGGGCTCGGTACAGATTTTACAGAACGAGCGCAAGGGCCATTGTGATCGGGCTGAGTACGATCGTAAAAGGGGACGAATCGTGTGTACGGGCGACCCTTGGGTAATTGAGGGGAAGAATCAGGTAAAAGGAGATCGGATCGAATATTTTTTGCATGAGGACGAGTTCAGGGTCATTCATCCGAAAGCTATCATCACGATGCCGGAGCAAAAAAGAAAGGTAAAAAGGCGCAAGCCTTGACGGATACCATGTCTGAGCAGCTGCAAGCTAAGGGCCTTAGAAAATCATATCGAAATCGCTGTGTGGTCGATGGCATCAACTTTCATGTTGGTGCCGGAGAGGTAGTAGGGCTGCTGGGTCCCAATGGGGCGGGAAAAACCACCAGCTTCTATATGGTCATGGGTCTGGTGAAGGCCGATGCTGGAGACGTTGTTCTCAGGAACCAGAGTATTACGCATTGGCCCATGTTCCGGCGGGCGAGATATGGTTTGGGCTTTTTGTCTCAAGAGCCATCGACGTTTCGCAAGCTTACGGTATGGGAAAACCTACAGGTTTATCTAGAGGCTATTGGGAAGAAAGCAAAAGATACCAAAGATCGCATCGAACGCATGATAGAAGAATTCGACCTTTCACATGTGGCTAAATCACTGGCCTCTACTCTTTCGGGGGGAGAACGCAGGAGACTCGAGATTGCCCGCGCGATGATACAGGATCCGGCCTTCTTGTTGTTGGATGAACCGTTTTCGGGAATCGACCCATTGGCGGTTGAAGAAATTCGCATGCAGATCTTCAAATTGAGAAAATCAGGTATTGGATTGTTAATCACCGATCACAACGTGAGGGAAACCTTGTCAAGTTGTGATAGAGCGTATATTGTAAAAGATGGGAGGGTGATTGAAGAAGGTACCCCTTCTCAGATAGCAGCGAGTGAGCGAGCGCGTGCATGTTATTTGGGTACGAATTTTCGTCTCGACTAGCCGAGATGGAGCAACTGTGTTATACTGGGAGCATTGAGCGAAAAGATTTGGTGGTACCCGACGCTATGAGATTCTTTGATGATGAAGAATCAACGTCAGAAGGTTGCACCCGAGACACCTCCGCAATACGTGGAGTGTTTTTGGCGCAGATGAGGCGATGGTAGACGCATATGGCTGAGCTGAGACAGGTTTTATCGCTGAAACAAACATTGCAACTGGTGATGACTCCTCAATTGCAGCAGGCGATAAAGCTGCTGCAGCTTACAAGAGTGGAGTTGGTGGATCTGGTCAACCGAGAAATGTTGGAAAATCCCATCTTGGAAGAAGCCCCGGAGAGTCATGAACCCTATGACGCCAAAAACTTGACTGGGGATGAGCTGGCTGAGCGCAGTGAACAGAAGCTCACCGACCATTTGGAGCGCAACGATCGGGTTGAAGAGGTCAAAGGAGATAAGGGTCTCAACGATATCGATTGGGATCGATTTTTGGAAAACTACTCATCGACTCCGCCTCAAATCGGCACGCGGCAACCGTCTGGAGAGGATTTGCCGTCGTTCGAAAATGTGCTTACCAAAAACACCTCCCTGACAGAGCATTTACTCTGGCAATTACGCCTTTCTGAAATGCCCGAGTCCGAGCAGGCTATTGGAGCGCAGATTGTACTCAATCTCAACACGGACGGGTATCTGGTTGCGGATGACGAGGATCGCCTCAAGGGAAAAACCGCCGTCGACGTGATTGCAGAAACCATGGAAGTGAGCCGGCAGGATGTGGAACGCGTCTTGAAACTGGTGCAAAATTTCGATCCGGTCGGTGTAGGTTCCCGCAATCTAAAAGAAAGTTTGTTAATACAGGCGCGGCATCTGAAAATCGAAAATGGTTTGGTGTATGCCATCATCGAATCTTGTATGCCGCAATTGGAGAGAAAGAATTATCAAGCTATCGGCAGGATGCTTCGAGTCGGTCAAGAGGAAGTACTCGAGGCCGTTAGGCTCATTGCCCAACTCGAGCCGCGGCCCGGCCGAATGTATACCGAGGAAAATCCCCAATATATCAGCCCGGATATTTTTGTTTACAAGCTTGGGGATGATTACGTGATAGTATTAAATGAAGACGGGATGCCCAAGCTTCGTATCAGCCCGTATTACCAAAAAGCTATGTTGGACGATGCGCGGAAAGAAGATACCAAAAATTACATTCAGGATAAGTTGCGGTCCGCCATGTGGTTGATTCGCTCCATTCACCAGAGGCAGCGTACGATTTGGAGAGTGACCGAAAGTATTGTGAAGCTGCAACGCGATTTTCTCGACAAGGGCATCGCGCATCTCAAACCAATGGTTTTGAGGGATATAGCCGAAGACATCGGTTTACACGAATCGACGGTAAGTCGGGTGACCACGAATAAGTATGTGCATACGCCTCAGGGCATTTTTGAATTGAAGTTCTTCTTCAATACGGGTATTAGCAGAACCGACGGTGATGATATGGCTTCTGAGTCGGTCAAGGAGGCTATTCGGCAGATTGTAAGTGGCGAGAATCCAAAAAAACCGCTGAGTGATCGTGAAATCGTGGACCTTCTAAAAACAAAAAACATAAACATTGCACGTAGAACGATCGCGAAGTATAGGGAAATGTTAGGAATCCTTCCATCCGGCAAGCGAAAGAAATTATATTAAATCAAAAAGGATCCGATTGCCACTAGATGTATTCAGCTCGGATCCTTTCGAGGAGGCGCAATGCAAATATCGGTGACGTTTCGTAATATGGAGCCAAGTGAAGCCTTGAAGAGCTATGCTCAGGAAAAAGCGCAACGATTGTTAAAATATGTGTCGTTGCCGGTAGACGTTCAGTTTGTTCTTGGAAAGCATAAATATCTCAGTATTGTGGAAATCAAAGTGGCTGCCCGGGGGGTTGTGCTCAAGAGTGTGGAAGAAAACGAAGACATGTATGGAAGCATTGATTTGGCCATGGACAAAATCGAACGCCAGGCCCGCCGGTATAAAGACAAGCTGGTTCATCGAAGACCGACTGGTGATTCGGCGGTAAAGATCAGACAAGGCATCATCACTGAGGAGATCGAAGATACAAAAGAAGATGAGAAATTGGTCGATGTTGAGGAGTTTCACGCCACCCCCATGACCTTGGATGAAGCGGTCAAGACCATGAATGCCAAAAACAAAGATTCATTGGTTTTTATTCATGCCCAGACACAGGACGTCAATGTCATCTATAAACGGGCGGATGGAAAAATCGGCATCATCCAAACCAACCAACAGGAAGAAAATTTATCATAGCATCGTTGGGCAGAGATCGAGTTTATCATGTTTATTCGATGCCGTTGTAGGGGAGAGGGAGTGGAATAAAGATGAGAATTGCAAACTTCCTCCATCGCGATGACGTAACAGTGGCTTTGCCGTCTGGCTCGAAGGGTGAGGTGCTGGATTATCTCGTGAAACTCGTTGTAAAGAATCATCCAGAGCTCAAGCATGAATCGGTTCTGCAGACTCTTTTGAAAAGAGAAGATTTGCGTTCGACCGGCATCGAGCAAGGGGTTGCCTTTCCTCACGGAAGGATCCCATGTTTGGATCATCTTTTGGCTTGTTTCGGACGATGTGATCAGGGTGTGGATTTCGATTCTTTTGACGGAAAGCCGACCTTTTTCTTCTTTGTATTGTTGATCCCGGAAAACGCCCAAGGTACCCACCTCAAAGCCTTGGCCCGGCTCAATCGCCTTTTTCAGGTTTCATCGTTTCGAGATCGGTTGATGGAAGCTCGGGACGCAGAATCACTGTATGAGGTATTGATGAGAGAAGATGAACAATGTTAAACGGCGGTGATCTTCGAAAACCTGTTCGTTTGGTAGTGTTGAGTGGTTTGTCTGGATCCGGCAAAAGCACCGCAATCCGTGCACTTGAGGACATTGGTTTTTTTTGTATCGACAACCTGCCGGTTGTATTGTTGCCGAAATTGGTCGAGTTGTTTCCTCAATCTTCTGAGGAAATAGAGCAGATCGCCATGGTAGTGGATGCCCGGGAGGGACAATTTCTCCAGAGTTTTCAGGAGACTATGGATGGTTTGCGCGCAACTGGCAGTCGGGTTGAGATGATGTTTTTAGATTGTTCGGACAGTATATTGGTGCGCAGGTACAGCGAGACCCGCAGGAGGCATCCTCTTGCTCAGGGGGGATCTGTCGAGGATGGAATCAAAAAGGAACGGCTTATACTCGAACGACTGAAAATAGCAGCGGATTTGGTGATAGATACATCAGGTCTCAATCCGCATCAGCTGCGGGAATTGATTCAAGAGCATTTTACCAAAGTTCATCCCGGGCAGGCAATGAGCGTGACACTCGTATCATTTGGATTTAAATATGGAATTCCTCCACAGGCAGACCTGGTGTTTGATGCTCGTTTTCTGCCCAACCCCTATTTCGTACAAACCCTTAGGGATCAGGATGGACGGAGTAAGCCGGTTGCCGAATATGTACTTCAACATGATGAAGCCAAAATGTTTTTAAGGCAGGTATCCAAATTCGTAAAAACATTCAAACCGTTGTATGATCGTGAAGGCAAGAGCTACCTGACTGTTGCGGTGGGTTGCACCGGCGGGCGGCATCGTTCTGTGGCTATCGTAGAAAAGTTGAGCCGAACCATTGAGGGAACTTCGGTCAAGCACCGGGATATCGATCGGGCTTGAGAGGTAGGGCGTGACATGGTAGGATTGGTCGTTTTTGCACACAATGGGCTTGCGGATCATTTCGTGAGTGTGTTGAAAGATATCGTCGGTCCCCAGGAGCAAGTCGCGGCAGTGGATGTTGGCACAAATTTACATTCGCATGAGGTTGAAAAAAAATTGGATCAGGCCATTCAGACCGTGGATCAAGGTGATGGCGTCATCATCCTTGCGGATTTGTTCGGGGGTTCGCCTGCGAATTTTTCATTGGCGAGATTGGCTCCGGGCAAAATCGAGGTTATTTCGGGACTCAATTTGGCCATGTTGCTCAAAGCGTTTGATTTGAGAAGCCGAAACCTATCCGATCCGGCGGTCATGGCGAGAGCCATCGCCCGCGAGGGCAAGGATAACATTGTATTGGCTTCTCAATTTTTGAAGCAACCGCGCAAACGAACTGGAACGAGTTGATCAGAGTTCCGGAAAAATTGTTGAATTACCGGGGCTTATTTGGGTTATGTCATGATCTATGCAACCGGACGTCTATTGGTTGACAGGATCAAGGAGGTGTTTGTTGCCCGCCGTGAGGGGCCGGTTTGAAATTGTAAACAAACTTGGGATGCACGCTCGTGCAGCAGCGGTATTTGTGCAGATGGCCAAGAAGTTTGAATCGAAGATTCGTGTGCGCAAAGGAGGCATCGAGGCAAACGGTAAAAGCATCATGGGTGTGTTGCAACTTGCCACTTTGCAGGGCGAAGCCATTGAAATTCAAGCCGATGGAGATGATTCTCATCAAGCTTTGGATGCGTTGGGTAGGCTCATCGCAGCCAGATTTGGTGAGGATGAATGAGCCAGGTGGCTGGGAACGCAATGCCGAGGAGACGAACCAAAATATTCAAGGGTATTGATGCATCGCCGGGGATTTCTCTCGGTCATGTTTACCTGCCTGCGCTGAGAAAATTTCAAATTCCGAAAATCCATTTGAGCGATGAGCAAATCCGCGCAGAGGTAGAACGATTTCGGGAAGCGGTGGAAAGAAGTATTTCACAGCTTCAAAGCATTCGAGAAAAACTTTCTCATCGCAGAGGTCAAGATCCTAAGGCAATCATCGATGCACATCTTTTGATGATGCAGGACGAGATGCTTTTGGCGGGCACCGAACGTATCATATCGAGTCAAGCCATCAATGCCGAGTGGGCATTGCAAAAGAACATCGCCCAGATAGGTAAAGTGTTCGACTCTCTCGAGGACGACTATTTTCGAGAACGGCGCAGTGACGTGGAGTTTGTCGGGCGCCGGATTGTGCAAAATCTCATGGGATTGGATTCATCGGTCCGTTTGCCCGAGCATCCCAGGGTGGTGCTCGTGGCGCATGACTTGTCGCCTGCCGACACGATTGGTTTGGATCGAACCAAAGTAGTGGGATTTGTGACCGAAGTAGGAGGCAAAGCCTCACATACCGCCATCATTGCCCGTTCTTTCGAGTTACCGGCAGTAGTCGGAGTGGAAGGCATCCTCAAAGAAACCGGATCGGGCGACCAAATCATCGTTGATGGTTACCGGGGCCAGGTTATCCTACATCCCACACAACCGATGGTCACTGAGGCCATGAGTCGATCCAGAGGATTTCGGGATCGCATGGCCGAGTTGGTCGGAGAACGGGATTCGTCCGCCGAAACTCTAGACGGTAAGCGTATGCTGCTTTCGGCCAACTTGGAGATGGTGGACGAGGTTTCTTCGGCTCTCAAATATGGTGCCGAGGCCGTGGGTCTATTTCGAACCGAATTGATGTTCATGGGCCGCAGACCCCCTTCCGAGGGTTTACAACGAAAATGCTACCGCAAGCTCATCAAGGAAATGAATGGAAAGCAGGTAACCGTACGAACACTTGATTTGGGTGGTGACAAGGCGGTTGGATTTTTGCGTCTCGAGCCGGAGAACAACCCGGCTTTGGGTCTGCGATCCATACGATTGTCCTTGCGATATCGTGCACTGTTTTTGACCCAGCTGCGTGCGCTGCTGCGCTCATCGGTTGATGGACCACTCAAGCTGCTGATTCCGATGATTTCCTGCCATCGTGAATTGCGGGAAACCAAAGAAATTTTGGATGAAGCCAAGTCACAGTTGACATCCAGAGGTCAAGCGTTCAATCCTGATATCAAGTTGGGGATGATGATAGAAGTTCCTTCCGCGGCGTTTATGAGCGAATCCTTTGCAAAAGAAGTGGATTTTTTCAGCATCGGAACCAACGACCTCATCCAATACACCTTGGCGGTGGATCGGCGTAACGAACAGGTGGCGGATTTGTATAATCCTCTTCACCCTTCCATCCTCAGATTGTTGAAATTGGTGGTGGACAATGCCCATCGTTGCCGGATTCCCGTGTCTCTTTGCGGTGAGATGGCTGCGGATCCATTGTATTTACACGTTTTGCTCGGGTTGGGACTGGATGAGATTTCCATGAATCCATCTGCCTTGCCGTATGTCAGGTATCTGGTGTGCAACTCAATGGCCGGCGAGTGTGTGGAGCTTGTCGACCATGTGCTCGAGATCAACGACGCGGATCAAATCCGCAGGGTCGTACAGCATTGGATGGCTGAACGATTTCCCTCGTTATTCACCCCTGAGGGTCGCAGTGAGATGTTGGGAGGTCTTTAGATCGAGCGGCCTTTGAATCAGAAATGACCGCCCTGGTGCTTGCACAGAATATGGGTTTCCTTCTTTTTTCCTGTTGTTTGGTTAAATTTCTCATTGTATTTATGGTGGCTGAGGTTCTATGATGCACGTCTGGGCCGAAGTCTCCCCCACGCTACGCGCGGGGAGAACGTGAACAATGGGTCACATCTAGATAGGTGAGCGTGACGGCATGCGAAAGAGAAATTAAAACAAACATTTACGTGATTATCTGAGGAGCTTCGGTTTAGGAGGTACGATGTGATTACTAGATATACCAGAGCTGAGATGGGACAGATTTGGAGTGACAAAAGCCGATTGCAGATTTGGCTGGAAGTAGAGCTTTGTGCAGTTGAGGCCATGAGCAAGGTCGGCTTGGTGCCTGCAGAGGTAGCGCGGAATCTGCGCGGGGCCAAATGGAGAATAACCGGCCGGGATGTCGAGGAAGTTGCAGCCATCGAAGAGCAGACAAAGCATGACGTGATCGCTTTCTTGACCTATCTGGAACGCCGTTTGGGTCCTGAAGCCCGTTACCTGCATATGGGTATGACCAGTTCGGATGTTTTGGATACTACTTTGGCAATTCAGCTTGATCGGGCCTGTACTCTGTTGCTTTCGGATTTGGACGCATTGAAAGATGCACTTTTACAACAGATCAAAAAACATCGAAATACGGTTATGGTGGGTCGAACGCATGGTATTCACGCCGAGCCGATTACATTTGGGTTGGTCATGGCTGTTTGGCATCAAGAAATGGAGCGGCAAAGAAAAAGACTCATGGCTGCCAGAGCTTCGGTAGCGGTGGGAAAGATATCCGGCGCGGTAGGAACATTTGCACATCTTCCCCTGGAGGTCGAACACCTTACCATGCAGAGCTTGGGGCTCGCCCCGGCTTTAGTGTCCAATCAAGTCGTGCAACGAGACAGGCATGCCGAGTTGTTTTGTGCATTGGCGAATCTAGGCGCCAGTTTGGAAAAGATCGCGGTAAACCTTCGCCACCTGCAACGCACGGAAGTGGGAGAAGTCGCTGAAAGCTTCTCCAAAGGGCAGAGGGGTTCTTCTGCCATGCCGCATAAGAAAAACCCCATTGGATGTGAAAACTTGACGGGCGTTGCCCGTTTATTGCGTTCATATGCCATGGCGGCATTGGAAAACGTGGCTTTGTGGCATGAGCGCGACATTTCTCATTCCAGCGTGGAAAGAGTGATAGCTCCGGATGCGACCATCCTGACCGACTATGCCTTGGATCGCATGACCCGGATTGTGGAGAACATGTGGGTTGATCCTGAGCGGATGCGAAAGAATCTCGAATTATCCGGAGGCGTGGTGTACAGCCAATCGGTCTTGCTCGCGCTCATCAAGGCCGGAATGCAAAGAGAAAGCGCCTACGAAGTGGTCCAACAGAATGCCTTGAAATCATGGGATACCAAAACGCCGTTGAAAGAATTGTTGCTTCAAGATTCGAGGGTGACGGATGTGTTGGGCACGCTCGAGCTGGAGCGGTGCTTCGAGCCGGCATCGATGTTGTCAAGGAGTGAAGAGATTTACACCCGGGTGTTTGGAAAACTGGACACATGATGTCGACGATTGGGTTGAAAACGAATGTATATCCCAAGCTGCAAGAAATCTGTTTTTTGGCGGCTTGATATTGTATGGTATGGCTCACATTCATAGAATGTATTGGCGAGGACGAGCTGCATAGGTAGTGTCTTTCGAAAAACAAGCCCTTGATGTACCTGAAATGATGGGGGATAGGGGCAAACAGTGAGGAGGTTGTCTGTATGAACGGAAAGGATTTTGTGTTTACTTCGGAGTCGGTCACCGAGGGGCATCCCGATAAGATCGCGGATCAGATTTCGGATGCAGTATTGGATACTTTGTTGGAGCAGGATCCCACCTCACGGGTGGCGTGTGAGACGTTGGTGAAAACCGGTATGGTATTGATTGCCGGTGAGATCACGACTTCTGGGTACGCCGATCTGCCGGAGGTAGCTCGTCAAGTCATCAGGGACATCGGGTACAAGAACTCGGATATGGGCTTTGATTGGGAAACTTGCGCCATTTTATCGGCAATTTACCAGCAATCGCAGGATATCTCCCAGGGTGTGACCGCCACGACCAGTATGTCGAAGGAACAGGGAGCGGGAGACCAAGGCATGATGTTTGGATATGCCACCGACGAGACGGATGTGTTGATGCCGACTCCGATTGTATTGTCGCATCGCATCATCCGACGTATGACGGACTTGCGACACGAGAAAAAGCTGAATTTTCTCAGACCTGACGGAAAGAGTCAGGTAACCGTGCGGTATGAAGATGGGAAGCCGGTCGAGGTGACCACGGTGGTGGTCTCCACCCAACATGCACCGGACGCCAAATACGAGACCATCCGTGAATCCGTCATCGAGGAGATCATCAAACCGGTCATTCCCGAGGAGCTGAGACAGGGAGACATCAAATACCATGTCAACCCGACCGGACGGTTTGTTATCGGAGGTCCTGCGGGAGACTGCGGATTGACCGGCCGCAAGATCATCGTAGATACCTATGGTGGATGGGCCCGGCACGGTGGTGGATGTTTTTCGGGAAAAGACCCCTCTAAAGTGGATCGCTCGGCAGCCTATGCAGCCCGCTATCTGGCGAAAAACATCGTTGCTTCGGGATTGGCGAAACAGGCCGAAGTACAGCTGGCTTATGCAATTGGGGTGGCCGAACCAGTATCGGTCATGGTTACCACGTTCGGTACCGGAAAAATCTCGGATGATAGGATTGTGGAGTTGGCCAAGAAACATTTCCCGTTGAAACCTGCCGACATCATCTCGGGGTTGGATCTGTTGCGCCCCATATACCGCGCAACCTCAGTCGGGGGGCATTTTGGACGCTACAACCCCAATTTTACTTGGGAAAAAACTGATAAGGCCGAAATACTCAAATCCGAGGCCGGAATCTAGACTCTGTACAATCACGTACCGGCGCACCTGGGATAGGCTTTTTTCAAGCGTATGGGCAGTTGCGGCACCAACTTGAAAAAAGATTATCGGTGTGATCATTGCGGTAATGCAATGTGCGTGTATGCCGGTGGGTCGAGGTTTGTGGGAGCCTGCATGGATTTTTTACAAAGCATCGTTTTGGGAGTCGTGCAAGGGTTGACCGAATTTTTACCTATCTCGTCAACCGCCCATCTACGTATCGTTCCGGCTTTGGCCGGCTGGCGCGATCCGGGCGCGGCCTACTCGGCGGTGGTGCAAATCGGGACCCTGCTCGCGGTATTAGTGTATTTTTATAGGGATCTTGTTACTTTGGCGGTTGCTTGGGCAAAGGGGCTGGTATCGAAAAAACCATTTGAGGATCCATACAGCAGGTTGGCTTGGATGATTGCGGCCGGCACCCTACCGATCGGGGTTTGCGGGTTGTGGTTTCAAGACGCCATTGAAAGCACCTTGCGGTCCTTGTGGGTAGTGAGCTTTGCGTTGATCGGTCTCGCGGTGGTTTTGGGTCTCGCCGAGCTAGTAGGCTCGAGACGCAAATCACTCTCACAAATTGGTTGGGTGGGCGGAGTGTTCATCGGTTGCATGCAGGCTCTGGCATTGATACCTGGCGCCTCGCGATCGGGTGTGACCATCACGGCCGGTTTGTTTGCGGGATTGAAAAGAGCGGATGCGGCTCGGTTTAGTTTTTTGTTGAGTGTTCCGGCGGTGGCGGCTTCTGGATTGTACGAGCTCATGCACCTTGCCGAATCTGGAGTTGGGTCTGTCATGTGGAGCTCGATTATCGTAGCTACCCTGACAGCGTTCGGCAGCGGGTATTTGGCCATCGCCGGACTGATCCATTTTCTCAAAAAACGTTCCACCCTGGTTTTCATAGCCTACCGGTTGATACTGGGCGTGCTGATCATCGTACTTATGAAAAACGAAATCATTTCACCGTATTGATACGATCACGCAGACCCAATCTCAAGTAGTCTCTGGCTCCAATCCCCCCCTATCCGGGTCAGGTTTCAGTTTGGCATCCAACCTTTCATCGATGTGATAAGGGATGACGGAAGGGAGCATTCTGCTGGAAAACGGAAAAAATTCATGCTACATCTGGAAGTTAGGTAGATGAAATAGTATTTGATTCGGGAGGAACGTGCATGAAGGTCGTAATCAATTACGTCATGATGGGATGTTTGTTGCTCGGATTGTGGGGGTGTCCCACTCATACCACCCAACTGAAGTGTGACAAAAACGCAGATTGTGAGTCAGGAGAAGCCTGCAACCCGCAGCATCGCTGTGTCTTAGTATCTCCTTTAGTGATTGACACCAAAGAGCTGCCCATCGGGGTGGTGGACAAAAACTTTTCTGCCGAGTTGAAAGCCAGCGGAGGAATTGCGGGTTACACATGGTCCATCCAAACCGATCTGAGCTGGCTGCAGGTGAATGCAGGCAGTGGTCAACTCAGCGGCAAGCCGGATCGTACCGTTGAAAATGCGTCGGTCAAAGTGAGCGTGACGGACGGTAGCCTGGATGGACAAACCACCAGTGTGTCGCTTCTTTTGTCCGTTGAGAGTGAGTTACCGGCCTTGCGGGATATGAAAAACCCGGCTGTTTGGTATGCCAGATACTTCGGTGGAGTAGGAGTTGACGGATCCCACAATTTTGGGCATGTGATTGCCGCTGGAGATATCAACGGCGATGGCTTTCGTGATATTTTTGTGTGTGCCCGGAGAACGGACTTCAATGGCGTCAATGACAGTGGGAGTGTGTATGTCAAGTTTGGATCCTCGACTAGATTTGATGATATTTATGATTTTGCGCAACTTTCCAATTTCGATCTGCGTATAGATGGATTTATTTCTGGAGATTTACAGCAAAATTCTTTGACTCTGGGGGACGTCAATGGAGATAAAATTGACGATGTGCTCATAGGCGCCTTGTCGCAGGACAAGGCCTATCTCATCTATGGTAAAAAGTCTTTTCCAGAACGGATCATGAATCTGGCCGAAAATCCAGCCGATGTAGTTACATTTACGTTAAGCGCCCAAGATCAACCAGCTCCAGCGCGCCTGGGACACGAAGCCCTGATTTTGGATGTCGATGATGACAAGCGGGGAGATGTCATTTTGGGGACCCATATTGCCAAATTCAAGGATAGAGATAAGGCCGGGATGTTGTATGTTGTTTTGTCAGAACAGCTGGATGGCAAAACGGAAGTAGATTTGAGCATCTCAGAAAACTATAGTCTCAAAATTGGTGGATCTATTGCAAATGCTCAGTTGGGATATGGATCTTCCACTGCGGTTGGAGATGTGAACAACGACGGCAGGACCGATCTCATTTTTTCAGAAATATTCAACAACCAGGGTTGTGTGTACATACGTTTGGGTGTGGAGGGAGGATTCGACCAAACCGGTGTCGAGCTGGATATGCTTGATGAGGCTAGCTATCACGTAAAACTGGTAGGCGCCGCACCTGGTGATGTCTTCGGTTATGGATTGAGTGTCGGTGACATCAATTCGGATGGAACCGCTGATATCGTAGTGGGAGCCGAGCACGCCGATTACAATGCACGAACCGACTCGGGTAGTGTGTATGTGGTAAGCGGGGCGAAAGACATCGCATCCACCAAAGTGCGGGGGATGCAAGATCCGGCAAATTTCTACCTGCGCTTTGATGGAGCCACAGCCGGTGATGAATTGGGTAACCATACCGCCTTGGGGGATGTGGGCAGCGATGGATCATTGGATATCATCATGAGCGCCCGAAGCGCGGATCCCCAAGGCCGGGATCTCGCTGGTTGTGTATATGTTCGCTTCGGCGGCAGCAGCAACCTGCCAGCAGCCAATACAACCGGCAACATCTATGATCTATTCGATGCAAAAAATTATGCCGCTCGCTTCGATGGTCCGCAAAGCGATGCATTTCCTGACAAGTTCGGCGGAGCCTGGGACATCGATCATGACGGCAAGGATGACTTGCTCTTGGGTTTTTCACGCAATGATGTTGATGGCAGAAAAGACGCCGGCTCGGTTTTCGGCATTTATGGGCCGGTAGCGGCCAGTGGGGCTGTCGATCTAAACAATCCGGCGGCGTTCGACTTTCGATTTGATGGAGCCGCCAACGGCGATTTGATGTTTGCCCGGCAATCTATGATTGGAGATGTTACCGGGGACAAAATCTCCGATGTGATCGTCATGGCGGATGGTTTGGATCACAACGGTCGGCAAAACACAGGCAGTGTGTATGTCATCCAAGGAGGCATGCAGGCCGGTGACCACGCACTGACCGGAGCAAATACTGCTTATCTGTGGCGTTTTGATGGTCCTTCCGACAGCACCTTGTATTCCATTTACTCCAAGGATGTCAATGGTGACGAGATAGACGATATCTTGATGGGTTGGAATACCACCGACTTCAACGGCCGAGCGGATTCGGGAAGTGTATACGTGGTGTTTGGCGGAAACCGGGCCCAGGGTGTCTATGACTTGACCAATCCTACGTTTTATGATTGTCGTTTCGATGGGGAAGCCTCTGGAGATCAATTGGGCAGGGGGGTATCGGCGGGAGACATCAACAAAGATGGAATTGCCGATTTGCTGCTTGGTGCAGTAGCGGCCGATTCCGATGAAAGCAATCAAGATTCGGGAGCGCTCTATGTTGTATTGGGCAGCAAAGATCTGAATGGTGAATACGACTTGAGTCAACCGGGTGTATACTCTTATAAATTTCAAGGCGCAGCAGCGGGCGACCAGTTGGGATATGCCATGTCGGTCGGTGATTTCAACGATAACGGCGTGCCCGATCTCAAGTTGCCGGCCATGAGTACGGATTTCGGCGGCAACGATGCCGGAAGCATCTACCTCATTTACGATTTGGGTCAGAAAACTCCGGGCGCTTATTGGTTGGGAGAAAAAAGCAACTATGATGTACGGTTTGATGGAGCAGAAGAGGGCCAAATGACCGATCACCATAGTGATGTCGGAGACATCGACAACGACGGCATCGATGATCTCATCATAGGTTCATACGGCCCCGAGAGGGCGGGAAGAATGTGGATTAGGTATGGAGGCGCTACCATCCAGGATGGTGAATACAGCTTAGGTATCGATCTCAACTGGGATGCTCAAATGGTGGGAGCGCAACCTCAGGGGACAATGATCTTTTTTTCGGTTGCGGACGTGGATGATGATGCCCGGCAGGATTTCATTTATGCCGGCTCTCACTTGCATGCTTTGAACCGGTACCAAGCAGGTATGACCTATATACGGCTCGGATCGAGACCGGCTCCCGTGGGAATGATGAATCCGGATGATGAGTGGGATTTCGCTTTTGTGGGAGAAAGTTCGTTTGATGGGATGATAACCAGTGTCATACAAGGCGATGTCACCGGGGATGGAGTGACGGATTTGGTGTTGCTTTCCAGATACGGTGATTATCGAGTTTCGGACGGCGGCTTGTTGTATATCGTAAAAGGTCCCATCAAATAATCCACCGAAACAACTTTTACCTCTCCATTTTTCCAAATCGCAAACCCATGGCTTGTGACCGGTAGCTAAAAATATCTTCGAGCTTTTGTCGGATGAACAGTTGGTTGCCGAGGCTGCCTACAGGTCCGAATGGCGGGGTATACAAGACCCGATCATGCATGCAGGTATCCCGGCCGTCGGCTTCGAAGCGGTGCTCATGACACCAGCAGCGGTAGGGACCTTTGAGCTGGCAATCGGTAAAACTCTTTTGGGGAACGAACGACTCAATGAGGGTGATCCATCGCATGGGCACGCCGTTGAGGCCGATGCGGTACTCGATTTGGGTGCCTGGCTCGAGCCGATCCGGTACCGGTGATACGATCTCAAACGACATGCTTGCTGGCGTGATGATCCCGAGGTTTTGCGGGGAGCTGAAAAAATCAAAAACCTCATCGATGGGTGCATTGAATTTATTGTGTTGGTCGATTTGATACCGTGGTTTTCGGGTTGCGAGATAGGGTGTATCCGGTACATCTCGGGCTTGACCGAAGTGTATACCGTCTATCGAAAGCAGATCAGATAAGGCTTGCTCGAGGGTCTCGAAGCGAAAGTCAAATGTCGATTTGGATAATCGGTCCGGCAAGGCTCTTTGACCGCCCAGAAGGGCCGAGGAAGCCTCTCCAAATTTTAATTTCATCATGGAGGCGGGAACTCGAAGCTTGGCGGGGCGGCCGAGAGTTTGGGCAAGGACTTGGGTGAATGCCTGATTGGAGACCGGTTGAGGCGATACGGCGTTGTATGCTCCGTGTAGAGTTTCATTTTTGGCGGCCAATGTCATGATTTCGACCAGATCACCGATGTGGATCCAAGGCATCATTTGCCGGCCGGTGCCGATGGGACCTCCCAGACCCTTTCGGAATATCGGTAACAGAGTGTCGATCAAGCCTCCACCCAGACCCAAAACCAAACCGATACGTAGTATTACCACCCGAACACCCAGTTTTTGGGTTTCCAGTGCACTGGTCTCCCAATCGGATGCCAATTGGGCCAAAAAATCCGTTCCCGAGGGGTGATCTTCCGTAAGCTCCTGATCGTCTTGGTCTCCATAGTATCCTACCGCAGAAGCCGAAATGAGGGTTTTAGGACGAGGAGAGGCGCTTTGCATGAGGTCGATTAATGCGTCGGTGGATCCGATTCGGCTCTGGTAAAGCTCGTTTTTACGTTTGTCGGACCAGCGTTTTTCAAATATGGATTCGCCCGCCAAATTGATGACTGTTTCTTGGGACGATAACAGGTCGGTAAGTTTTTCTTTGCTGTCTTGATAGAGGGCGAGATCGACCTGGGAGCCCAAAAGACTTTGGGCTCGTTGTTTGGAGCGGGTAAGGGCCGTCAGGTGGTGCCCATCTCTGAGCAGTCGAAGCACCAAAAAGCGACCGATAAAGCCGGTTGCACCGGTGATGAGTATGTTCATGTTAGTGCCTCCTTGTTTTTCGGCGGCGTAGCATATGTTGGTTCTGTTATGGGTGAAAGGTTGCCGTCGCATCCAGGTACAAAGCACCGGAGGTTCCGGAAAAAGTCAAAATCATTCATTCGGTTTGGTAAGCCTCCGTAGATCCAGCAGGGTATCAAGTTGTTCTGCGGTCATAAGGTTTTCCTCCAAAACTACCTGCTTTACGGTTTTACCGGTCTGGTAGGCTTTTTTTGCGATTTCTGCGGCTCGGTCGTATCCGATGATGGGCGCCAAAGCGGTTGCCAGACCCAAAGACTGTTCGTTGAGGCTTTGGATGCGGGCTTGGTTGGCTTTCAATCCCCGAAGCAGCTTGCTTGCAAACAACGGACAGGTGTTGGAGAGCAGTCTGATTTGTTCGAGAAAATTTCGCGCCATTAGGGGCATCATGGTGTTGAGCTGAAAGTTGCCATACAGCCCTCCCAGGGTGATGGCGCAGTCGTTTGCAATGACCTGCACCGCTACCATGATCATGGCCTCTGCCATGACCGGGTTGACCTTGCCGGGCATGATGCTCGATCCGGGTTGGACCGCGGGAATATCGAGCTCACCCAATCCGAGCCGGGGACCCGAGCCGAGCCATCTGATGTCGTTGGCGATTTTTATCAGACTGGTGGCGATAGTTTTGAGGCTGGCGCTGGTTTGCACCACGGCGTCTTTGGCTGATTGAGCTTCAAAGTGGTTCGCCGCTTCTATAAATGGAATGCCGATTGTTTTGGAAAGCTCATCACAAACCCTTTGCCCGAACTCCGGGTGGGTGTTGATGCCGGTACCCACAGCGGTTCCCCCAATGGGTAACTCTATCAGGTGTTGTGTGGCGTTGGTCAGGTGACCAATCCCGTGTTCGATTTGAGATGCAAAGCCGGAAAACTCCTGTCCTAAGCGGATAGGAGTAGCGTCCTGCAAATGCGTGCGGGCGGTTTTTACAACAGATTCAAATTGTTCAGCTTTTTCCGCCAGAGCGTTTTGAATTTCTTCAAGGGCCGGTTTGAGCCGGTGTTCGATGAGCATCATACCGGCCAAATGAATGGCGGTGGGAAATACATCATTGCTGGATTGACCCAAATTGACATGATCGTTTGGATGTATGCCCCGTATACCGGAAATCTGCATGGCGCGGTTGGCTATCACTTCGTTGGCGTTCATATTGCTCGAAGTGCCCGATCCGGTTTGAAAAACATCCACAGGAAAATGCGTATCCAGCTTGCCTTGGATGACTTCCTCGGATGCAGCCACGATGGCGTCGGTCATCTCGGGACCGAGTTTTCCCAAGTTATGATTGACTCTGGCGCAGGCCTGTTTGATGATTCCCAACGCACGGATCATGTCTCTTCCGATGGTTTGACCCGAAATGGGAAAGTTTTCCACCGCTCTGGCGGTTTGAGCGGCGTACAAAGCATTTTCGGGCACCTGCATGGTGCCCATAGAATCTTTTTCGGTGCGAAAGCTCAATCCAGTCTCCTTACGATAATGTGGGTTTGGTTTGATTTGGCGAGCATATTGTTTCGCATTTCGCTGGGATTGAAAAGAGAAAAGACGTTACCCGGGCGCAAAACGGATCGGATGACTGGTTTTATTTGGTGTTTTTTGCGCAGATTGTCTTGTCCTCGAAAATAGTAATATGGGGTTAATACTTAAACGTTGAACCGCCGATGAACTCGCGCAGGATGGAGTTTTGGGGTACGCTGTCCGGAAATATACCCGCAAAGAGGGAGAGAAACTTCATCAATCGGTGCACCTCCGGATAACCCGGGTCGTCTTGAGGAACTTCGAGCAGAAAACGCTCCGCATAGACTTTGAGCACCGCGGTCTCGTACACCAGCGCGCTGTTGAGCATCTCGTCCGCCGATTCTTGATAGGGATAAATGTTGCGGATCTCTCCCCGGCGCACGGATGGCCAGATACGCAGTGTGTCGGCTGCGCTATAACCGCGATACAAGCGATCCCGCACAATGCGTCGAAGAAGCCTCGCGTCGGTTGTATGGATGCGGTTGGTGTCGTCCAAGCAAAGCTGGGTGAGCGCGCTGACGTAGATCTTGTATTTGTTCTCTGTCGGGACCTGGTTGGTGAGCCGATCGTTGAGACCGTGGATTCCTTCAATGACCAGGATATCCGATGATCCCAGCTGCATTTTTACCCATTTTTGTTTGGGTTGCTGTTTTCCGGTTTCGAAGTTGAAACGGGGCGTGGCGATCGGTTTGCCGTCCAAAAGATCCACCAACTGATGGTTGAAAAGCTCGACGTTGATGGCATCGATGGATTCGAAATCGAAATCGCCGTTTGCATCCTTGGGAGTATCTTCTCGGTTGACATAGTAGTTGTCGATGGACAATCCCACTGGTTTCAGGCCGTTGACTTGCAACTGCACCGCCAACCTTTTCAGAAATGTAGTTTTTCCCGATCCACTGGGTCCGGAGATCAAAACAATCCGCACTCTTTTCTTTTTGGTAACGATGGTGTCGGCGATTTCCGCGATTCGTTTTTCATGGAATCCTTCCGCTACCCGAATGACCTGGTTGATGCCGCCGTGAATGCAAAGACGGTTGAGTGCGCCGACGTTCTCGACGCCCAAGTTGCGGTTCCATTCTTTGCTCTGTTTGTGAATCGTAAAGAGCTTGTTTTGATCAGTCGGAGGACAGTCCAGAGGTTCGTTACAACTCGGATCGGCAAATTGCAATACCAACCCTTGAGAATAGGTTGCAAGGCCGAAACGGCTCAAATAACCGGATGACGGCGGGTAGGGCCCATGCACGATGTCTTGGGTGTTGCCAAGGCGCACCAGCCGGATGTTTTCGTGCCAGAATGTTTTTAAAAGCTCAACCCGATCGTGCAGGCCGGTTTCGGTAAAACGTCTGACTGCCTCTTGAACGAGGGTGCGTTCCCGCTCAAAAGGAATGTCCTGATCGATCAGCTTTTGTATCTCCGTGCGAACAGCGTGCAGGTTCTCTTGGTTGATGGCGGGTGAGCCGGTCCAATCGAAGTAATACCCTGCGCCCAACGACTGTCCTACCACCAGCCGTACACCCGGGAAGGTTCTGCGGGTGGCTTCCAGGAGCAACAAACAACAGCCCCGGCGATATATTTCCATGCCGGCTTCGCTCTCGACGGTGACGAGCTTGACCTGTGCGCCTTCGTAAAGCGGGTTGTCCAAGGAAACCAAGCGGTTATTTACCAAAGCTCCGATGGGTCGCTGAAAGCCTCTAGCCGGATCGTTTTCATTGGCTACGATTGCCAAGATACTGGTCGACTCGGGCACTTTGAGGATTCGGCCTTCCAGATCGATGGATATGTGTATCATAATTTTTGGATATATCATGCAATTTCACGTTTGGCAAATGCTTCGTACGAGGGATTTTCAACCCTGGTGGCTGGTTTCGGTAAGGCAAGCGCCGCCGTGACGCTTGGTGAGCAGTACATGGCTCGCTTTGGAAAAAAGGCCTGAGACGATGGGTGTCATCTGCAGCATGGATCCTATGGTGTTTGCAAAACTATGGCGTTCAACTCTTTTTTTATTTCGAATTGCGTTGACAATGATTTGAGCCGTCTTTTCCGGGGTGGTGGCGTAATACGGTAAGAGCTTCATCGACATGCGGGAACCGAACGTCCGGGTTTGAATGTTTTTGTAAAAATCGGTTTGAACCATAAAGGGATATATCGTCGTCACATCAATGTTGTGCTTGCGAAGTTCAAAGTGCAAAATTTCTGAAAAAACGCCCAGCGCGGTTTTGACACTGGCATATGCTCCCCAAGTCGGCAGCCGGAAAAAAGCTTGGCCCGACGAGATGTTGACGATTTGGCCGGATTTTTGTTGCATCATGGACGGTAAAAATGCGTAAACGTGATAAAGAGGGCCCATGAGGTTGACTTCGATTAGATTTTTCCAGGTCTCGAGGGTGGTCTCGGCCAGCTCACCGTGAAATCCAATGCCTGCATTGTTTATCAGCACATCCAATGATCCCAGCTCGGTATGGACCCAGTTGGCCAGGCTATATACCGCTTTGCGGTTGGTGACGTCGATTTTACGCCCATGCACTTCCACACCGGTTTTTTTTAGATGAACTACGGCGTCTTGAAGCGCATCTTCATCGATGTCGGTAATAATGATTTTACATCCGGCCTTGGCGAGCTCTGTGGCGGTATGCAGTCCGATACCCTTGGCTCCCCCGGTCACCAACACTCGTTTTCCATATAGCTGGGTCACACGCTTCCCCCTTCTCTGTATCAAGTATACCATCAATTGCATGACAATCCAACCGGCTTGTTTTTGCTATTGCGAAATGCAGTCGGTAAGCCTATACTGACCCGACTGTCAACCTTCATCCTCAAGAGGAGATAACAAATGAAAAAAGTTTTTTTGGTAATGTCCAGCATTGCTATGTTGTTACTAGTGTCTTCGGTCGCAGGTGCAGTCGAGAAAAAGGCTGGTGGCAAGCAAGCAGCCAAGGTAGAAGCCAAGAAAGATTGCGCCAAAGATTGCAAATGCGCAAAGGACTGCAAATGCGCAAAGGACTGCAAATGTGGCAAAGACTGCAAGGATTGCAAGTGTCCCAAGGACTGCAAATGCGCGAAGGATTGTAAATGCGCCAAGAACTGCAAGGATTGCAAATGCGCCAAAGACTGCAAATGTGCGAAAGACTGCAAATGTGGTAAGGATTGCAAGGATTGCAAATGTGCCAAGGACTGCAAATGCGCCAAAGATCACAAATGTCCCAAGGATTGTAATTGTCCCAAGTGCAAAGACAAAAAGATCATGGGTGAAGGCAAAAAGGATTGTGGTTGCGACAAAGCCAAGAAAGTCCAAAAGAAATAATCCGGATTGTCGACAAGATCGGCCGAAGGATCGATGGTTTGTGCCGATCTTTAGATTTTTACATATCGAGCCAATGCATCTGCAATTCTTCCAGATGCTTTTCCGTCTCCAAAAGGATTTTTCCTCCGAGCAATATCTTGGTATGCGGTTTTGTTCGTGAGCAATCTTTCTGCATTGGATAGAATGTTGACCGGATCGCGACCTACCAGGATGGATGTGCCGGCTTCAACTGCTTCGGGTCGCTCGGTTTTCTCGCGTAGAATCAATACCGGTTTGCCGAGCGAAGGGGCTTCTTCTTGAATGCCTCCCGAGTCGGTAAGGATTAACTCACACGAATCCATGGCTGCTACGAGTTGATCATAGGGAAGTGGATTGACCAGTCGAATTCGCTCGTGATTTGCAAGCATTTCATCGGCGAGATCGCGTACGTTGGGATTGAGATGAACCGGATACAACACCCAGGTATCTGGGTTTCGATCCACGATGCTTCGAAGCGCTCTGTAGATGTTGCGCATGGGCTCACCGAAACTTTCTCGCCGGTGGGCAGTGACCAAGATCATTCTGTGGTTTCTCTTCTGGAAGGATTTTTTTGTCGATTCGGTCAAGTGTTTGCGAACCCAAAGCAGCGCATCGATCACCGTATTACCGGTAAGCAGAATGTCGTTTTCGGTATGGCCTTCTTGGCGCAGCACTTGGTATGCCCGTTCGGTGGGAGCGAAATGCAGGCTGGAGACGGCGCTGATTACCCGTCGGTTGGCCTCCTCGGGGAAGGGGTGTCGAATGTCATTGGTCCGAAGGCCCGCCTCCACGTGTCCGACTGGAATGTCTAAATAAAATGCCGCCAAGGCCGCCACCATGGCCGTGGACGTGTCACCTTGCACCAATACGATCTCAGGGGATTGAGCGCGGAAGGTACGATCGAGCTTTTCCATGGCTTGGGCGTGCAATCCCGCCAGAGTCTGATTGGGTTGCATGAGATCGAGATCCACATCGGGTTTGATGGCAAATAGTTCCAAAACCTGTGCCAGCATTTCTTTGTGCTGCCCGGTAGAGCAAACCACGGGTTGAAAGCGATCATCTGCGCATAAGGCCTGGATCACCGGAGCAAGCTTGATGGCTTCCGGGCGGGTTCCGATGGTGATGAGTACTTTCAACCGGCCCGGCATGTTCGAATGTCCTTACAAAGCATGGTGGCTCCTTCCAAAAAGCTTTTCACGGCCCTATCATGACATAGGGCGTCGTGACTTGGCAACAAACACATTGCCTATCGCCCGGATTCAGCAATCAAAAATGTCGGCGATAGGGCTAATAATATTCTAGGCTCACACCATCTGGCAAAAAAGATACAAAAGATGTTTTGCATAGTGGTCGTTTGATGTGATAGGGAAAGTACAAAACTATGCGATTACCATGTGTTCGGTAGGAGTATTGATGGTGTCCAGCAAGAAGAAAATAAGTCTTATTTTGGCGCTCATACCCATCGTCTTCTTAATCTCGGCATTGTTTTTCACCATTGTCTTGTTTAAACAATCCGCGCACATACCACTGGTATTGGCTACTTTGGTCGCCGGGGTGTTGGCGTCTCTTCACGGTGTGAGTTGGGATCGATTGCTTGCAGGCATGATCCACGGAATTCATCTTGCCATGGGAGCCGTGCTGATTTTGATGGTGATTGGGATCATGATTGGCACCTGGATCATAAGTGGAGTGGTCCCGACCATGATATATTACGGCTTATTGTTGCTTTCACCGGAGATTTTTCTGGTGGCGACGTTGTTGGTTTGCTCCATCGTTTCACTGGGTACCGGCTCATCGTGGTCTACGGCCGGCACGGTGGGGGTTGCGCTGATCGCGGTTGGACAAGGTTTGGGGATTCCGTCTTCCATGGTGGCAGGGGCGATCATTTCTGGGGCCTATCTGGGTGACAAGATGTCACCCTTGTCGGACACCACCAATTTGGCGCCCGCTGTAGCCGGAACGGACGTGTTTACCCATATCCGCCACATGGTTTTCACGACCGGCCCGGGGTATCTGTTGGCAATGGCTTTGTATGCGGTACTTGGCGCCGGTTTCAGCTCGGACAATCTGAATACCGGGCAGATCGAGGTCGTACTGGGAAGCATGGAAAGCCAGTTTACACTCAGCCCACTGCTTTTTTTGCCTCCGGTTTTGGTTATCATCATGGTGGTCAGGAGGATACCTCCTCTCCCGGCCTTGATCACCGGAGCGATTGTGGGTGGACTGTTGGCTGTGCTGATGCAGGATAAAGCCCTCGAGCAGGTTTTTTTATGCGCCTATTCAGGATATGAAAGCACATCGGGAGTCAAGCTGGTCGACGAGTTGCTCACCCGCGGAGGCCTAAAGAGCATGATGGATACGGTGGCGTTGATCATCTGCGCGCTTGCTTTTGGTGGCTTGATGGAAAAAACCGGAATGCTCGCAACTATCGCAAACGGTCTATTGAAAATTGCCAAAAGCTCAGGCTCGTTGGTGGCCACCACCATTTTCAGTTGCATTGCGATGAATATCTTTGCCGCGGAGCAATACATGGCCATTGTGATTCCTGGTCGGATGTACAAGCAGGCCTACGAAAAATTGGGACTGCATCCTAAAAATCTCTCCAGAGCCCTGGAAGATTCCGCCACCATGACATCCTCTCTCATCCCCTGGAACAGCTGCGGGGCTTTCATGCAGGCCACCCTTGCGGTCAATCCCTTAGCTTATCTGCCGTTTGCTTTTCTCAATCTGGCATCGCCCATCATCTCCCTCTTCTATGGATTTACAGGAATTACCATTGAAAAGCTGAAAAACACCGGCGAAAAACCAGATTCGAAGAATGAGCCCGAGATATCCGAAACCGAGCCGAGGAAACCATGACACGTAGAAAGACGGCCGTTCGTATCTCTTCTCAAAACAAATCTCTTGTAAGATGATCGGCTCTCAGCCCTACGGGAACTCGAAATGCAGGTTCGAGCCGCCCCGATTTCGACCTGCCGGCAGGCGCTTTTTATATGCGTTCACCCTAGGGTAGCGCTGACGCATTCGATTTCTGCGGAACTCGCGGACTTACAAGCAATCAAGCCCAGATTGCTTGT
>JBFFBT010000028.1:0-29087 GCA_041560255.1 Myxococcota bacterium | reverse complement strand
GGGTAGCGGTGACTCTTGAGATTTCGAGGACTTGTCTGAGCAGGGTTTACAAGCCATCAAAAATCGATGGCTTGTAAACCCGCGAGTTTCGCAGAAATCGAAGGAGTCACCGCTACCCTAGGGTGAACGCTTACGTGCTTCCTACCGCGCTTTCTACACGCACTATCCATGCCAAACTGCTCTATCAAAACCCTGGATGCGCTCTCCTCTCCTCAAAAAACCTCTATTGATAAAGACCCCGGGGGGTGCCCAGCGTCAACCAATTTCTCGCAGGTTTTTGGTTGTTTCTTTCTAGAACTTGATTAAATAAATAGTTTTACTCAATCCGCGCCAGGCTTTCGCTCAGGGCGCAGGCTACGGCTTGTTGCTGTTCGGGGGTGATTTGCGGCCAGATGGGTAATGAGAGCACACACCCAGAGGCTTGTTCTGTGTTGGGCAGGTTGGTGCTTTCTTTTTCAAACATGGGCAACTTGTGCACAGGCACCGGATAGTACACCACCGTGGCGATGCCCGCTCGGTTCATATCTTGTTGTATGCGATCTCTGCTTCCAGCCGGCAGTCGGATGGTATATTGGTGGTATACGTGCCCGGCGTAGTTTTTCTGCACGGGAGTGGCTACCGTCTCTATGCCTGCCAACAGTTGATTGTACCTCTCGGCGGCTTTTTTTCTCATTTGGTTCCAACCATCCAAATGAGGCAATTTGGTTTTTAAAATCGCCGCCTGGATCGCATCCAGCCTGGAGTTGTATCCCAACATGACGTTGTGGTATTTGGATTGCGATCCGTGGTCCCGCAACATCCTGGCGCAGGCGGCGGTTTCATCGTCGTTGGTCACAAGCATCCCGCCGTCACCGTAGGCACCCAGGTTTTTAGAAGGATAAAAAGAAAATGCCCCGGCATCCCCGATGGCGCCCAGCTTTTTTCCTTTGTAGGTGCCTCCCATGGCCTGGGCGGCGTCCTCCAAAACTTTCAGATTGTGTTGCGCGGCCAGATCGACTATCGGATCCATGTCGGCGGCTTGACCGTACAGGTGCACGGGCACAATCGCTTTGGTCTTCGAATTGATTTTCGATGCGATGCCCGCAATGTCCAGGTTGAAGGTATCCGGTTCGATATCCACAAACACCGGGGTTGCGCCGATGAGCTTTACGGCTTCCGCGGTGGCCACGAACGTAAACGGAGAGGTGATGACCTCATCACCGGATCCAACCCCCAGCGATCTCAGGCCGATGACGAGCGCATCGGTGCCCGAGTTGACACCGACCGCATGTTTGACCCCCAGATACTCGGCCATTTGTTTTTCAAATTCGGACACGGTCGGTCCCAAGACATACTTGGTCGAGCGCAACACCTCCAAAACAGCGGTTTCAAGCTCCTCCCAGATTTGCTCGACCTCACACGACAAATCCAACGCAGGAATGTTTAGGCTCATGGCAATCCCACCTATCTCTTGGTCGTTCACCCTATCCTTGCATCCGGCTGCCTTTCACAAGGATTACGCCAAAACAGGGTTTCCTCTGCGTACGCGATACAAACCAGCATCCACTGCTTGTACCATGGCGTCCCGATCCAACCCGCAATCCAAAAAGCTTTGCACCTGCAAGGCAACCTGAGCTGGATAGCTCAAGGTTTGACGGTAGTCAAGATACAAAATGCGAAAACAGCTTCGAGAGCGCATCCAATCCAGGATCCGCTTTTCCTGCATGCCTAAAACCCGTTGCCAATACGAGTCCGGCCGGCCACCGGGATTCTTTCCCTGCGATACAAGCATTTTTCTTTGAGATACAGACACTTCCAAAAGATCCCGTTGTAGATACACGACATGATACAACCTGTCCTGAGGCAAATGTTCGAGCAGAAAACACACCACTTTCAGCGCCTTGCCTCTGGCTTGATCGAGCCACGATGCATCCAAAGCCAGGCGCTTGACAGCCTCCAACTCGTAATAACCATTTGGATTGTTGCTATCAGCTCGGCGCCGCCCGTCCGTCAGGACCTCGATTCCGCCCGCCTCCAACATGCGCATCATCATCGAAGTGCCCGATCTGGGAATTCCGGATACGATGATATACTTATGCTCCAAACACACTTGATTCTTTCCCTGCCTCCAGAAAAATCGGCAACCTCAGTTCGAAAACGGCCGTATTTTCTACTCGTTTCAATACGACCTCGCCTCCATGCAACCTGGCGATCTTTCTGGCCAACGGCAATCCGAAGCTCACACCATAACCCGCGCCCGGCCGCCTTTGGATCTGCCGAAAGCCCTCGAACGCCAACTCGTCGTCCTGGGTATCATGCTGTGGATAGTTGGGGCAGGCAACTTTAATATGCAGGCCGCCTTGGTCGTCCGATTCCATCCTCACAGTAATGATTTCACCCTCGTTCGAGATCACATCCATGACGTTTTCCAAAATACCCACTACGGCCCGCGTCAATTGATACCTGTCGGCCCGTACGATCATATCACGCTCTGTACAATTGCTCTCAAACCTCAGGCGCGAGGCGGCTTTGTCACCCAAGGACTCGATCACCTCCCGTATCCAGTTGCATGCATCATATTGTGACAACGCCAAAACTCCCGGTTTGTTTTCCAAGCGGGCGGAAAGCAATATGTCGTCAATCAAACCCAAAAGCCTTTCGCCTTCTTGGTTTATAATCTCAAGATAGGTCCGTTGTTTTTGCGAGATATCTCCATCGACACCTTGCAGCAAAATATCCGAGAACCCGAGAATGGAGCTCAGCGGGGTTTTGAGCTCATGGCTTACATGGGCCAAAAATCGCGAGCGAACCGCTTCGGTCCGCCTAACCTGCTGCAAATATCCGGTGAGTTGAGCATATTCTTGATCCAAACGATCCGCCAACCGGTTGAACCCCATGGCGATCGCGCCTACTTCGGAAGTCGGATGCACCGCCAGCCGGTCGATGCCACGCGCATCGTCACTGTCGACCATTCGATCCAAATGAGCCTTCAGCGCCATCGTCGGTATTCGGATGTCCACTCCCAAATACCACCCGAGCACCGCCCCCAGGCCGATCAGACAAACCACCACCATCAATTGGGGTTCCGACAACGCGTTCAAGCCATCCCAAAAACCACGTTCACGCACGATGTGCCAACCCCGTTCACTCGTATTCCATCCATATATCTGCCGAGAACCCATGACAACCAACCCGATCACCACAACCGACAACAAGCTCGCCCAGAGTAAAAACCGAGCCCGAAATCCAAATCTCCAGCGAAACGGCACCTTCTGTACGTGTATCAGCATCAAAACCGGCCGAAACAATCGTCGAAACACCAAATACGCCGTCAACCCAAAAACGAGCACAACAACCACCAGACTGCAGAAATGTATGCTTTGCACGTAGGGATAGGTTTTATAAAAGACTTTTATACACCAGCACAGGCAACCCAAGCCCAAGGCAACCGCCACACTTGCCAACAAAAGAACCATGGGAATGGACATGATCCGTCTGGCGGCATCTTGGATTGACGCTTCATCCAGGCTGTCACCGATGCATATGCCATCCAACCATCCTTCCAGCGGTTTTGTTTTCCTGTACATGTATACAAATCCGACCGCAAACACCGCCATACCGATGAGCCCGCTCGGGAAAAACTGATATACTCCATTCGACCAATCCAGCCAAAAGGCCATCAAGAGCGCTCCAGTCATAAAAACCGCCATCAATCCCGACAAAACCAAGCAGGCCCGCATGGCAAGATGTCGACCGGACATCAAAAATCCCCGCGTTAAAGATCCATGTGCTTTCTTGCTCGCCATTTTCACTTCTGCACGCTGTCGGCCACCGGTAGGTTCAGGGAAAAAACCGTACCTCCGCCGGCCCGGTTACCGACTCGAATCTCGCCTCCATGCATTTCAACCAATCGCTTGGTGATGGCCAAACCGAGCCCGCTGCCGCGATCCGATTCGGAGTGCGCTGCCGAGACCTGCTCGAACTCTTCAAAGATTCTTCCAATCTCCACATCCGGAATGCCGGGACCGGTGTCCTCGATCATCACCCGCAACCAACCGGTAGATCCTTCGGCCGCCCGGACCAACACAGTACCCTCCTTAGTATATTTCAAAGCGTTACCGATTAGATTAAACAGTATCTGTCGCATGCGGGTCTCATCCACATACACCTGCGGCAACCCCGGCTGCAATTCACAAAGCAACTCGACGTTTTTCCCGCGCGGTAAGCCGCCGGCCGCTTGCATGGCCTCTTCGATAATACGCTCAAGTTCGACTCTGTTCGGCGAGAGCATCACCAACCCGGAATCCATTCTGGAAAAATCCACCAGATCATCAACCAAGCTCAACAAATGGTAGGCGCTGGAAAGAATAATGGTTACGTCCTCGACCTTCTCGGCATGCAGATGCTCGTCCAAATCCTCCAACAACAATTGACTAAATCCTACGATGGAATGAAGCGGAGTTCTAAGATCGTGACTTATGACGTTGAAAAACTCTTTCTGCCTTTCACCCGCCCGGCCGGCCATTTTGGCATGCTGCGCCAAATCGTTGTCAAGCTTTTCAATTTTTGCGGCCAAACAGTTGAAAGCCGCGGTAAGATCTCCCAGCTCATCCGGTGAAAGAACCGGTAAATAGCCACTTTGGCGCGGCTCCCGCTCGGCCAAATCCTTGAGACCTCCGGCCACAGAGTTGATATCCACGGTCAAATCACGCGCCATGTACGAGCTCAAGATCCCGGACAAGAGCACCACAAGCGGGCCAATCCATGCAAAGAAAACTGCGTTGCCGACCACTTGGGGCTGAAAGAAGGGCAGCATAACCTGCTCGGCGGTGTGATTGATATGATTGTCGAACAACATCACAGACAAAAATATCCAGTTTACCAAAACCATGCACACCATACCCAATACGATTCTTCTTTGCGGTCCAAGTTCCATAGAAGATCCGGGTGGGCATAATGAGGGAGTCAAATGCAAAGAGCCGATTTTCAACCTGCCGAGGAAAAAAGCAAACATCGAAAACACACACCCGAGAGCAACCGCCAGCAACACCAATTCGATCACCAGGCTTGCGCTGGTTTGATACGACCACATCTGCATCAATCCCACCACGACACCGGTCACCATAATCCCTACGAACGCAAACAAAAAAGCATGATAAGGATAACGATAAGCACGAGACAAAAGGCTCGTCAGGCGTTTTTCCGGTATCTTTGTCCCGACAAGCAAGCGCCAATCCATCATCACCGGTTTGAGCCAATAATAACTACCCAAAAAAAACGCCAGTAAAACCGGCAACAAATATATGGGAAATACCCGCATCCTTACGGCAAGCTCGGCGGGCACTCTCAATATATTCGGAATGATCCATACCCAAACACCCACCAACGACACCGCCACCAGGATTTGCCACAACAAAAGCCTTGCCAATGAAGGCCTGCTGATATCTCTATCCAATCCGACCCGACTCCGCTCATGTTAGGTTTGATAATCCCAGGCTAACCCAACTGCACTTGGGGGGTCAACTTTGGAGCGATTGCGCGAATGGGGGGTTTCGTTTCCAAGCTCGGCAGACAACCCCGACTGAAGGGAGATATGAGGTTTAGATCTACTCTACCAATCCTTTTTTGGCCAGGCACTCCGCGAACCACAGGGTATCTTTCTCGGCCCTCTCTTTTTCGACGTCAAACTCCGAGCACAAAGATTCGGCCACCTGGCGCAGACTGCTGGCTTTGCCGATCAACTCCCAAATACGCGTACCCACATCATTGAGCGTATGCATGGTGCTGTCGGCCGGGGTGATGATGACTGCTTCCCCATCAATGATACGCCAAGCCACATCGTGTTGCTTTTTTATCTTGCTGTCCAAAGAAAAACTGATATTGGCGACATCACTGGATTTCGAAGTATCGATCTTGGTTTTTTGATCATCTTTTTTCTTGGCTGCGGTTTTTTTCGATGCCGCGCTTTTGGAGGAAGTTTCGGTTTTCTTGACTGCCTTTTTGACTTCTTTTTTTTGCGGTTTTGCTTTTGTGATTGTCTTTTTCTGGGTCACGGTATTCTTTATCGCACCTTTTTTCACAGCGGCCTTTCGGGGTACGGCTTTGCTCTTTTTCACCGTTGTTTTGGCCATCTTCTTTTCCTGGCTCGACCGATCCTTGGCCGCCTTGGTTTTGGTGACCTTTTTCGCCGCTGAAGCTATTTTCTTTTTTTCATTGGGCTTTTTGGTCGCCATGGCGCCCCCTGCTTGGTATCAGTTCCACACTCATCCGTTGAAGTTTACGGTGATTTCTACGCGTTTGTCAATTTTCCTCGTGCATTGAGCGGAAAAAAAACACCATCCGATTCGCCATGCCTTACTTTAGGAATATCTCAAAAATGATTCTGCAGTGGTAATGACCTCTATATCGGGTTTGACTTTTGCCAATGCGTCCAACAACTGCAACAAACAACCCGAGCATTCGGTTACGACCACATCCGCCCCACTCGAAAGGATACCGTCGACCTTCTTTTGGGCGATCTCCAACGAAAGATCATAATTGGAAATATTGAAACTACCTCCGTGCCCGCAACACTTGCAGGGATGTTCCATTTCTACAAATCCAGCTCCCGAAAGAGACTGAAGCAGATTTCGAGGAGCGTCTTTTTCGCCGAAACCCCTCGAAAGATGACATGGATCATGATAGGTCAAAACGGGTTTTTTCGACGTATTTTCGGCTGCTACCACCCGGGCGGGCCTGCACATCTGCTCCCATAGCCTCGAAAACGGCACCACCCGCGAAGCCAGCTCTTTGGCTCGCTCGGCACGTTGTGGATCGTCCGATATCAATTCGGGCAGGTGGTTCTTCAACATGTATGCGCACGAAGCACAGGGCGTGGTGATATAATCGGGCCACGCGGCGCCTGCCGGGAGCAAAGCGTCCAGATTTCTTACAGCCAGATTCCGGGCGGCTCGATTGTCACCAACCCCGAAGGCCGCAAGCCCGCAACAACCCTGGGCAGCCGGCACCTGGATCCCATAGCGGTTTCGTTGCAAAAACGATATGATCCCCTCTACCGCCTGGGGATGCATGTAGTTACCCAAACATCCGGTAAACACCGCGACTCGAGCTCCATCTGTATGATTCTCAAAAACATGCTTGCGGTCCAAAAAAAAGGGCGCTACCAAGTCGGGTATTTTTCGTCTCCGTCCGGAGCCATCCCGGAAAAGACGCAGATACATTCCGCTTTCGGCCGGCACCCGCTTCGCCCAGACCACCCGACCCAATCGCAATCCCTTCAAGACCAACGGCCACAATCTCCGAGAGGGCAACAACCGGCCAAAGACAAACCGCTTGATCCGAGATGATTTCCGGTCCAACACCAACCGGGCGCGAGCGGCTTGAACCACGGATTTGGTATCGACTTGGTTCGGGCAACTTTGCGTGCATGATCCACACAACAAACATGCATTGATGGTTTGCATGTATCCAGAGGTTGCCGCCAAGTGATTTGCCTCACGCTCCTTGATGAGGGCGAGCTTTCCGCGGGCGACCCCGCGTTCGTGCCTTTGCGCCAGATACACCGGGCAAACCGCCATGCATGCGCCGCACTTGACACACAAGTCGAGCTGCTTGGCGATCTCGGATTGGCTTACGGCACTCATCCAACCGTACCTTGATCAAAGGGTTTGTCAATCGGAAAGATTTTTCCCGGATTCAATACCCCCAGGGGATCCAAGGCCTGTTTTACCCTCAGCATGGCATCCATCTGCACGTCGCCGAGCTCGAGTGAAAGGTAGGGTTGCTTGCTGGTACCCACGCCGTGTTCCCCGGTAATGCTGCCCTGCAGCGATACCACCAGCGCAAACAACTCGCCGACGGCTTGCTCCACCCTTTCCATCAAATCGGGATGATTGTCATTGAGCAGAAAATTGACATGCAGGTTTCCGTCGCCCACATGCCCGAAACAAGCGCAGGCAAGTCGATATTTTTTCGAAATGGCATCGATACCCGACACCGCCTCGGCCAACCGAGACAAGGGCACGACCACGTCCTCATTCACTTTGATGGGACCAATCCTTGCGAGCGATGGCCCAACCGCTTGGCGGGCTTTCCACAAAGCTTGCGCATGCTCCGGACTGGTGCTCCGAGTCACCGCGGCCGCTTGGGACGATCGCATGATCTTCTCGACTCTCTTCGACGACTCGTCCACATCCGCATTACTGCCGTCCACCTCGACCAAAAGTATCGCTTCGGCTCCGGTAGGAAGACCCGAAGGTTGATAGGCTTCCACGCATCGAATCGCATTCTGGTCCATAAACTCGAGCGCCGACGGAATGACTTTGGCTTGAAGTGTTTTCGATACGGCCCGCGCACAGGCCTCGACTTTATCAAAAACCACCAACAGGGTCGAACGGGTCTGAGGCAACGGCAACAACCGCAAGGTGGCTTCCGTGATGACACCCAAAGTCCCTTCCGATCCGACCAACAGTGAGACCATATCATATCCGGCGACCGATTTTATCGTACGAGCCCCGAAGCGGGCCAGTCCGCCCGTAGGCAGGACCGCCTGGATTGCCAGCACATGCTGCCGCGTCACTCCGTACTTCACCGCTCTAGGTCCGCCGGCATTCTCCGCCAGGTTGCCGCCGATGGTGCAAAACTCGAGGCTCTGAGGATCGGGTGCAAAAAACAATCCATGTTGTTGGGCCCTTAGTTGTAGATCCCGGTTGACCACCCCGGGTTGCACCCGGGCCTGCAAATTGTCGGTATCGATTTCGATAATCTCGGCCATCCTTTGGGTGCTCAACACCACTCCACCTCGGATGGGTCGGGCTCCTCCGGACAAGTTTGATCCGGCTCCCCGGGGTACGACGGGAAATCGGTATTGGTTTGCCAACAAAACCACCTCGGCCACTTCGTCCGCCGTGGAGGGAAATACCACTGCATCGGCGAGTGTCTTCGGTGCAAACGGGGTCGCATCGTAGCCATACAAGACGCGATCTTCTTCAGATGTCTTGACATATTCGGAGCCTACGATGTCTTCCAAACAACCAATGATTTTTCTCTCGAGCATGCGATGGGCCCGCCGTCAACCCAGTGGGTCGAAGAAGCAATTTATCGTTAATATAAAGATTGTGGTTAGGTATCGCAAGTGCACAAGTCAAATCGAGGTCATCAAGAAGCTCTGGCTTTGTTGATTTCCTCTACCAACTCCGGGACGGCCTTGAACAAATCGGCCACCAGGCCATAATCCGCCACGCTGAAAATCGGGGCCTCTTCGTCTTTATTGATGGCGACAATGATCTTGGATCCCTTCATGCCCGCCAAGTGCTGGATCGCACCCGAAACTCCAATGGCGAAATAGACGTCCGGGGCCACTACTTTTCCAGTCTGACCTACCTGCAAATCATTGGGCACCCAACCGGCGTCCACCGCCGCCCGGGTAGCTCCAACCGCTGCGTTAAACAGATCGGCCAATCCCTCAACCAGCTTAAATCCTTCTTCGCCTTTGGTGCCGCGCCCACCGGTTACGATCACCGAGGCTTCGGTAAGCTCGGGACGATCGGATTTGATCTCTTCGAAGCGGACAAAACGCTTTTTGACGGCGCCCATGTCTATGGCCACATCGACGTTGACCTGCCCGCTCGCGGGGTCGCCCTTGGGCGCTTTTTCAAACTCGGTGCCACGCACCGTCACCACCTTGACCGGTGTCGTGATTTCCACTTCGACCACGGCGTTTCCCGCCCATACGGGTCGAGTAAACCAACCTTGATCCGTCACCGAAAGAATATCGGACGCCATGCCTGCCTCGAGCTTGGCAGCAAGTCTCGGAAGCAAATCCTTCGACATGGAGGTTGATATGGCACCCACGACCTCGGCGCCGGATTCTTTTGCAACCCGAGCCGCCACCTGCGCATAGGTTTCGGTCAAGTAGGCCCCCAGGCTCTCGTGATCCGCTACAAAAACCTTTTGCGCCCCGTAGCATTTCGCCTGCTCGACGACCGCACCCAGGTTATGGCCCATGACGAGCAAGTGCACCTCGCCGCCGGTTTTTTGGGTGTATTGTTTCGCAAAAGATATTCCGGGCAGGCTTACTTTTTTCAGCGCTCCGTCCTTATGCTCTACGATCATCAATATGTTGCCCATGATTTTTCTCCTTCCTGCCCTGTTCTCAAAGCACCTTGGCTTCGTCTCGCAATTTAGCGACCAGGGTGGCTACGTCGGGAACCCGTACTCCGGCTTGGCGTTCGGCCGGTTCGGTCATTTTATGCCAAACCACCTTCAGCTGGGTATCTACCGAAAGAGACGCCAGTTCGATTTCTTGGATCGGTTTTTTCTTGGCCTTCATGATCCCCGGCAACGACGCATAGCGAGGTTCATTCAGCCTGAGATCCGCCGTAATGACTGCCGGCAAATCTACCTCGACGTGATCAAAACCTCCGTCGACTTCGCGCGCTACACTGGCGGTTTTTTGATCCTGGCCTACTTCGACTTTCGAAGCGAAACACGCTTGCGGCACTCCAAGCAACTCCGCCAATATCTGACCGGCTTGGTTGTTGTCTCCATCCACGGCCTGCTTACCCATGATTATCAATTCAGGATTTTCCTGCTCGACGATTTTTTTCATGACGTTCGCCACACCAAATGGATCCAGCTGTTCGGTGGCTTTGACCAAAATACCCCGGTCGGCCCCCATGGCGAGTCCGGACCGGATTTCCTTGGTCGCTTCCTGCGGTCCGATGCTCAACACCACGACTTCGCCGCCCAGCTTTTCTTTGATGCGAAGAGCCTCTTCAACCGCAATCTCATCAAAAGGGTTGACTTTAAAATCCACACCATCCGTCACCACACCCGATCCATCCGGCTTTACTTTGATTTTGACATCAGGATCCGTGACCCTTTTTACGCAAACCAATATCTTCACGATCGACCTCCTTCTTTAGATTGGTTCCCGGCAGCAATGAGTTTTCGTATCAAAACTCCGTATTGTCAAATTACGCCCCATCCATATCAATCCAAGCGACTTGCACTTTCGGTAGAGGTTTCATGACACCGCGAGGCATCAAGACTTGGGTATTTTCTGGTAATCAGCCAAAAACTTCTCGATACCGATGTCCGTAAGCGGATGACGCACCAAACCGGCGAAAACTTGATATGGAATGGTTACAACATGAGCTCCCATCAATGCCGCCTGTACTACGTGCATGGGATGCCGTATGCTGGCGACAATCACTTCGCTCGGATAATCGTAATTTTCAAGCATCGTTACCAGCTCTCCCACCATCTCCATCCCAGATGTGCTGATATCATCCAGCCGCCCGACAAACGGACTGATAAACGTCGCGCCCGCCTTGGCCGCCATCAAACCCTGAACCGACTGAAACACCAGGGTTACATTGGTTTTGATGCCATCCAGGCTGCACGCCTTGACCGCTTTGAGCCCTTCCATCGTCATGGGAATTTTCACGGTGATGTTTTCATGAATCCCGGCCAACTCCCGGGCTTCTTTCAGCATACCCTCCGCCGATGTGCTGATGACCTCAGCGGATACCGGACCGTCTACAATGCTGCAAATTTCTTCAATCACTTCACGATAGGGTCTGTTCGCTTTGGCCACCAAAGATGGGTTCGTGGTCACCCCGTCCACAATGCCCATCTGGTTGGCATCTCGGATTTCGGCAACATCCGCTGTATCCAAAAAGATCTTCACGAAGAATTCCTCCTCAGCGATAATTGCTGCATTTTTATGAGAAACCACTATATATGTCAAGCATTTGGGTCAAATCCAGGCCTGCCTGTCATCCGACCCGGAAAAACGGCCATTTTGTCCCTATCACCTTAGCGCTGCAGGGGTCAAGCAGTTTTCGTCCGATTTTCGCAGCGCGGCCGCGGCTGGATTTGCGGGTCGATCCAGCATATACGTCCTTTGATTTTGCCACCCTGCTCGTCCAACGCAGAAAGCATTTCGGCCGCAGTTTTTCTCAATACGGGATGGTAGGCATCCGGAGCAATCTCAATGAGAGGCTCCAGAACAAAGCGCCGCTCATGCATGCGCGGGTGCGGCACCGTTAAATCCGAAAGATCAATTACATCATCGCCAAACAACAACAAATCCAAATCCACGACCCGCGGACCCCATCGAATGGTGGAAACCCGGCCCAGCTCGGCTTCGATGAACTTGCAATGCCGGTACACCTGGTAGACCTCCAATTTGGTGCGCAACCCCACCACCAAATTGACGAAGTCGGGTTGATCCAGGTAGCCCACCGGCTCGGTCAAATAAGCGGAAGAAACCGCAAACACTTCGAGGCCCCCGGCCGCACGAAGCAGCTCGATGGCTCTGCGACAATAGTTGAACCTATCCCCCAAGTTGGAACCAATGGAAACATATACCTCAAACGACATGATCCTCACTTCTCCAAGCCGACCCGCCCGATTCGTTCCACGGCTTCCTGCAGTCGGTTTTCGTCCACCGTAAGACTGAAACGAACAAACCCTTTCCCTGACTGCCCAAATCCCGATCCGGGGGTTACCAACACACCGGTGTTCTCGATCAATTTCGAGGCAAAACCCACATCATCTCCACCCGGCACCTGCATCCAAACATAAAATGTCGCCTGGGGTATTTGAAGCTGATAACCCGCTTTCTGCAAACCCTTACACAACACATCCCGGCGGCTTTGATAAATACCCAACACTTCGTCACGATGCTTGGGCCACAGTTGCATGGCAGCCTGCGCGGCGAGTTGAACCACCTGAAAAACCCCCGAGTCGATATTGCTTTTGAGCTTTGCCAGGGCTCCCACCACCTCCGGCTGCCCGGCCATGAAGCCTACCCGCCAGCCCGTCATGTTATAGGTCTTGGACATGGAGTGAAACTCGACCGCCACTTCGCGAGATCCGGGTATCTCCAAGACCGACGGAATCTTGCGGCCGTCGAACGCGATTTCAGAATATGCCGCGTCGACACACAGAACCAGCTCATGTCTTCTGGCAAATTCCACCGCAGAAGAAAGAAAAGACATGGGCGCAACCGCCGCGGTAGGATTGTTTGGATAGTTAATCCATAAAAGTTTGGCTTTTTTGGCTACATCTGCCGGGATCGAGCCGAGATCGGGTAGAAATCCGTTCTCGGCCAACAGCGGCAACCAAGCTATCCGGGCGCCCGCCAGCTTCGCACTGGTGGCATAGACTGGGTAAGAAGGCTCGGGGCAAAGAACCACATCGCCGGGATTGACGAGACAAAACGGAAGGTGCGCAATCCCTTCTTTCGATCCGATCAACGCAACGACCTCTTTCTCGGCATCCAGCTCCACCGAGAAACGCCGTTTCATCCAATCCACGGCAGAACGTCGAAAAGCCGGAGAACCGGCATAATCGGGGTAATGATGGTTGCTCGGATCCCCTACAGCCTCTCGGGCTGCTTCGATAATCTCAACCGGAGTCGGCAAATCCGGATCACCAATGGTCAAGCTGATGACATCCATGCCTCGCTGCTTGGCTTGTTCTTTTTTGCGATCCAAATCAAGAAATAAATATGGCGCGATTTCACCCATTCTGTCAGCCAGTGCCACTCTCATCCCAACACCTCTTTCGTTGTCTCCAGCGAATATCTCACCGATCATGACCCATATTTGAAAAACGAGCGTTTTCCCCGCTATCCGAAGGACGTCCCGCCGAACACCTCGGCCATCCCATACAAACCCGGACCTCGATCCACGACAAATCTCACCGCTTCCAGAGCGCCCCTGGCAAAATGCTCTCTGGTGGTCGCCCGGTGGGTCAAGATCAGCTGCTCTCCCGGGGCCAAAAACATGACTTGATGCTCACCCACGACATCGCCGCCCCGGGCGGCGGAAATCCCGACTTCGTTGCTCTTTCGAAGCCCGTCCCGCGCATAAACCTGTTCGTCCAGGCCTGCTTGTGCGCGAATTGTCTCGGCCAACTTCAAAGCGGTTCCGGAAGGCGCGTCGGCTTTGTTCCGGTGGTGTATCTCGAATATCTCCGCATCATAGCCCCTCAGAAAACCAGCCGCCTTGCCCACCAGCAGATCCAAGAGGTATACTCCCTTGCTCATATTGGAGGCCAATACGATCGGAATGCGTCGCGCGCAATCTACAAATCTTTGTTTTTGTTGCTCCGAAAATCCAGTCGTACCGGATACAAAAGGTTTTCCGAGATCAGCGGCGACTTGCAGATGCTGCAATACCGCATCGGGCAAGCTGAAGTCCACCACCACCCCGGCTTTATCGAAGGCCGATCGGGCTTCGCTCTCCAGGATCACCCCGGAGATGATTTCTTCTCCAATCTGGGGATGATCACTTCTTTCGAGCATCGAGACCATGCGCATATCTTCGGCGGCATGCAAAAGCCCGGCAATCATTCGACCCATCCGTCCCCTTGCTCCAGAAAGGCACACATCTAGCATGCGGCGTCTCCCATCAAACCGCATCGCGACAAGACGCCTCTCAGCCGGGGTGCGAGCTCGCTTTGAAGCTTGGCCAAGGGCGGCCTGGTTTCGTCATCGCAAAGACCCAGCATGCTAAGGGCCGCCTTGACCGGAATGGGGTTGGCTTCCACGAACAGTACGTCCATCAGATCGAGCAACTTGTGATGAAGCCTGCGGGCTTCGTCCAGATCTCCATTTTTGAAAAAACGATAAAGATCGGACATCTCCCTGGGAGCGACATTGCTTGCCACAGAAATGCATCCATCGCCTCCCACCGCCAACAACGGTAGATAATTTACATCATCGCCCGAAATAATGTTCAGACGCCCGCCGCACGCTTGAATCATCTGGCTGCCCAGCTTGAGATCCGACGAGGCTTCCTTCACAGCCACAATGTTTTTAATGTCGGCAAGCCTGCCGACGGTCTCTGCGCTCATGCTCACGCCCGTACGGGAAGGAACATTGTACGCCACGACCGGAAGCCCCACTTCGGCCACTTGCCGATAATGCTCCACCAGACCCCGTTGGGGAGGTTTTACATAATACGGCGTTACCACCAACACTCCGTCTACTTTCAACTTTATCGCCCTGCGGGTCGCATCTACCGTGGCCCGGGTGTTGTTGCTGCCCGTACCGGCAATCACACCGACCCTTCCCCGGGATTGCTCAACCACGTGGGTGACGACACTGTGTTGCTCCTCCTGGGTCATTGCGGCCGCTTCTCCCGTAGTGCCGCAGGCCACCAGCCCATGAATGCCGTTTTCGATTTGTCTTTCCACCAACATTCTCAGCGTATCGACATCCACCGCACCTTCTTTGAAAGGCGTTACCAACGCAGTCAAGGTACCTTCGAACATGGTATAGCTCCAAAAAAGAAATTCTCACAAATTATTTGTATTACATTGTTTTCGGGCTGATCGGGTTTGGGAGGACGAGGAGGCGCTTTGACTCCGCAAGCGGTAAAACCTATCGACACCCAAAGCATGATCAACAAACACCAAGCCTGAAATTTTGTGATACAACCTCGCTCGGCCGATCTTCTACCTTGAGCTGTGTCGATATCGCCGTTCATCCACTTTTTTTCTCTTGCGTCTAGAAGTAGAGCACCAACCGGCCCATGATCCGATGGGCTATCTCGGCGTCCTTGTCGGCGTTGAAGTCCGTGCCGCCCGACTGGCCATCGGCGCCCAGATCGTTCATACCGCTCAAAGGCACCAACAACCCGTACGAAAAGCCGGCGTGAAATTTGTCATCCGAGAAATAAAAGAAATCCACATCCAGCTCCAAGCCCAAAGGCGAGTTTTTACCCCGGGTTGAAGAAGTATTGACGGCCGCCGAGTAGATGGCCGAAAGCTTGGTGCCGATACCTTCGGCGATGTTGTACTGAAACGAAGGTTTCACATAATAAGCGTCTGTGACCGTGCCGACGATTTGGCGCCAAAGGATCATGTCGACATGGTAGTCGGGATGAAAACGGAAATTGTTGATATTGTTGTCTCCGTTTTCATGGGAAAACTGAGCCTCGGCAAAGGGGCGCACCCCAAATCCGGGCGAATCGTCCCCGCTGGCGTATCCAATCTCCAAACCCAGGTTGATCTGATCGTCCATGAGCAAATAATCCATTTGCAAAACGCCTGCAAACTGATCCATGGTGATCTCTTTTCCGGCCAGCTCGTCCACCACGATGCCTTCTTCGTTGATGCTGGGCTCGACCGCCGAGCGGCCGATACGTCCCAAAATCGCTACGAACTCGAACTCCAAACGTAATTTTCCTTGCTGATAACGCACCCAAATATCGGGAATATATGCCTTGTAATCCCTGGCGGCATAATCCTCGACACTTATCGGCACAGACCCACTCTCACCGGATGGTTTGTTATGATATGCCACGGCATCCAGAGTTTGGTTGCGGTAGGTGAAGTACAATCCATAGTTGAGCACGCCTTCGCCGCGCTCCAACGCATCCCGAACGTCTTCGGGCTTGTCCCGCTTGGCAACCGCAATCCCATAGCTGTTGACATCATCCATTTGATCCGCATCCCAGGATTGCCCGGCAAGGCCGTTTGTGGGCGGATAAGAAGGTCCCTCACCGGAGAAATCCATCATAGGTATGATGTAATGACCACTGATTTTGGTCACGAACATGATCCGATCGACCGTGGTGCCGTAATCACAATCAAAGCATTGCCCTACCGGAGAGTTACGGTCAATCTGGGTCACCAGAGGTCCCCGATCCAAATGCGCCGGTCCTCCGTCATTGTGCCATAGACCCAAACCCCAGTGGGAACCCATGCGACCAAACCTCAGCAATCCGACCGGCAGCATCACTTCGCCCCAAACCCGCTTGACCAAAATACTGTCCATCGAAGCGTTGTATCCATGAGAAGGGGGGAGCTGATCTTGGCTCAAGGCTACCACGGGATAGTATGGATTGGTCGGATAACCGTTGGGGGTCGAGCCCAGAATCAAGTTGTCCAACATGTCAATCTGGGACATTATTCTCACATCTTCGGCGATGTTGATGGTGGGCTCCAGCCTAAAACGCATGTTCGCCATGGACAAGGTCTTCGTGCGTCCGGAAGCTGACTTGGGAAATTGCGGATACGGCTCGTTTTCAGACAGTCCCAAATCCGCCCCATGGCTGATATCTCCTCGAAATCTCAGATAGCCATGCAAATCCAAAATATTGAGAGGAGGTTTGATGGCGTTGGCCTCATCCATGCTTACTTCCCTAAATCCCGGAGGGGGAGGCGGCAGGGACTGGCCATCCAACGGTATTTCGTCATTCGCCGGAGATAAGGGCAACAGCGACTTGTCTTCTATCAGTTTGGGCGGCTTATTTTTCTGATCGGCGTCCGGCACTTGAGGCTTGGCAGGCTCGACGGCCTGCATTCCGCCCATGACGGCTGCCGCCACCGGTTTCGGTGATCGAACCGTTTGGGTCTCAGCCATCGAAGTATCGTTTGCATTTCCATTCGCCGGTAGGACGAACGTCATAAGTCCCAACACCAGCACATTGTATAGCCGGCTAAACATGCTGCCTCCTATTCGGATGAATTGGCCCGGCCCGGGCGAATTCCAGATGAACAAACCGGATTTGCATGTAACACAAGGCCACGCAAGTGTCAAGACAACCAATGATTTCCGAAAAACAAGCCCAAGTCGGCCTACCGGAGTCCAGGCTGCGTCCCGCGATCGGTTTTTTGGATAAATCCATCACGATCTCTACGCCGTCAAGCTCACTGACTCGATAAAGGTCATTCTTATCCAAAATTGATATATGACATACGTTTGCAGCATCCATGTTCGTATCTTCTACTTACCGCCATCCATACAAAACCGTATTTATCCAATCCGATGTGACTTTCTATTTTTACCCACGCCGGTTCCTATGTTAAAAAGGTCTCCATGAGGACGGACCGATTAAGCTCAATCCGACTTTCCGCCGCGGTACTGGCGGCCGCCTGGACGATATCGTCTCAGGCTTCACCTGCCTGGAAACCCAAGATGTCGGTCCCTCGGTCTTTCGCAGTCGGAACCTACCGCCCCGAGATCGATAAAAACACGGAAAAACGTTTTTACAAGTTGCTTCATCAGGGGAAAGCCCTCATCAAATCCGGAGAATATACAAGAGCCGATCGGTTGCTGGAAAATGCCGTCGAGCTCAGACCGGAAAATGTCGCCGCCCGGCTCGAACACGCCCGGGTGTTGTTGACCATCGGATACTTGACTTGGAACCGGGTCAAGGTCCAAAAAGCCTACCGGCACATCCTACACGCCGTCAAAATCCAACCCTCCAATCGCGACGCTCATTACTTGAGCATCCTGGTTGCCAATCTTTTGGAGCGCATGCGCCACGGATCGAAAGAACCGGACCCGGCATACCGGAAAAAATCGAAATGAATCAAGGAGAACCTACATGAACCTTTCAAAGCTCCCCAGAAGACGCTACACACATTCAACCCCGCCGATCGAAAAACTCGAACGGTTTTCAAAAGCCGTCTCGGGCCCCACGGTCTACATCAAAAGAGACGACCTGCTGGGTTTGGCCGGCGGCGGCAGCAAAACCCGTAAGCTCGAGTTTCTGGTTGCAGAAGCCCTCAATCAAAATGCCGACACGTTGATTACCTGCGGCGCGGTGCAGTCCAACCATTGCCGGCTTACCCTGGCGGCCGCCAGAAAAGAAGGGCTCAACTGTCAGCTGGTGCTCCAGGAAAGGGTGCCCGGGTCTTACGATAAACGAGCCGGCGGCAACAACTTTCTCTACGAGCTCTTGGGAGCCGAAAAGATCAAAGTCGTCACGGCCAAAGAGAATCCCGCACACACCATGCAACAACTGGCCGATGAGCTTGCCGAAAAAGGACGTAAAGCCTACATCATACCCGTGGGCGGGTCCACTCCGTTGGGAGCCTGCGGTTATGTGGCCTGTGCCCAGGAGCTTTTGTCCCAAATCTTCGAGTTGGGTTTATCGATCGATCACCTGGTGGTGGCAAGCGGCAGCGGAGGCACCCACAGTGGATTGGTCTGCGGCTTGTTTGCGGCCCATTCGAACATCAACGTCGAGGGCATCAACGTAAGCCGCAACAAGCAAGAACAAGAAGAGCTGGTGGGAGAGCTTGTATGCCGGACGGCCGAATTTCTTGAGTTACCGCAGGACATTCCCAAAGAACGCATTCGTTGTCATGATAACTATGTAGGACCGGGATACTCACTGCCCACCGCCCAAATGGCCGAAGCAGTGCGTATACTGGCCAGAACAGAAGGAATCTTGGTTGATCCGATTTACACCGGAAAAGCCCTGGCGGGCCTCATCGATCTTTCCCGAAAGGGCGTATTCAAACAAACTGAAAACGTCATGTTTGTCCACACCGGAGGAACCCCGGCTCTGTATATGTACCAAGACGCAGTATTGGACGCCGGTTGAGTCGAGAAGTGAGCCATAGCACCATGTACTTGACCAAGAGACGACATTGTAGCAATCTAGAGCTTAAGGCTTGGCGATCCAGGGCGAAAGAACCCGACCGAAAAGCAAATATGGACGCCGGAGCTCGCCGAGTAGTGGATCGGCCGGAAAACCAAAAAAGGAAACGTGATACGAAACCCTACCTTACCATCATGATGCCGAAAGCACTCTTTTTTGTTCTTCTCACTGTTGTGTTCGGTTCGGGCTGCAGGGAAAAAACCGCCGCCCAGCTCGAACGGTTTATGGACACACCCGACACCGCCCCCGTTGAAAATGAAAACGGTCTGGATCCCTCGCTGATTTCAAAAGATACGTCCGCGGCCGATGCCATCCACATGGCATCTTTTTCGCGGGTGGCCAATCTACTTGGAGCCCACCGTTATCACTCCAAGATCCATTTTCGTTTCGAGGGCCCCCGGCACCAAGTGTCCCTGCGAGAAGACTCCTCCATCCTGTTGGCCCGCAACGGTGACTTTAGGGTCGAAGTGGAAAACGACAAGGGTCAGGGCTACGGAATCGTTTTCTCCAACGGTCAGTTCTATGTTCGCGACCGCTACGGGCCATACCACCTGCGATCGAGGTTGGCGGAAGATCATTTAAAATGGAGAGAGCAGGCCTATTCGGGCTGGGCCGCTGTATACAAGTTATTTCGGGGAAGGCTCAATACGAGCAAGCTGGGTTCGACCAACCATTATGGGCGCAATGCCTATCGGTATTCAATCGGTCTGACCCCCGGCAACCCCCGCCTCCCCGGAACCCTTGAGCCTCCGCAACTACCTGAGGGAATTACCAAATATATCTATCCTATCGAGCCGACCAAGAGCTACCAGGACAAGTGGCGCGACAAGGCCAAGCCCTGGCAAGTCAAGGGAAGCCTGGTGTTGGACGCACAGACGGGCGTGATTTTGGCAGCCGAGCTGACGGGCCAATGGCAATTCAACACAAGCCTGCCACAAAACGAACCGGACCCTGACGCTCCGGAAATCCCCGTATCGATGGATACGCCCCAGTGGATCTCCCAAACCGTAACACTGCATGTATGGGCAAAAATCTTGAAAGACGGATTTGGAAATCCACCTTCGATTCCAACCCCTTCGAACACCGAAGTGCAACCCGTACCTGAGCGTATTCAAACCGAAACCAAACCTCTGGACATTCTTTTCGGTAAAGGGTATACAGCCAAGCTGGCGGCATCCAAGAAAGCCTCGGACCGACCTGAAACCAAATCCGAGAACGAAAAATGAGCAGGAGGTTCAGCATCGAATCCATAACACTTGCCAAGAATCTATTCTCGTTGGCTGTCGAGAAAAAAGCCCGCGAGCCTCGGCTGCTCGAGGTCATGCGCCTGACAAGTTACACGGATTATATCCTCATATTGACAGCCACAAGTGATCGGCACGCCCGGGCATTGACCGGTCACATGAGTGAGCAGATGAAAAAATTAAAAGTCAAGCCGATCGGCATCGAAGGCCAAGACACAGGACAATGGGTCCTCTTGGACTATGGAGATGTCGTCGTTCATATTTTTCAGGAAACTTTCCGAGAATACTATGATCTGGATGGGCTGTGGATAGACGCCGAGCAATTGGCCTGCGAGGAAGCGGTCTGAAAAACAGCATTGTGGAGGCTGTTTATGGTCTCGTCGATCTGTTCATTCCTGCGACCTGTTGTCTATGTAAAGCCTTGTTGATCGAGGACGAAAGGGCCATCTGCCGGGAATGCATGCAAAGGCTCGAGTACCTCGAGCAGCCGGTTTGTGAGGTTTGCGGCCACCCGGTAGCCGGCGTAAAACGTTGTATGAGCTGTTCGGCGCAAGGAGATATAAACATCAAGATACGTTCTGTGCTGGCGTTTGCAGGACTCGGCAAAGAGGCGGTCATTGCCTTGAAACTTGGAGGAAAGACCTATCTTGCGACCATGTTTGCCCGCATGATCGCTGCATGCAGGCTGCAGGATATCGAGTTGCGTCATTACGATGTATTGGTGCCGGTACCCTTACACCAAGATCGACTTCGCCGAAGAGGATTCAACCAAGCCTCACTCATTGCTTCGGCGCTGTCCGAGCTGGCGGGTCTTCAAAGCATAGACAAAAATCTCAGAAAACACAGAAAAACCGTTGCGCAACACGCACTTGCGGATCGAAAAAAACGCCGTTCCAATTTGATGGGCTCTTTTAAAACCACCCGGAAAGAAGCATTTTTCAAAAAAAGATGCTGTTTGATCGACGATGTGGTAACCACCGGATCCACGCTGGCGGCCTGCGCGGATGCGCTCTACCAAGCAGGCGCCGCGACCGTCGACGCGGTGACGGTGGCCCGAACCCTGATCAGGTAAACGCATTAATCCACGGTAGCCCCCATGAGCCTCAACCACCTCGAAATCGAAGCCGTCGTCTCGGAGCTCGCCGCCCGGCTCGTTCCTTCCCGCTTGCTCCGGGTGCACTCCTACACAAAAACGTCTTGCCAACTCGTCTTCAAGCCGCACCAGGGGAAAAAACTGATCGTATTCCTGGATCTGACCCCCAAACAAACCCGCCTGCATCTCGTCTCGGCCAAACAACCCTCCATGGCTTCACCGCCCGCCTGGATTATGAAAATGCGTAAAGAAATCGAAGGCATGATACTATCCGGGATCGAGCAGGACACCCATGACAGGGTCATCCGCCTGCATTTTACAAAAACCCCGAAACGACCCCATAGAACTGTTTTGGCAACTTTTTTTGACAAGGTCGGCCACTTGGTCTTACTGGACGCAGAAGACCGGGTCGTTTTTTCGGCCCTCGGAAGTTTCAAACCCGGCAGCCTGGCGAACCTACCCGTATCCAAAGCGATCGATGCGCACATGACATCCAGATTTCCACCCCCCGATCCTGACAACCTGGCATCCAACCAAGCGGTGGAGAAACACTACACCACGACGCAACACGACGATGATGTAGCGGAAAGTAAGCATCAAGTTGAGAAACAAATCCGAAAACAACAGGACCAACTATCGCGTAAGATCCAAAAAATGCGAAAAGACCTGCAAAACGCGCTCGAAGCCTCCAAGTTGCATCTCCAGGCCCAAGCGATAAAATCCAACCTCGGTTCGATCCCAAGAAATCAGCAAAAAATCGTATTAAACCATCCTTTTGACCCAGACGCGGATCCCGTCGCCGTAGTTCTCGACAGCGCTTATACCCCCATCGAGAACATGCAAAAAATGTTCAAACGCTCCCGCAGACTGCAGGCCGCAAAAGATCAAATACAAGCGAGGCTCGAACAGGTCGATCGTCAAGCGGACAGGCTTTGTGCCTTGCAAGCCCGACTGCAAAATGTCTCCACTCTCAAAGAGTTGGAGCTTGTGCGCAATGAAATTTCGAAAGGTAAAACATCCGGCAGGCGTCCGGTAGGCGGGCCAGACCAACCCCGGCTACCCTACAAAACCTACCGCTCGGAAAAAGGCCTTCAAATTTTCGTAGGTCGCAGCGCCAGAGACAACCATGCCTTGACCTTTCGCGTGGCCAGGGGAGAAGACCTATGGCTGCATGCGAGCGAAAAACCGGGCGCCCATGTCGTCGTACGCCTCGGCGGCGGTCAACAACTGGACGAACAGACCTTGTTGGACGCAGCAACCCTGGCCGCCGAAGCCTCCGGCGCCAAGGGAGGAGACAAAACCGAGATCATCTACACCAAGGCAAAACACGTCCACAGCATAAAAGGCGCTTCGCCGGGCTTGGTTTCGGTGGCGAAAATGCGTACAATCATGGTCTTGGTTGAACCGGGCCGCCTGAAACGTCTTCACGGATAAAAAACACTTTTTTATTCAGCCGGATAACCGATGTAGGATAATGTATACGATTTATTGACAGATGAATACATCGATCTTAGACTGGTATCACCATCATAAGATCCTGAAATTTGTGGTGAGTAAATATGAACCGGAAAAAAAACAAGATACGTACCGATAAACCCCAAACCTCTCTCGAGCTGAGCAACCAACACGAAATGATGGGTGTGGTGTTTCTGCTGGCAGCGGTTTTTGTAACCATGTCTTTGGCATCCTTTTCTCCGATCGATCCGGTGTTCGGCGGCTTGGAATACGAATCGGACAACCTCATGGGTTATGTAGGGGCGCAACTAGCCAATGCATTGCTTTCCAGCTTGGGGTTGGGCTCTTTTATCTTGGTAGCGGCATTGCTCTGGGCAGGAGTGCTGGCGTTTACTCGAGCCGGCATCTCTTTGAATCCAAAAAAATTATTTGGATATCTGGCTTTTTGCCTGCTGGGCACCACCATGTGCCATCTGGCCGTAGAGGGTCGCCACGTCATGGGCCGGCCGCCCGGGGGCATCGTGGGCGAGTACTCGGTAGCCCTGCTTACTTCCTTGTTTTCAAGAATCGGCACCCTGGTGTTGGTCTCGGCGGGTTTGTTGCTTGCCTTGATCGGTGTGACCGGATTCAGCCCCTTGAGAACCATTACCTGGGCGGGCCGCGGCATTCAGAAAACCGCGCGGGCTTTGAAAGTCATCGGGATAAAAGCTTTCTCCGAGTTGAAATCGTTTTCGTTTCAACCCAAGGAATCCACGTCGAAATCCACCCGAGACCCCAAGCAACCCGCGGCCCCGCGACGCAATCCACAAGAACCCGAGATCGTTGTGCCCACAGCAAGCCATCCACCCAGACATCCCGGTATTCAGAAGGAAGCCGGGTTGTCTTCGGTCACCTCCGGTATCGGACGAAGAGAGCCCCTTTTGGTGGTGGACACGGACGAAATCGGAGCCAAGCACGGCATTGAAGAAGGACCGAAATCTTCCAGATGGTCGTTCGGAGGCATCGATCGTTCCCACGAGCCCGAGATCGTCATCCCGAAAAACAAACCCAACGAAACCAGACATGACACCGAAGAGCCTCCTCAGTCTCCGGTATATAAATATCAAGACTTCAAGCTCCCCGATCTGGATTTTCTCAACGAGCAACAACAAACCGAAACCGTCGTCGAGGAAGAGCAACTTCGAAAATACGCCCGTACTCTCGAGCAAAAACTTGCCGATTACGGCGTGCAGGGCAAGGTGACCAAGATCATGCCGGGACCGGTCGTGACCATGTACGAGTACGCTCCGGCCCCGGGTATCAAAGTGAGCAAGATAGCCGGACTGTCCAACGATCTGGCGCTGGCTCTTGGGGCGATGAGCGTGCGTATCATTGCGCCCATCCCGGGACGACCGGTGGTCGGCATCGAAGTCTCCAACAAAGATCGCCAAACCGTGTACTCGAAAGAGATCATCGGTCACGCCAAATTTCAACGATCCCGCTCCAAGCTCGCGTTGGCCCTCGGAAAAGATATCGAGGGAAACGCCTACATCGCCGATCTCAATAAAATGCCGCATCTTTTGGTGGCAGGCGCGACCGGTACGGGCAAGAGCGTAGCCCTCAACACCATGATCACCAGCATCCTCTATCGGGCAACCCCCGAAGACGTCAAGTTTATCATGGTGGATCCGAAGGTGCTGGAGCTAAGCCTTTATCAAGACATCCCCCATTTGCTGCTGCCGGTGGTGACCGATCCGCGCAAGGCTCAGGCAGCCTTGCAGTGGGCGGTGAGCGAAATGGAGCGGCGCATTCGTATTCTCTATACGGCCGGAGTGCGATCATTAGACGGTTACAATAAAAAAGTGGAGCTGCAAGAAAACAAATCCGTAGAGTCCCAACCCGCAGAAGCGGCCGCGGGCCAACCAGCCATGAAAAAAGTGATGATCATCGACAAGACCGCGGGCGCCTCGACAGCGGATCCCGAGCTCGAAGACGAGGATTTCGAACCCATCGAAATCGGCGATGCACCTCTTGCCGAAGCGGCGGAATCCCAAGAAGACGAGGGCGTGAGAGAAAACCTTCAAAAACTCCCCCACATCGTCATTGTCATCGATGAGCTGGCCGATTTGATGATGTCGTCGGGAAGAGAAGTGGAGACCGCCATCGCGCGCATCGCCCAAAAAGCCAGGGCCGCCGGTATTCACCTCATCATCGCCACCCAACGGCCTTCGGTCAACGTCATCACGGGACTCATCAAAGCCAACCTGCCGGCGCGTATTTCTTTCAGGGTGGCGTCCAAGACCGACTCGAGAACCATCCTGGATCAAAACGGAGCGGAAACCCTCTTGGGAAACGGCGACATGTTGTTTCATCCCCCTACAACCTCGGTCATCGAACGCATCCATGGAGCCCTGATTACCGAAGAAGAGATCATGCGGGTGGTCGATCACTTGAAGGCCCAAGCGCAACCCGTATTCGACGAGTCCATCCTGGCCCATGCGCTGGAAGAAGAAGAGAAAGAGCTGCTGGAGGACGAGGACCAGGACGAGCTGTACGATCTGGCGGTACAAATCGTCGCCGAGATGGGACAGGCCTCGACCTCCATGATACAAAGAAAGCTTCGAATCGGGTACAATCGAGCGGCCCGCCTGATCGAGCGGATGGAGCGAGAAGGTATCGTAGGTCCCCCGGACGGCTCTCGCCCTCGCGAGGTGTTGGTGCAAAACCACATCACGGGATGATCGCGGGAGAGTTACGAAAAACCCTTATTCTGTATGCGTTCACCTGGGGTAGCGGTGGCTCTTGAGCTTGTCTGAGCAGGACCTATAGGCAATCGATTTTTGATTGCTTGTAAACCCTAAGAGTTTCGCAGAAATCGAAAGATTCACCGCTACCCCAGGTGAACGCTTTCCTCATACTCTTTGCGCTCAATCTGCGTACTCGATGCCTGCTGCCAGGAAAAAGATCGGCGTCCAGGTAACATCCAAATCCCCGGTACCACCGGCCGGTTGGGAAAGAAAGCTCAACTCGACCAAAACATTGATATTTTCCTTGACCGGTACGGCCGCTTCGAGCTTGGCGGCGATGTTGAACCCGTTGGCGCCGTCATCGAGACCCTCGACCGAGGAGTAGTTGTAACCCAGAGCGATTCCCGGTCTGAGCTCGAACATTTCTGCGATCTGAAAACGGCCCTTGAGGGTGGCTCCCAGGCTGAACACCGTGGCCGAGTCACCGGAGTATTCGGCGGTAGTGTAAAAGAAATCCACATACCCGCCGATCGACAACTTGGGTATGACCAACGCGTCGATGTAGGATCCCAGCATAAAACCAAGCTCCGTGTCTGCTTCAACATCATCAATGTATACCGTACCGGGAAACAACAAACCGGTCTTGGCGCCCAGATTCCAGCTATGTTTTCCGGGGGTGGTTTCCGAACCTGTGTCGGAAGCGGTTGCAACCCGGACACATTCGCCCCCGCGACACTGCCGATCACCGCTGCAGGGAGGATTACACTCCGAGACGCACTGACCATCAATACACACAAAACCCGATCGGCAGGCAGGCTTGCACTCCGAGCCGGCCGAGGCGATATCGGCATAGATTATCAAACCCACCACAAACACACTCACTGCCCGCAAGGATATCGGCATGTCGGATTCTCCTTTCGAAAAATTACGTTATCGCTTGGATATGTTTCGTCTTAGTGTAAAACGTTTCTTTGCATGCGGCAAGATACTTCTTCGAGTGATGCATACCTCGTACAAGCTCAATCCGGACGCAGGATTTCTACAAAGGCATCGATGCGGTTTCGCAACCGCCCGTCGTCCTGAGGCCCCATTTCGGTTTGCAACTGCAACACCGGGACGCCTTTTTTCTTGAGCCCGGCGACCAGATCCAAAGAATCGGCGTCATACAACTGGCAGAGCCGAAGTGTATGGCTTACCACTCCGTCGATTTTGTAGGCGTCGATGAGCTCATAGAGTCGGTCGAATCGTCCATCCGAGTCCGTAAAGCACGGACACGTGCTCGGCAGCAGCACCCTTTCGGCACAGGCCTGCATCAACCCATCCAAGGTTCGCTCATCGACCACCACCGGATTGTAAAGCCTCTGGGTAGCCGAGCACATCTCATCCGCAACCACTTCGGCCCCGGCTTCGGCCAAAAGAAACAACCACCTGTAGTCCGGCCATAAAATGGGCGAACCGGTGACGAGAATGCGGGCCTTCGGCTGAATCCCTAGGCCCTGGGCAAGTCGATCTTCGAGCTCTTCGAGTAAATTTTGACCTTTTTCAATCCACCAGCCGCAATCAGCCGTAAAGCTCGCCTGCATGACGAAAAACGCATCCGCGCCCGAAATGGGCAGACGGGCGTGACTCCTCAGGAAGTTCAACCGGCGTAACACCCGGGTACGCTGGTTGACGAGCTGGACGGCGTCTTGAAGCCTGCGTCTGGTAATCCGCTTACCGGTTAGCTTTTCAAGTCGGTCCTTCAACCTGAAAATTTCGGAAAGCCATGAGGACACCCATCGTTCGTCGCGATCAAAAGGAGGCAGGTTGAGCACATGCACCTGGCGATCCTTTGAAAGAATGGACGCGAGTTTTTTCTTGCCGTCGCAAGACGTGGGCGTCACAATCATATCCGCATACGCCACCTGCCAAACCGACTGCAGCACGGCACCGGCATCGGCTCTGACGAGACAGCAGGTATCATAAGGTACGAGCTGTTGGCCGGCTTGATGCAACCCGAGGCAACCCGTATCCAACCTAACAGGTATGGCGCCCGCGGCCAATACCAGCTCGTCCGGAACAAAATTGCACCAATAGGCGACCACGGGTTGTTTTGCGGCCTGTAGCTCTTTGGCCCGGAGGCCTTCTTGCACCAGGACGTCAAACGGTTTCAAACCTTCGGGCCGATCCCTTCCGCTTTGCAACTTTCGAAGGGTTTGCAACTCTTGCTCATAACAAACCTGCGGTTGTTGTTTGTCATCCGACATGAAAGCGGCCGCCTACCGGCATGCAGGAGTATGTTTTGGTTATTCACTCTCTTCGGTTACGGGTTTGACATCCACCTTTACATTTAATCCATCCCTTACGCTCTGGGTCACGACACAGTAGTCCTCAAACAGCTCCAAGCAGCGAAAAACCCGCGGCTCGTCCTCAGGCTTGACCCTAAGCTCCATTCCGACTTTGATTTCGCCGATACGCAATCTGCCTCGTTCGTTTCGTGTGTAAGCAACCCTTACGGTGGTATGCAACCCTTTGACTTCGACTTTGGCCTTTTGAAAGCAAAAAACGGCACTCGAGCTCAAGCAATTGCCGATCGCCGCGGCCAACAACTCGGACGCATTGGGGCCTCGTCCCTCCCCCAGAGGTTTCGGTTCGTCCATCACAAGCGGACCGACACCCTCTTGGTGAAAATCAACTTCGAACTGAAAATCATTTTTGTGCTCGAGATCCACCAACAACTCGTTATCCGACATACGCGCCTCCTGAACCAGAAAACATCCCTCAAGGGTTAAACATATGTACCTTTCGGCCCGGCTTCAAGCCGGAACCATCAATTTTTTGATCATCAGAGAAAATTAAATCTTGAACAGCGAATCCGTCACCGCAGCAGTCGAAGCGACCTGCTCTATTACACATTGATGAAGCAATTTACCGTCTCTCTCGATCTCCAGCCTCTCAGGAAACCAATCACCACCTGTTCGGCTCCCCCAACCAATCCACCTGATATCCAAAAGACCACCCCCGTCACGCACCATGAGCCTGAGTGGCAGATAGCGATCTTTATCCATCCAAAATTGAGGCCGATCCCTTTGCCATTGCTTGGCGCCCAACACCACCGCGAGGGCTCCATGAAATCGAGTGATGGTGTCGACCCGCGTATCAACGCCCAACGATTGCAACCACCGGGCATATTGTCCGG
>JBFFBT010000027.1:0-29150 GCA_041560255.1 Myxococcota bacterium | reverse complement strand
CGTCTTGAAATTTTGAACGAAACTGCGACACCGTGATATCGTGGATGGTGCGATAAAACCCGTTAGGTCCCACCGTAGCGATCCCGCCGCGGATGGTTCCCAAATGGGAATGATAGTCTGTCCCGAAAAAAACTTCGTCGACACAATCGGAGTTGGAGACGACTGCGAAAAATCCACCCATAATTATTTCTCCTTCATGAATCACAACCACAAAATCCAAAGCCATAGCATGGAGCCTATATGTTTGCCAAGCCAAGAGCCGACATTTTTATACTATATTGAGAATTTTTTGTAAGCGTTCACCCCGGTGTGAACCCTTACAATCTCTTCTTTTTTGATCACTTTTGTAAGAGACACAAGAAACAATAAAGAAACCGTCGATTCTACTCCCCGTTTCTGCAACTGTTTTGGCGGGATACCATAAATTACACCTAATGTGGAGTTTCACCTGTGTTCTGCAAATCCATATTGGATCGGCGTAATTTAAGGTGGGTGAAAAGCACCCTATGAGCAATTGGTTGCTTCGACAATACGCCTGTTTATGAGGTTGACAGAGAGAGGTTTCGTGTGCTTCTATTTTCCCGCATTTGGTATGTCCATGGGAGGCTGCGCATGAACATAAACCTGTGGAATCGGCCTCTCGGGAAGGCGATCGGCAGCCTAAGGCTGTCATAACGGCATATTTATAACAAGAGGGTGAGGCATGAAAACCTACGAATCGATTTGTATCGGAGTTCCCGAAATACTTTTGCCCCGAAGAGGCATCGATATGACCAAGTGGGCCGTGATAGCGTGCGATCAGTATACTTCAGAGCCGGAATATTGGCAGAAAGTCCGGCAAGAAGTGGGAGATGAGCCGTCTACCCTCAATTTGGTCTACCCCGAAGTGTATCTCAACGCCGGGGACAAGGACGAAAGGATTTCTCGGATTCGCGCCAATATGGCTGACTATATGAAAAAAGACCTATTCGAACCTATCTCGGGATTTGTATATCTCGAAAGAACCGTGGGTGAGAGGGTCAGAAAAGGAATCATGGTGTGTCTGGATTTGGAACAGTACGATTTTCGAAAAGGCTCCAGCAGCTTGATACGGGCGACCGAGGGCACCATTTTAGATCGTATTCCACCCAGAGTGAAAATCAGAGAAGGCGCTTTGGTGGAGTTGCCGCATATCATGGTATTGATTGATGACCCCGAAGATCGGGTGGTTGGAAGGTTGGCAGGGTCGAAAGACAAGCTCTCCAAAATTTATGATTTTGAGCTCATGCTGGGTTCGGGACACCTGACCGGATACCGAGTACAAGACTCCGGAATGGAGCAAGGCGTTATCGAAGGTCTCAAGAGCCTGGCGGATACGGCGGGTTTTGTAAAAAAATATGATCTACCGGCATCGACACCGGTCTTGCTTTACGCCATGGGGGACGGAAATCACTCGTTGGCTACGGCAAAAACCATTTGGGAAAATGCCAAGGAAAAAGCCGCGGACAAAGCCGCAATCATGCAATCGCCGTTGCGCTATGCATTGGTCGAGCTCACCAACCTGCATGACGAAGCTTTGGTTTTCGAACCCATTCACAGGGTATTGTTTGAGTTGTCCTCGGGAGTCGACTTCGACGCCGAATGTAGATCTCATTTCAAGGCGGGGGTTGATCTTGACAAAGCTCATGGATTAGATGACATGCAGAGACGGATTGACGAGCAAACCGGTCCCACACACGAAGTCGGGCTCATTGATGCCGATGGATTCCGGATGTTGGCAGTGCACCAACCCGAATCAAACCTGCCGGTGGGAACCATTCAAGGCTTGCTGGACAAACTCGTTTCCGAAGGGAAAGTCAGAGAGATAGATTATGTGCACGGTACAGACTCGGTTTGCCAATTGGGGATGAAATCCCGAAACTTGGGTGTCTACCTGCCTGCCATGAAAAAAGAAGATTTGTTCAAGACCGTGATTTTGGACGGTGCATTACCGCGAAAAACTTTTTCAATGGGCGAAGCCTGGGAAAAACGTTTCTATGTTGAAGCCCGAAAGATAGGTTCGGTGAAATAGAGCCTGCACGACTCCAGGTTGACGCTGGATCTTATTCATTCGATCCAACGGTCGGATCCTCGGCAAGAGCTTGACTGGTCGGCGGGGGTTTCGGGCGCAGACGATCGATTAGAAAAAGTCCCAGCAACCAAACCAAAAAAATGACGAGGGCGGAAAGAGCTTTCATCTCGGGATCGGTGGAGAGATAATCATATAACCCATGTATGACAATGCCTGCGATGAGCGCCATGCCGGTTTTGAACCATACCAGTTTGGTGGATCGAAATGCGGCCCAAGAATAAGTCAATCCCCATATTGCAGAAAATACACAATGGACCAGCGGCGATACCAAGGCGTGCAGATAGAAAATGAGACCGGAAAGATAATAGAGGTTTTGCAGGTTTTCAACACTGGCAAATCCGAGAGCGATCATGGAGGCGTAAACCACGCCGTCTATGGCCTCGTTGAAGTCTTTCAAGCGTATGCATACCAGAGCAAAAGGCAAGAACTTTGCGCCCTCTTCGATAACACCGATAACGCCCACCGCATACAGAAAAAAGCCGGATCGATCATATTTGATGAGATAAATCGGATCAATCTCCAACAGGTGGTCTACGAGGGCGAAGAGCCCCAGGGCCAAAAAAGCCGATAACAATCCGAGTAGGTAGGCAAATCCCAGGGTTTTGATCGGCTCGGGTTGGTGGCGATCTTTGTAGTATATGTATCCGATCCAAAACCCTATCGGGATCAGCACGACGGACGTAACTTTCAGTATGCAAAGGATATCGGGGATCACATTATTGTATAGGTTAGTTCCGGTTGCAGCCGAAGTCAAATAGAGGGCCGGACGCCTCGATAGGATGATTGCGTTATCTGCCTGGAGGTTGGTAGTCGATGCAGATGATCTCGACAACCGTAGGGCCTTTGGGTCTGTGGATGGTGACGAAATCACCTACAGCCTTACCCAAAAGGGCCCGGGCCACGGGAGAATGCGAGCTGATATAACCTATTTTTGAGTCCGACTCGTCCGGGCCGACCAAACGGTAGGTGTTCGCCTGACCATCTTCGTCCTCGATCGTAACCCAGGCTCCAAAATATACTCTATCACCCTCGGTGCGGGGCTCGACCACCGTGAGCTTATCCAGAAGTTTGGACAAATAGCGAATACGTCCATCGATTTCTCGAAGCCGTTTTTTACCATAGATGTATTCGGCGTTTTCCGAGCGATCTCCTTCGGCTGCGGCTGCGGCCACCGAGGCGGTGACTTTGGTGCGTTCGACCCTCCAAAGATGATCCAGCTCAGCTGAAAGCCGTTTGAAGCCTTCCGGTGTGATGTGCCGGGGTGCATCCGAAAACACCGGCTCCTTCTGTGCTGGATCGTATTCGGAAGCTTGATCCTCGTTGACAAATGCCTTGGACATAAAATATCTCCTTCAGGTTACGGATTCAACTATCAAGGCTCGAGACGGTATCCGACCTGCCGTACGGTTTTGATGTGTCGAGGTTGAGATGGATCGGATTCGAGTTTTTGTCTGAGAGAAAGAATGAAGTTGTCGACCGTGCGGGTGGTGCCGTCGAAGTCATATCCCCAGACTCGATCCAGAATCTCGTTGCGCTTGAATGCAATATTGGGTGAGCGGGCCAGCAGGCAGAGCAGGTCGAACTCCTTGGCCGAAAGCTCGATTTGATCCTCACCTACAAACACTTTGCGACCGGCCGGATGAATGCAGATACGGCCGAACTCGATGCAAGGTTCGATGTTTTGTTGATTTCTTTTGCGTCTCAACATCGCTTCCACCCGGGCCAACAATTCGGGTAGCTCAAACGGTTTGGTGAGATAGTCATCGGCGCCCAGTTCGAATCCCTCGATTTTGTTTTCCAACGTATCGCGGGATGAGAGCACCAATATCATAACATTTTCTCCCCGTTCGCGAAGCTCTGAGAGTATTTCCAATCCATTGTAGCCAGGCAACATGATATCGAGCACAATCAGATCAGGCCTCAAATCGAAAGCTTTCTGCATGCCTTCGGTCCCGTCCGACGCGGTGATGACCTGGTAGCCCTGTAGCTTGAAATTGAGTGACAAACCGGATCGAAGCGAGCGATCATCCTCGATCACTAAAATGGTTTCCGGGGTGTTTTGGGGATGTTTGTCTTGGAATGCGCTCATGCAGGTGTCTCGATACTCTTGGCTTTGGGTAGTATGATGGAAAAGCGACTGCCAAGACCCTCGGTGGACTCCACTTCCACCTGCCCCCGGTGGGTTTTGACCAGATGATTGACAATGGCCAAACCCAAACCGGCGCCGGTGGATTGGCTTCTAAATCTTTGATCGGTACGATAGAATGGCTCGAAGATGCGATGTATTTCATGCTTTGGGATGCCGATGCCGTTGTCCTTGACTTCAATCATGACGTTGTCGAGATGATCGGTTGTGGATATGGCTATTTTCTTTTCGCTTTTTGTGTACTTGTAAGCATTAATCAACAAGTTGAGCACGGCGGAGCTCAATCCCAGATGATCGTGGGAAACCGGCATCTGTGTATCGTTGCGGAATTCGAGCGCAACCTCATTGGGTTCCACCAATCGTAAAAAACGTGCAACGGCTTCGTCGACGGCTTTGGCGACGGTCGCGGTCTGCATGGTGGGGTGATAGCGATCTTTTGTAGCTACCCTCCAGGTAAGCACTCTGTCGATCATGGTCTCGAGCCACTGGGTCTCTCGTATGATAGTGTTTAAGCTTGCTTCAATTTGTTCCGGGTTGTTTTGTAGCTTTCCCATTTTCAAAGTTTGGGCGTACATACGTATAGCCGCCAAGGGCGTGTGGAGATCGTGGGTCACATTGGCGAGTAGGTCGGCCTGCAATCTCGCCGTACGGGATCTTCTTCCCAAGAGTACGGTGACCGCCACAGCGCTTCCGATGGCGGTGGTTGTAAAAGAGATCACCAGAACACCTACTACGATGGCGCTTTGGCTTTTTCCCACCACAAGAGTGACGATACCCACCGTGGTGGACAAGAGGACCGGAAGCAACACGCCGACGGAAAGAGCGATGATGATTCCGGTGAGGCTCATGTTTCGTCCGCGTTGCCGAATTCTGGCTATGGTTTGAGATTCCATCCGTTCCAGTATAAGCAGGCTTGATGTGGCTATGCAACCAATCAGTCGAGGTTTTTTCTTCCCAACCGCCTACCTGCGTGTATCTTTCGTAGGAGGAAAAGGGGTTTGAGAGATATGAACTTAGTTGGTAAAATGTACCCAGCTTTTTTCCTGATTGAACATGGCGTACCAACCTCGCGGCAGCTTGGGCTCAATCCAGCGAAACAACCATCGGGCATCGGCAGGCGGGATGTTGGTGCAGCCGTGGCTGCGCTTTTCTCCAAACATGTTGTGCCAGTAGGCCCCATGAATGGCGTAATTGCCGTAGTAGTACATTGTCCAGGGTACTTCGGCCACTTCGTATACCCCGTGATCAGGGTCGGGCCCGGACATGGTTTTGGTAAGATAACGTCGTTCGATCTGCCAGGTGCCGGTAGGGGTGGCGTGGGTATCCAGGCCGCTTGAGACCAACGTGGCCAAGACGGGGCGATCGTTTTCATATGCTACCAGGGTTTGCTCGGCCAAGTTGATATGGATCCATTTGGCGTTTTCGGGTATGCCGCTCGGACGTTCGATTTTTTCGGCCAGTCGAATTTCATCGCGTAGCAACGCTTGCCCATCCGGTCCCACGATATAGGTTTTACCGTCTTTTATCGTGATGGTTTCGACATAGAGGCGGGCGTGTTTTTCGGCTTTTCCACACTCCTGGGGGTTTTTGGTTTCATTCAGGCAATATAAAGCTCTCTCACGACCGAATGCAAAGGCGATCGGCAGTTTTCTGGCGGCATCGAGAAACTCACCGCGCATTTCGATGCGTTCGAGTGGAACCACATCTTCCTTGCGCAGGTAGTTGCCCATGGCGGTGCGAAAGTAACTGCGGTCGTCTTGCTCGACCAGTTTGTCGATCGTAATGAAATAGGCGCCATTGAGCCATTCTTTCACCACACCCAAAGCATCGCTACGTTTTTTATCTCCTACGGCCATGACCTTTTCCTGCTCCAGGGTCGGGATGTATTGGAAACGAGGAGAGCCCTTTTTGGCTTTGGCGTACAAAAACGGAACCACCCGGCCGATTTTTGGAGTCGTATAGCGGTTGTCCGGTTCTTTGGGGTTGTCGGTGATCTCAAATCCATCCTCGGAGCAAACATATGCACCGCCGACAATCTGGTGCCATTTTCCCGTTGTGCAACCGGGTGCCTCGATCGGTTGGGTTGCGCGCACCTCATGGCCGTAGCGAACATAACCAACCACATAGGGCTTTTTATCATTGTGTTGGTATATCGGTGAGAGATAATACTCGGCCGTTGCGAACAGGGGGTATTGATTTAAAAATCTCAAAAGCTCTTCATCTTTCATGTCGGGCCAAAGCTTGCGTACTTCGTGGTTGGATAATGTAGGTCCCTTCAAACGCAGAAGTTCGTCCTCGTCTTCCTTCGGTTCGACTGGAGCAGGATCGAAATGCATCGGATTGTTTCTGATTGCAATGTCGATGGCCGGCAAATCATTCACCACCCGGGTTGGTGTGTTCATGTGGGTATAGAAGACCGAACACACTGCGTAACCACCTATACCGAGACAAAGACCCAATACGATTGACCAGAAAAACAACTTACGGCCTCTTCGGTCGACTGGATCCCCGACGGAATCGAAATCATCTTGTCGAATGCCCATTCACGCCTCTTCGCATATTCAGATTTCCATTCGGGATGACAAAACCCTTTATCAAACCCTCGTTATTCAAAAAGCGCTACCTACCATCAATTCAATTTCAAATACATCGTTTTCGTTCTGCATGGCAAACCAGTGATATCGCCATGCAGGCTACCCTAGAAAATAAAACAACTCAATCCGGGATGCAAAAAGTTTTAACAAAAACAACGAGGTCAAAGTTATTAATGTAAGTGATATCAATTCATTATGACATTTTTTGCAGAATTGCTCGGTCCGATGTCCGGATTTTGGAAAAAAATCGATCCAATCTTTTGATTAAACAAATAATAATTTAGTTTGTATACAAACATATTGGGTGACACACTCCAGGAGTTTCGTGCATTATTTTTGTCGACGATGGTTGAACAGCTTCAAATGGTGGGGTATGTTTCGTCTAAACCAAGTGCGAAGGAGAGAGACCGATGCTCAGGGATAACGAATTTGATCCTCGAAGGAGACAGTGTTTGAAAGGAATGGCCGCCGGCGGCTTGTTGATGGCGATAGGCGCTATACCCGTACCTGCAAGCTTGGCCAAGACAAAAAGTACGAAAGATGCCCTGGGGTTTGCACTTCCTAAACTGCCCTATCCGGTAAAAAGTCTTGCACCGCATATCTCTGCAAAAACTTTACATTTTCATTATGGCAAGCATCATAAAGGCTACCTCGACAAGCTCAACTCAGCGGTGTCCAATACGCCATATGCTTCGATGAGCTTGGAAGATATCGTGAGAAAAACCGCGAACCAACCCGACAAGGCCGGATTGTTCAACAACGCGGCACAGAGCTTCAATCATGCCTTCTATTGGAAAAGCCTTAAACCCCGGGGAGGTGGTGCGCCTACGGGTGATTTGTTGGAGCGGATCAAGTCTGATTTCGGCTCGCTTTCGCAATTGAAACAAACCTTTGCCGAGGCGGCCGGCAGCCAGTTCGGGTCGGGTTGGGCCTGGTTGATTTTGGAGAAAGGAAAGCTCAAAGTAATACGAACATCCAATGCAGATACTCCTCTCACGCACGGACAGGTTCCCTTGTTGACCCTGGATGTTTGGGAACATGCTTATTATTTGGATTACCAAAATAGACGTGCGGACTATATCGGGGCTTTTTTGGATCATTTAATCAACTGGGAGTTTGCTCGGTTGAATATGAAATCGTGAGTATGTTTTAACTCTCATTCATGTGTTCACAAAATAAGGAGCGCTCATGAAGGCGGCATACCAGGTTTTTTCTCTATCCTTGTTGTTGATTTTTTTGGTTATTGAGAAGCCCGTTGGAATTGCACAATCAATCAAAACTCCGAAGGAGTATTTTGGATTTGAACCTGGTTCGGATCGCAAGCTTTTTGATTATCAACGCTTGATTGATTATCTCAATCACTTGGATTCCGGATCCGATCGGTTGCAGATGCACAAAGTGGGCAAATCTCCAATGGGAAAAGACATGTATGTGATGTTTTTGTCTTCGGAGCAAAATATTGCAGATTTGGAGAATCTGCGCCAGATTAACAAAAAACTCGCGCTCGATCCCGTCTTGTCGAATTCGGAAAGAGAAAAACTGATACAGAAGGGTCGAGTGTTTGTGATGGCTTCTATGTCCATGCATTCGGGAGAGGTTGGACCGAGTCAAATGTTGCCTTTGTATGCATACAGGCTCGTTACCGCCGGGGATGAAAGATCCATCCAACAGCTTGCCAACGTGGTTTGGATGATTGTTCCCAATCATAATCCGGATGGCATGGATATGATCGTAAACCACTATCGCAAATACCTGGACACAAAATATGAAGGTTGCTCCATGCCGGGGGTTTACCACAAATATGTGGGGCATGATAACAACCGGGATTTTGTGGCGCTTACCCAGTCGGACACCCGGGTTGTCTCCAAGTTGTTCAGCACCCAATGGTACCCCCAGGTTTTGGTCCAAAAACATCAAATGGGCACCACCAGCCCGAGGTATTTTGTGCCTCCTTATCATGATCCCATTTCGGAAAACACCGACCATGGATTGATCGAGTGGTGCTCGGTTTTTGGAGCCAATTTACTCAAGGATATGGGCGAGAAAGGCTTGAAAGGGGTTGCCACCCATTGGATGTTTGACAACTATTGGCCTGGATCGACCGAAACTTCGACTTGGAAAAACGTCATCAGCCTGCTTACCGAAGCCGCCAGTGTGAAGATCGCCAAGCCTCTGTTTATCGAACCCACTGAGTTGACCGTATATGGGAAAGGTTTGGCAGAGTACAAAAAAAGCGTCAATATGCCGGATCCTTGGCCGGGCGGTTGGTGGAGACTTTCGGATATTGTTGCGTATGAAATCGCTTCGATGGATTCATTAGCCCAGACGGCGGCGAGCTATCGGACAGAAATATTGCGATTTCGTAATGATTTGTGTCGGAGAGAAACCAACCGGGGTTATACTGAAGCGCCTTTCTACTACCTCATGCCCCAAAAGCAACATGATCGAAGCGAATTCGTGAGGTTGGTCCGCTTGCTGCAAGAGCATGGCATCGAGGTATACCGATTGAAGGAGCAGATCGTGCTGGACGCAAGATCGTTCGAAGCCGAGGATGTGGTAGTGCCGCTTCGACAGCCCTACCGCGCGTTCATCAAGGAGGTTATGGAACGACAGGTTTACCCGGTACGACACTACACACCACAAGGAAAAATCATCCTTCCATACGATATTACCAGTTGGTCTTTGCCGTTGCATATGGGAGTGACTGCCGTTGAAATCATGACAAGATACGAAGATCTCGAGTCTCGGATAGAGAAATTAAATACGATTTATCAATATCCCGGAAAAAAGACGGCCGAACCTTCCAAAGCGCGGGCGATGGTTTTTTCGGCTCGGGACAACGCGAGTTATCGCGCGGCTTTTATTGCGCTCAAAGGCAAGTTGTCTGTGAGTAGGTTGACACAACCATGGCAGCATGCGGGACACACAATGCCCAAAGGAAGTTTCGTGGTTGAATCCGCCCCTGGAAAAGAAAATCTCATGAATCAGATATACCGAGATATCGAGGTCGCGCCTTTATTGTTGGAAGAAAAGCTCAACCTATCCTCACGTGATGTTCAATTGCCTAAAATCGGACTGGTTGAGACATATATGCATGACATGGATGCCGGTTGGACCCGTTGGGTATTCGATGACTATAAGATACCCTATAAGGTGCTTCGTCCGGGAGAATTTGAAAAAATCAACTTGCGGGGCAATTATGACGTGATTGTATTTCCGAGTGCTTCCAAGGAGATATTGCTCAAGGGCGTATTGGAAAAAGAAGAGCATTATTATCCTATCGATTATCCTCCCGAGTACAAAAAAGGACTGGGCGAGAAGGGGTTGGCGAAACTGATGGCGTTTGTAGACGCCGGAGGTCGGGTGGTGTCATGGGCCGGATCCACCGAGCTGTTTTTGGGCGATCTCAAGCTGGATGCAGGCAAAAAGGTCAAATCCGAGCATGCCTTTCGGTTGCCGGTTCGGGACATTTCAAAAGATCTCAAGAAGAACGGTCTACGTGTGCCGGGGAGCATGTTGAGGGCTGAGTTGCTGACCGACCATCCTCTTGCCTGGGGTATGGGAGAGCAGATAGGTGTGTTTTCCAGAGGTCGGCCCGTTTTGAAAACCTCGGTACCAACTTTGGATATGGATCGCAGGGTGATCGCACATTTTCCCGAAAACGATATTTTGCTTTCAGGCTATATCGAAAAACCAAAGCTGCTTTCGCGCAATCCCGCCATGATCTGGATTGGTAAAGGCAAGGGTCAAATGGTACTGTTCGGATTTTATCCGCAATACCGAGGTTCCACTCCTGCTACGTACAAGCTCTTGTTCAACGCGTTGTTCTTGTGAAACCATCGTTTTTGATTGACTCCTCATGCGATAATATGAGTAAATAGTTCTTATAAGTATAATAAAGATATTTTGCGATCTCGTATGATGGATGGGTTTGCCATGCAGATGGTATGGCGAAAATGAGATCTAAAAACGAAACACCGCAGAGTGGGTAATCTTGCAGGTTAGGGTGCTGTCGAACATGCATGGGGTAGGGTAAGGAGTCCGACCATGATGGGTCTCATCTGTAATTTTCTCATGGATTATGCCGAGCAAGTGGGTGGAGAGAAAAGCCGGAAGATCGTGTTGGAATGCTTGGGTGACAAAACATATCATGATGGACATATTTATCCGGAGTCGGAGTTTCAGGAGTTGTTCAACCTAGTGTGTGAGGTATGCGGTCAGCGCCGCGCTCATGCCGAAGAGCTGTTTGGTCATTTCAGTGCTCGAGCGGTATCGGAAAAATTTACCGGTTACTTCGATAGATCCAAAACCGCCAGAGAGCTGTTTCGCATTGTTCCTTCGATACACACCCAGTATCCGGTGATCGCCGCTTATGGAGATTCGGTGAATATCTTTCCAACTTCGAAAATCATTATCTTGAAGGACGAAGACGACGAAATGATATATGCATACAGATCAAGCAACAAAATGTGCAAGTTTCTCATGGCCATGGCGAAGCGGGTATCGGAAACCTGCTACCAGGAAAAAATTGATATTCAAGAAACCCAATGTACGCAAAACGGCGCTGAGTTTTGCCGAATCATAATGAGATGGAAATAGAGTTGAGAGAGAAAGTAACCGAGTGGGAGTGCTATCCATGAGGACGATATCCGTGAATATGAAACTCTGTCTTGCATGTAAGTCATGTGAGATCCATTGTGCATTGGCTCATTCGGAATCAAAAGATCTATTTCGAGCCCTCAGAGAATCGCCCGAACCTCGTCCCAGGGTCAGGGTCAATCCCAGCCAGCGTACCCGAGCCAACCCGGCTCAATGCAAGCACTGTAAATACCCACAGTGCATCCGCGCATGTGAAAGAAACGCAATTTGTAAAGATCCTGAGAGTCAACTCATTGTAATAAACCGGGAGGCATGTGCGGGTTGCGAGGATTTTGCCTGTGCTTCGGCTTGTCCGTTTGGTGCGATGTTGTTGGAAAAGGATATGCATACCACGTTGTTTTGCGATCGTTGCCAAGAGCTTGCCGAACCTGCTTGTGTCGGAGTATGTCCCACGGGTGTTTTCAAGATCGTCTAAAACCATTCATATGGCGAATCGATTTCACGAGAAATTGGGTGTGCTATATATGGAATAAAAGGCGGTGGGCGTGATGTATGAAAAGAGCATGGACGAGTTGAAGAATTTGATTGATATAGGTATGTCGGTTCAGGTTATGGTTCATGATGGCCAAGTCATGGGCGTGTATGACGCTTGTGTGGTCGAGATCGGCCCGAAAAGTATATATTATCGGTTGATAAACAGCCCCAACCGCTGTGATTTTCTACAATTCGGGCACATGCTTACTGTGTTGTATTTTGTCAACACCTCTTGCTTTCGCTATACCGGCGAGGTGGTTTCCATCGACCAGCCCGACGCGGGTTGCTTCGAGCTTCGGGATGGTATTGCAGAAGAGGTGATCTCGAATCGACGACGCGTGCGGGTTGAATCGGATATCTCCTGTGAATGTTTGACCGCGCGACCCGAAGGAAATGGTTCTATCGAGGGAAGCATTCGAGATCTTGATTTGGGAGGAGCCGCCTTCATCTCGGATACATTTCTCGAGCCTGGCAGCCAAGTTAGATTGCGATTTCGGCTTCCCAACATGGCGCTGCCGGAATTTGATATTGAAGCCGGTGTCATCTATACGCGGCCGATATTGATAAAAGGCCGAAAGAAGTACCGTATAGGCATGCAATTTAGAACCTTACGGGATGGAGATTCTTTGGGTGTGTCGAGTTGGGTGCGCCAATGTCGTGAAAGGGATAGCGTTACGGAAGCTTCGCGTCGCAGCGCGGATCCCAGCGTGCGTTTTGTGATGATGTCGGCCCGGAGTGATTCGGTGGAAACCATGTGGGATCGGGCGGAAAAAATGCAGCCGCAGTGTGCGTTCGGTGAGTTGGGTGTTTGTTGCCATACCTGCTTGCAAGGACCTTGTCGTATCGATCCTTTTGGTGAAGGAAGCAAGGCGGGGATATGTGGTGCGTCGGCATCCACCATGATAGCCAAAAATTTTGCCCGCATGGTTGCGGTCGGTACCTCGGCGCATGTCGAGCATGCCCGTCACTTGAGCGAAGTGCTCATGAAGCTCGGCAATCAGAAACTGTCGGCATACAAGATTACAGATGAGAACAAGCTGCGTTATCTGGTAAAGAGATTGGGTGGATCTGATTCTAAAACCACGCTGATGCAGCTGACTGCCAAGCTGGCCGAGATGGTGTTGGATCAATTTATACCATTAAGGAAAAACCAGTCCGGCAATTGGTTGGATTATGTATTGCCTGCCAAGCGGCAGAACAAGCTGGATAAGCTCGGGGTTTTGCCCTCGGATCTCTACAGCCCCATTGTTGAATTGGCGCACAGATCGAGCAGTGGCGTGGATACCAACCCCAAATCACTTTTGCTCTCGGCCATGCGTTGCGCCATGGCCGACCTTGCCGGTATGCACATAGCCACAGAGGTATCGGATATTTTGTTCGGTACACCTGCTCCGATCGAAACCATGGCGGGGTTGTCGGTCATTCGGGCCGACGCGGTCAACTTGGCGGTCCATGGACACAATCCCATGGTCGGCGATGTGATTTGTGATGAAGCCCGGAAAATGAACCCGATGGCGGTTCGAGCCGGTGCACCGGGCGGTATCAATGTGATCGGAGTGTGTTGCGCCGGCAACGAGCTGTTGTTGCGCCATGGTATTCCGCTGGCCGCCAATTTCGCTTCCCAGGAGTTGGCCATCCAAACCGGAGCCTTGGATGCAGTCGCCGTGGACTACCAGTGCATTTCTCCTGGTATCGCCGAAGCAGCGGCCTGCTATCATACCAGGATATTTACGACCATGCCCGTAGGGCGGCTGCCGGAAAACAAAAATGTCGAACACATCGAATTTGACTTGAAAAAGCCAGAAAAACAAGCTCAAAAAATTATCAAGGCTGCCATCGCTTCGTTTCACAATCGAAAACCTGAGCGGATCATGTTGCCTGCCGAAGGTCAGCGGGCTCTGGTAGGTTTCAGTATGGAAGCAATTGTCAGCGCCCTGAGCAACCTGAATGCAAAAGATCCACTTCAGCCGCTTCTGGATCAATTGGCTGCGGGCAATATACAGGGTATTGCATTGTTGGGGGGATGCAACAATGTTCTTGTTCGCCAGGATCATTCCATTCTCACGCTGGCGCGAACATTGATCCAGGAGAATGTTTTGGTTGTCACGACCGGCTGTAGCGCAGGAGCGTGCGCCAAATCCGGTTTGCTTACCGGTCAAGCCGCCCTGAAAACCGCCGGAGGTAAACTCAGGTCTGTATTGCAGACCCTTGGAGAGGCGGGTGGGATCGATGGGCCTTTGCCCCCGGTATTGCATATGGGCTCTTGTGTCAACAATGCACGCGCGGTGGATGTGGCCTGTGCGCTGGCATCACGGTTGGGGGTGGATATGGATGAAATTCCGGTAGTGGTCTCCATTCCCGAGCCGACGACCGAAAAAGCAGTATCCATTGCCTTGTCTGCAGTTACTTTGGGATTTCCTGTGCATGTTGGAATGGTATTGCCCATCATGGGTAGTGCGCTATTTGAAAGCATGCTGAAAGAAGAGATCGGACAATGGGTGGGTGGTCATATGATCATCGACAGCAATCCCATATCGGCCGCAGGCAACTTGCTTGCTCAAATTCGATCCCGCCGTAAAAAACTCGGGCTCTCATGTTGACCTCGTACGGTCATCGAACGATCTACTGAAAAACAACCATCAACCGCAATCGTGCCGCCTTGAGTTCTTGTCCAAGCCGTTCCTGTTTTGAAATTTGAACATCAATGACTTTTCTTATTGATGCCTCCATTGTAAAGTGCTTATATCCTTGAAGTGTTAAATTTTACCAACAACTTGCCTCTTTTGGTTATACCTATAACGCCCGAGGATATGAATGAAATTATCGACCTGTATACTCGCCGTACTCATGCTGACTGGATTGATCCCTCTACATGGCGCCGAGAAAAAAGCCGTCGACTGGGTCAACCCCTTCATCGGCAGCGGAGGAGAAGGACACACCTATCCCGGGGCTACAGTCCCTTTCGGTATGATCCAGGTCAGCCCGGACACCGAACTGCACAACTTTCGCAAAGGCTTTCCCTGGTGCGCGGGCTACCGCTATGAAGATCCGACCATTGTCGGCTTTTCCCACACCCATTTCAGCGGCACCGGACACTCCGACCTGGGCGATGTATTGCTCATGCCCTTTCACGGCGAACTGCGGGCCGATCCCGGCGCGGCCGACCAACCCAAGAGCGGCTACCGTTCCCGCTACAGTCATGGGCAAGAGAGCGCCCGGCCCGGATATTATGGAGTTAGGCTGCTGGATAGCGGCATCCATGTCGAACTGAGCGCCACTGCCCGCACCGCCATACACCGCTATCGCTACCCCAATGGTGTCAGGCCCAAAGTATTGCTTGATTTGGTTCACTCTATCTATCACTACGACGGCAAGGTCAGTTGGGCCGAAATCCGGGTGGAGGACGAGCACACCGTTTCCGGTTACCGCCGCAGCCACGGTTGGGCTCCCGACCGGGCGGTGTATTTCACCATGAAGTTCTCCCGGCCCATCGTGCGCCACCAACTGATCAACCAGGACGAACCGGAATACAAAGGCTTCGGCGTCAAAGGTGCCCTCCTCGAGGACTATCCTGTGGCCAAGGGCAGAAAGATGAAGGCTTGTTTCGAATTCGACTCCAGCGAAGAACCACTTCTGGTCAAGGTGGCTATCTCCGGGGTCGACATGCATGGAGCCCGGGGCAATCTGGAGTCCGAGCTTCTGCACTGGGATTTCGACCGGGTGGTTCAGGCAGCCGAAACCGCCTGGCAGACGGAGTTGTCCAAGGTGGATTTTACCGGTAGCGACACGGAACTGGAAATCCTCTACACTGCCCTCTACCACACCTTTTTGAGCCCGGTCATTTACATGGACAGCGACCGCCGCTACCGGGGACTCGACGGAGCGGTCCACCGGGCGGAAGGTTTTGACAACTATACCATCTTCTCCCTTTGGGATACCTATCGGGCCCTGCACCCCCTGTTCACCCTGCTGCAGCCCGAACGCAACGGCAACATGATCCAGTCCATGCTGGCCCATCAGCGCCAGAGTGCCATGAACCTCCTGCCTGTCTGGTCCTTTCACGGCAACGAGACCTGGTGCATGATCGGCTACCACGCCGTCTCGGTCATCGCCGACGCCTACCTCAAGGGCATGCGCAGCTTCAACGCCGTAGAGGCACTGGCCGCCATGACCCACACAGCCCGAAACCCCCATTACGGTGGTCTGGCCCACTACCTGAAGCTGGGCTACGTGCCCATCGATCTGGAGAAGGAGGGCGCCTCCAAAACACTGGAGTACGGGTACGATGATTGGACCATCGCCCGCATGGCCCAGGCCATGGGCGAGATGGACACCGCCCGGGAGTTCTTCCAACGCTCCTTGGGATACCGGCTGGTTTTCGATGCAGAAACCCGCTTCATGAGGGCCAGAAAGAGTGACGGCGGCTTTCGGGAGCCCTTCGATCCGATGGTGGCCGCCTACGGCGGAGACTACACCGAGGGCAACGCCTGGCAGTACAGTTGGTATGTGCCCCACGATCCCGCTGGATTGATTTCCCTGATGGGCGGTGACGGCGCTTTCGCAACCAAATTGGATCAGCTCTTCAATATCGCGGGAGACCATGAAAAGTACAAGGATGTCGAGGATATCGCCGGACTCATCGGCCAGTATGCCCACGGCAATGAGCCCAGCCATCACATCGCCTATCTCTACCCCTACGCCGGGCAGGCTTGGAAAACCCAGGAACGTCTGCACGCCATCATGACCGGTCTGTTCAACAACTCCCCCCAGGGTATTCCGGGCAACGAAGACTGCGGACAAATGTCCGCCTGGTACCTGTTCACCTCGTTGGGTTTCTATCCGGTGGCGCCGGGGAGCAACCAGTACGTACTGGGAAGACCCTTCATCGACGGTGCAAAGATCAGTCTGACGGGCGGTAAAACCTTCATCGTGAAGGTCCACCACCGTTCTGATAAAAACCGATACCTGAAATCGGTGCGCCTCAACGGATGCGTGCTGTCACGCACCTTCATCCGTCACCAGGAGATCGTGAACGGAGGCATCCTGGAGTTCTTTATGGGTTCACAGCCCAACCGGTTTTGGGGTAGGGCGGCCCGAGACCGTCCCTATTCGTTTTCCCGTAGTTCAGATGATACAATGATCCTCCGCAAGGAGAAATAGACCATGACCAAAGCCATCCCCATTTTTCTGACCTTCTTGCTCATGGGCGTCGCCGATGCCATGGGTCCATTGTCGAGCGCCGTATCCAAGAATCCGTTCATGGCCGCCCTGATGCCCTTTTTCGTCTTCATCGCCTTCGCTCTGTTCAGTGTTCCGGGAGGTGTTTTGGCCGCCCGCATCGGCAAGAAAAAACTCCTGGTGTTGGGGCTTTCACTGTGCAGTCTGGCCGTGGCCGTTCCCAGCTTCTTCGAACCGCCCTTCGCCCTATTGCTGGCCTCAATTTTTCTCCTGGGTATCGGCACCACCTTCCTGCAGGTATCGGGCAACCCCATCATGCGCGATGTGAGCCGGGAAGGCGAATACAGCCGCAACCTGGCCCTGGCCCAAGGCATCAAGGGCCTCGGCTCGACGGCCTCGGCCTATCTGGTCACCGCCGTCACTTCGATCGCCCTGCTTGCCGCCATGGGCTGGCGCGGAGCCTTCCCCATCTTTCTGGTGTTGATGCTGGCGGCGCTGACGAGCGTCCTGAGCCTGAAAATCGAAGAAGCCCACAGTGATGTGCCGCCGGGGATCGGCAGCTCCCTCGCCCTCTTGCGCGAGGCGCCCTTCGCTCTGGCCGTATTGGGCATCTTTCTCTACGTCGGAGCCGAGGTTTGCCTGGCCACATTTCTGCGCCCCCTGTTGCTACAACACGGTTTCGGAGAGAATCAAGCCGCCCTGTTCGGTCCGAGCCTGTTTTTGGGATCTTTGACCGTCGGCCGTCTCGTGGCCGGAAGTGTCAGATTGTCGGCCGACACCTTCTTGCGCCTCTCGGCCCTGCTGGGCTTCAGCGGCCTGATTCTGATCATCAGCGGCGTATCGTTTCTCCTGACGCCCGGGGTGCTACTGAGCGGCCTGGGTTTTGCCAACATCTGGCCCATGCTTTTTTCCATCACCGTCGAACGCCGGCAGGAGCGTGCTTGCGAACTGAGCGGTCTCATGTGCATGGCCATTAGCGGCGGCGCCCTGATCCCGCTGCTGATGGGTAAGCTGGGGGGCGGCTCCTCGTCCCTGACCTTCATCGTTCCAGCCTCCTGCTTCGCATACCTGCTGCTTATCTCGCTCAAAAAAAGACAGACCTGAAGGTGAACCATGAAGCCCAACCAAACTCAATCCGCGGTTCTCACTCTTGATGCCGGCGGAACTACTTTCTCCTTCCATGTCGTGTGTAAGGAAACCGATCTCAGTGATCCCCTGGTCCTGCCCGTAGACGGTCGCAACCTGAAGAGCTGCATCGACACGATGATCCAGGGGTTCGAGGCCCAGAAAGCCGCCATCCCCGATGAGGCGGCGGCCATCAGCTTTGCCTTCCCGGGCCCGGCCGACTATGAGAACGGAGTCATCGGCGACCTGGCTAACCTGCCTGCCTTTCGTGGAGGAGTGCCTCTGGGCGCCATTCTCGGTCGTCATTTCAACCTGCCGGTCTTCATCAACAACGACGGCAATCTTTTCGCCTTGGGCGAGGCCCAGGCCGGCTTTCTGCCTCAGGTCAACCGTATGCTGCAGGATGCCGGCCAGAAACGCCGCTACTGCAACCTGCTGGGAGTGACCATCGGCACCGGTTTCGGCGGCGGCATTGTCATCAACGGCCAGATGCTCATCGGCGATTGCTCGGCTGCCGGGGAGATATGGCTGTTGCGCCACAAGCTGAACAGGGAGCTCAACGCCGAAGAGGGAGTCAACATCCGCAGTTTGCGCCGCCGCTTCGCCGAGCTGACCGGTCAGTCGATCGATTTGGTGCCCCAGCCCAAGGAAATCGCCCGGATCGCCGACGATCCGGGTCACGCTGATGCTCCGGCTGCTCGGGAAAGTTTCCGCCGACTGGGAGAAGTTCTCGGTGACGCTTTGGCCAACGCCCTGACCCTGATTGACGGAGTGGTGGTCATCGGCGGCGGATTGTCCGGAGCTTCGCGCCACTTCCTGCCGGCGGTCATGCAGGAGCTGAATGGGCGGATCAACAGCTTTCCCCGATTGGAGTGCCGGGTCTACGATCTCGAGGACGAGGCCGACAGGGCTGCGTTCCTGAAGCCCGGAGAAACTCTACTGGAAGGATCCATACCCTATATTGCCGAAAAAAAGATTCCCCTAGGCATCAGTCGCCTGGGCACGAGTAAGGCGGTGGCCGTAGGAGCCTGGCATTTCGCCATGAGCCGTCTGGAACCATAAGGAATGAGATGCATATCCCAGTGCATATCAATTCAAGAAAAATCGGGGTTACGCCGGGAGATCTCGTAGCGGGTCGCATTTTTTTTTATACAGGGAGGCGGATATATGACGCTGTATTCCATTGATCCATCAAATGGTAAGCAGTACGCACGCCATACTCGGATGCATACAGAAGAGATCAATCATGTGCTGGAGGCGTCCCACCAGGCATATCTTTCCTGGAAAAAGACAGAGATATCTTCTCGAGCCGAATACATGCGCCGAGCTGCGATCGAGTTGCGGAAACAAAAGAACGATCTTTCGGTTCTTATGGCTCATGAGATGGGAAAACCCATTGGGCAAGGTGTGGCCGAAGTGGAAAAATGCGCCTGGGTGTGTGAATATTATGCCGAAAAAACATCTTCCTACTTGGAACGGGATATCATTCAGCTCGAAGATCAGACCGGGTTTGTGTGCTATCGGCCTTTAGGGGTGATACTTGCCATAATGCCGTGGAATTTTCCTTTTTGGCAGGTTTTTCGATTTGCAGCGCCGGGTTTGATGGCGGGCAACGCTGCGGTTTTAAAACACGCTTCCAACGTGCAGGGATCGGCTAAAGCCATCGAGAATATTTTTCGTAAAGCCGGTTTTCCGGATGAGATTTTCGTCAACCTTACAATCCACAACAAGCAGGTAGCTCAAGTGATATCCCACCACCGAATTGCGGCCGTAACTTTTACCGGCAGCGCCCCGGCCGGCCGGATGGTGGCGGCTCAAGCCGGCAAGTATTTAAAGAAAACCGTACTCGAGCTTGGTGGAAGTGATGCCTATATCATCCTTGAGGATGCGGATCTGGAGCATGCCGCGAAGATCTGTGCGGCTGCCAGGCTCATCAACTCGGGTCAAAGTTGTATCGCCGCCAAGCGGTTTGTGGTGGTACGATCGGTTGAAGACCGATTTGTAGAGTTGTTGGTGGACAAAATGCGGTCGGTGCAGGTGGGTGATCCGTTGAATAAGGCGACCGAGGTTGGGCCGCTTGCTCGGTTGGATCTGAGGACCGAATTGCACAGACAGGTGACTCAAAGTGTCAACCTGGGTGCCCGGATTGTGTTGGGTGGAGAAATTCCTACGGGTCCGGGCGCTTTCTATCCACCCAGCGTACTTACAGATGTCGGTTGGGGCATGCCGGCTTACGAAGAAGAGTTGTTCGGACCGGTAGCGGCGGTTGTGTCGGTTGACAATCGGGATGAAGCCGTTCGAGTGGCCAACGATACGGAATTTGGTTTGGGAGCCTGTGTATTCAGTGAGGATGTAGATCGCGCCACCCGGATTGCACAAGACGACCTCGAGGCAGGCATCTGTTTTGTCAACACACCCGTGAGATCGGATCCCCGCTTGCCGTTTGGTGGGATCAAACAAAGCGGCTACGGCCGGGAGCTTTCCCGCTTTGGTCTTCTGGAGTTTGTCAACATCAAGTCCATGGTCGTGGGCTGATTCAGGCAGCCGCAAGGCCGCTGGGCTGGACGGGAATACAGACTTAACCCCAACGTTGCATATAACGATGTATTGAGAGCGCACGAAATTCGCTGACTACAACAAAATGTGTGCATATATTTGATTGAGCCGGGATTTAACTTTTTGTGGCTTTTGGCAACAATGTCATTCTGGCATGCTTTAAACCAGAATCTATAATTTTAACAATGGATCCTGGATAGAATCTATCCAGGATGACGGCATTTTATGCAACTGGCGAGTTAATTGGTAGTCAGATTACAGAGTGAACCCAAATATATGAAGAGAAGTGGGAAAATAGGGATACAAGAGTAATATGGAGATGGAGTATAAAATCGCAAGTGTCGTTTTAATGGAGCACAGTACCAAAATCGTCATCCTGGAGATGTGTAGATCCAGGATCCAGTAATGATCAAACCGCCTAGAGAGAGTCGTATAAGTCCTTTGTACAGGGTACCATTACGCTTACCAGCCAAGATGTATGCATAGAACTGTTTTTCGGATGAATGAATCATACCTACAATCCGTGCTTATTTCATGCCAAGACAAGAAAAAAGCTGGGCCTCTTTCAAAACATCCGATGTATTCGGATAGACACAGCAACACTTCGGGGTTGGGGCCCCAAAAAGCGGCCAAGCTTGGGACCAAAAGATTGCCCAAAGAAAAAGAGATGCCCAAGGAGGTGGGATCAAAGGCTTGGTTCGAACATCGACATGCAGCCTGGTAAGCTCTCGGGCCAAGGTGTGTATGGATGCCATACCCATGCATGCGGATACAAATGAAATGGGGCAGTTTCAAGAAGCGTTTGATTCACTGACTAAGACATATGGAAAGAAGCTTTTTGGCCTCATAAGCACCGACGCTGGAATGTGTTCGTTGTAGGTTGGTGGTTATGTTGTTGTGACGGATGGCATACAATCTCATGGCCTTGTTTAGAAGAGTAAGTCAGCGGGCAGAAGAACGGCGTCAAACCCTATGGAAGGACGTCATGCATTGGGCTCTACAATGCCTTGTTGGTTGTAGATGAGCTGCAAATCTCCACGTTACGACAAAGGAATCCAATTGCCGTCACTGTTTGAAAAAGGGGCCCCAATCATTTTTATAAACAATGAAAACCTATATATAAGACAATAAATTCAGTACCGGATCCTGACTAGAAACATGTCAGGATGACGTAACTTGTTGATGTTAGATTGAAAAACGGCACACTCTGCATGTAGTTGACCTGTCAAGCGCAACACCTTGTCAGTTCTTTGCATGCATTGTTGTGGCCCTCCCTTTTGAAATTACCCGTTGGGCGATGTAACTCACTGTAAGTTAAAGACCACCGATCAAATGTGATCGCTTTACCTCAAGACTTGATTCGAAACTCTGGTTGTCCTAGGATGCCGACAGGAGCAATGCAGGAGTATGCATACAGATGTCGAGCCAAGGTGCGTTGTATATCGTAGCCACTCCGATCGGTAACCTCGAAGATATCACATTGAGAGCTCTGCGGGTGCTCGAGCAGGTGGATTGGATTGCTGCCGAAGATACCCGGCATACCCGCAAATTGCTTACTCATTACGGGCTCAAGACCAAGTGCCTGAGCTATAGAGAACAAAACCACTCGGTTGCCTTGAAGAAAATCCTCGGATTGTTGGACGAAGGCAGACAATTGGCGCTGGTTTCGGATGCCGGTATGCCGGGCATCAGCGATCCAGGCAGGGCCTTGGTGGCTGAAGCGGTACAAAGCGGTTTCCGGGTGATCCCGATTCCTGGACCTTGCGCCGCCGTGTGTGCTTTGGCGGCATCGGGTTTATCGACGGAAAGGTTTTTGTTCATGGGTTTTTTACCCCGCAAGATCGGGGAGCTCAAGCGCTGTTTGCATGAGCTTGTCAACGAGCCGGGGACCCTGGTTTTTTATGAGTCTCCGATGCGCATCGGAAAAACTCTAGAGATCATGTCGGAGGTCTTCGGTAGTGCCAGGCGGGCCGTTTTGACTCGTGAGCTTACCAAGATACACGAAGAGTTTCGTGCAGCCACCCTTGGTGAGCTGACCGAAGCTGGTCGTGGGCCGATCAAAGGAGAAGTTACATTGCTGGTTGAAGGCAACCGCGCCAAAAGACTTCATATCGGGAGCGAGATCAAGAGCTTGATGAATGTATTGCGGGCAGGCAGGAGCCTGCCGCCTGGTCAAATAGCCGGTATGCTGGCTTCGATAACCGGCTTGGAGCGAAACACGCTCTATCGTATCCTCATTGAGAGCTCGGATGACGTCAATTAAGCCAACGATTGGATTGCGTGCGCAATCTCAAAGTTCGAGCGCTTGTTGGCTTAAGATCAAAGCCTGGCTGGTCTGGTTTCTGGTCAAGATCGTGATCTCCACGGTCCGGGTCAAGCGCGTGCACCTCGAAAGATTGCAGGAAGCTCGACGATTTGGAAAGCCTATCTTGTATGCATTTTGGCACGGGAGGCAATTCTTGTTGTTCAAACACCGACCGGAAAAAAAATTGATGATTCTTGCAAGCATGAGTCGCGACGGGCAATTGCAGCGTGAAATATGCAGCCGATTCGGCCTGGATGTGGTCAGGGGATCGAGCTCACGGGGAGGCCTTGCGGGAATGATTCGACTGGCCAAAGGTTTGCGTTCTAAAACGGCGGTAGCTATGGCCGTGGACGGACCCCGGGGTCCTTTGCAGGTAGCCAAGCCGGGAGTGGTGGCGCTGGCGAGACAAACCGGTTCTCCCATTGTACCGGTCAGTGTGGGGATGCGCAGATATTGGGAGTTGAAAAGAGCTTGGGATCGATTTCGGATACCCGTACCCTTTACCCGGGCAATGCTGGGATACGGCCGACCAATCGATGCATCCCAGGCATACTCTTCGCAGGATGTGGAGCATATCTCCGCTGAGCTTACCCGAGTACTCAATGCATTGACCGATGAGTTGGACGCATCGATACTCGCGCGGGCGGGATCAAATCGGAATGAGAATATCCCTTGAAAAGGATCGGCGTATCGTACGAAACCAGTTTTGGAGGAGCTTGCCATGAAAGAAGTGGTCGTAGTAAGCGGCGTGAGAACCGCCATCGGAAAGTTTGGAGGTTCGCTCATGAATATCGCCGCGATCGAATTGGGTGGATTGACCATCGAGCATGCCTTGAAAAAGGCCGGAATCAGACCGGTTGCCGATGATGCGATGAGAAATATCGCACCCGACAGTCTGAAAAATCAAGCCCGGATCGGCATTGAAGAGCAGGCACCCAAATGGGACCCGCAGGCTCAGCCCGTGCGGATCGACGAAGTGGTGGTCGGCAACGTTCTTCAGGCCGGACTGGGTCAAAACCCCGGCAGGCAGGCCATGATTCGGGCGGGTGTGCCCAAAGAGACCCCCGGCTTGACCATCAACAAAGTGTGTGGCTCCGGGCTCAAGGCAGTCGCGTTGGCGACCCAGGCCATCATGACGGATCAGGCGGATGTGATCGTTGCTTGTGGTATGGAGAACATGAGTCAGGTCCCGATGGCTCTGAAAAACGCCCGGTGGGGACACCGCATGGAGCTGACCGGCATCGGTCAGGTGCATGATTTGATGGTGTATGACGGTTTGTATGAGATTTTCTATGGATACCACATGGGTCATACTGCGGAGAATATTCAAAAGCTCTATGACATCAGCCGAAACGAACAGGATGAGTTGGGAGTGCAGAGCCACCAAAGAGCCATCCAGGCCATAAAAAACGGTTGGTTCAAAGATGAAATCGTCCCGTTGACCATCAAGTCGAAAAAGGCGGATGTCATATTTGATACGGATGAACGCCCCATGGAGACGAGCTTTGAAAAAATGTCTGCTATGAAACCCGCCTTTGAAAAAAACGGCACCGTCACTGCCGGCAACGCGTCCGGCATCAACGATGCGGCCGCCGCGGTGGTGTTGATGAGTGCCGAGAAAGCCAAAGAGCTGGGCTTGGAGCCGTTTGTCAAAATACGTTCTTTCGCGTCCGGCGGGGTCGACCCGGCCTATATGGGATTGGGACCCGTACCGGCGGTACGCAAAGCTCTCAAGCAAGCCGGTATGACCATGAATGATTTGGATCTCATCGAGCTCAACGAGGCTTTTGCCGCTCAAGCGATCGGCTGTTTCAGGGAGCTTGGGTTGGACAACGACAAGCCGAACCAAATGGGCAGCGGCATATCCCTGGGACATCCGATTGGATGCACGGGCGCGCGCATGCTGGTGACCGCCATGCATGCGATGAGACGCCTAAACCAATCCACCGGCCTCATCTCCATGTGCATCGGCGGCGGCATGGGCATGGCCATGATTGTCGAGCGATAGAAAAACCACACCCAACATCACAGAACATACATTTCGTGCCGATGCAGGCCGTTTCTGGCTGATCTCATTTACAAGAACTATTGATTATTCTTTGAATTTATCTTGTTGTTGGATATGATGTGGTATCAATATCATCATAACTTCAACAAGAAGGAGGTAGGAGCATGAAAGTGTGGGTATCCGGCATGCTGAAGGGCCAGGCTTTGTTTGTCATGGGTATTCTTGTATCAATGGGATGCGATCCCACCGTGAAGAGAACCTGTGAAAGCAATGCTGAGTGCATGGATAACTACCTTTGTAGTAAAGAAAAACAATGTGTCGAAGTGCAGCAGAAAGAGCTTCGTATCACAATAGACGAATTGCCGAAAGGTATCATAGGTCAAGATTATCATGTGAAATTATCAGTCGTGGGAGGCCTTGAGCCCTATCACTGGTCTGTAGACAGCGATCAGATTTGGTTGAAAGTCGAAAACGAAACCACTGAAGAAGGTCCGATTTGGAGACTTGCCGGTGTGCCCAACGAAATGGTTGCGGATGTCCAAGTAACCATAGTTGTAAGAGATGATTCGATCGGAGATGGTCAAAAAACCGACCAGCAACTTGGATTGAACATTTTGGCTTGTTTTTCGGATCAGGACCAGCCCTGTTTTGGAAACGGGGCCTGTAATCCTACAGGTGCGTGCGAATGCCTGCCGGGTTATGCAGGCGTACAGTGTAAAACCTGTGACTTTGGATATCAGCAGGATCTGGACGGAAATTGTGTGGGTTACGAGTACCGGTGTGTCGGTGCGGAATGTGAAGCCAGCCCGCAGAGACGCCGATGTGCAGATGGTCAGTGTGAAGAATGGACGGACCTGCCCAAATGTCAGTCGGGAGAGATTTGTTGGGCCAACCAAACGGGTGCAGGCTGTTTTTACTGCCAAGGTACCTGTGAAGACGGAAAGTGTACGGCCTGCTCCCATGGCCCTTGCTGTGATACCCAAACGAATACCATTTTGCCGGCCGGCCGGCAGTGCTCGGAGAGGAAGGAATATTTTTGCAGCAGTGAGGCATGTGGATCTTCGGCGCAGGAGATGACCATCAATCAGGTCTGTAATGGTGTGACCGCAGGCTGTCATGGAGAGATTACCGATATTGATATCAAAACAATCGAAGTATGCAATACCTACCTCGAAATGTGTGAATCCGAAAAAGATGTTTATGCAGATTGTACCGATTGTCAGGAGTTTGGAATTTGTGAGAGCGGTTCATGTACCTGTAAGTACAATGATTGCTCCGGAACATGTTGCAAGCAGTCTGAGTCTTGTACCGCACTTGAAAAATGCGGGCTTACGGATACGATCATGGCTTCAGATCGAAAAACGTCTCAGAGATTTGGTTACTCGGTTGCAGCCTACGAGGATTACATCATCGTAGGGGCTCCATATGACAACGAGAAAGGTTATAACGCCGGCGCTGCGTACATCTTTCAAAGGACTCAATCGGGTTGGATACAACATCCAAAGATTTTAGCCTACGACGGATCCTCGGATGATAAATTCGGTCAATCCGTATCCATCCATCAGGATTACGCCATCGTGGGGGCCAACGGTGATGACGACCTTGAAAAGGGTCAGGATGTCGGGTCTGCCTACATCTACCGAAACGGTCCTGAGGGTTGGGTGTTGGAAAAAAAACTAAGTCCAATCGATGAAGAGCAAGCGGGAGACAATTTTGGCTATGCGGTTGCCGTCTTTGGTGATTATGCCGTTGTTGGAGCTCCCTATGATGACTACAAAGAAGGGGATGTGATTCATATCGAAAATTCGGGTGCGGCCTATGTCTTTCATCGGCTTCCCGAAGGCTGGATACAAGTAAAGAAGCTGATAGCAGAGGATAAGGAGCAAGGTGACGATCTGTTCGGCGTCTCGGTTTCCATCTCCGGAGACTATGCCATCGTGGGAGCTTACTTTGATGATATGTATGATGGCGATGTCAAACAGTATGACAATTCTGGAGCTGCGTATGTCTTCCATCACAGCCCATCTGGTTGGATACAAAAAAAGAAATTAACCTTGAATGCTGCAAGTAGTCCGCATGACTATCAATATGGGAGGACGGTATCCATTTCGGGAGACTATGCCGTTATTGGCGGTAAATCAAGAGAAGCAACTATTTTGCACAGGGTAGAAGATGATTGGGTTTCTGAGGCAACTACAAAGAGTTGCAAGTATGTTTCCATTTTTGGGGGTTATGCTGTTGTGAGTCAGAGCAACTCGGCATACGTATATTCCAGGGATCAAGCCGGCTGGAAGCTGCAAACCACTCTCAATAACAAAGATCAAATCGAATCTATCTCGATCTCCGATGAGTATATCATCCTTGGGAGCCCCTATAGTTATGGTGACGCCAACAACCCGATTTCACAAAGCGGGGCGGTATATATCCAATGAAGTCGGTGTAGAAAAGATCATCCAGGTCACTCTCTTGGCCTGCGGGCATATCGCTGTGTGCAGGCTTGGCGCCGTCAAAGTTGATTCATTAGAGGTAGTCGTTGCCGTATCCGCTTTTACATAATTCCCAGGTTTCCGGATAGCAGAACACGAATCGCTTGCACAAGTTTCGTTATCGTTGTCGGCTTGATGATCTTGATGATTTTCTTGAACGACACGATTAACCAGCAAGACAAATTTTTTCCTTCTCCTTTGTGAATTTAATAAAATAACCATTTTATTAAATTATCACGGCGAAAAATGTCCCGGAAAACACGACTCCATCACGACCCCGAAAAAGCCGGATCCGGAAAACGAAACGGTCGAACCGGACGGCCCAAGGGCACCGGGGGCAAGGCCCAGGAGCTGACCACCGACGAGATCGGCCGGATCGAAAAGTGCATGGTCGCATCCAAGCACCAGACCCGCAACCTCGCCTTGCTCCATCTCGGGCTCGGCTCGGGAATGCGAATCTCCGAAATCGTCAATCTCGATATCCAGGACATCGCGCCGTCCGGCAGAGTAGGGAACCACGTTGTTTTGGAGAAGCACTCCACCAAGTCAAAGAGAAGCCGCACTGTTGCGATCAGCAGGCAGGCGGTCCGAATCGTACAAGATTACCTGCACCGCGGGTTCCCGCCGCCGGCGCGGCATCGAGGGCCGCTGTTTCCGAGCCAGAAGGATCCCAAGAAGCCCATGTTCACGACCAACGCCATCATGATACTGAAAAGGATGTTTGCGGCCGTCGGCGTCTCGAACGCCTCCAGCCACAGCCTGCGCAGGACCCATGCCAACACGCTCAGGCGACAGGGGGCCGATCTCATGCTCATCAAGGAGCAGCTCGGGCATGCGAGCATCGAGACCACCAGCCGGTATTTCGCGGTGGATCCAATAGAGTTGCACTGTGCGGTGGATTTGTTGAGATTTTAGACTGTATATTTGATGATTACACTTGTGCATATGATCAAAGGGGAGGTTACTGATGAAATCGCTTTTTCTCATTGTCACCTTTATCGCTTTGTACACTTGCTGCGATTCTTTGGCTGGAGATGATCCCTTCAAGAACCTCCCCGTAATGGTTGGAGGATCTTGTAATCATTTCACTTATTGCATGATGACCATCGGTTGCAGTCCAGTAGCTATATCCTCGGGATGGAGCAAAACGGAAATCGAATGTGACATGGAGCAATTACACATCATCATGCCAAATGATGACAAACTCAAAAAAACGAAACAACTTGAAAAGCTGTCGGATAAGGATATTAATTGGTTTACTCAACACTATCAAACCGTGAAAAGACTTATGCCGAATAGCATAGGTGATGAATCTGCAAACGATGTAACTACTGGTGCATTGAGATCCTTGAATGCAGAGTCAACAAATGAGAACCTAATCTTTGCTGCAAGGAAAAACTATGAGTTCAGAAAATACCTATGCGAGATAGGTGTTGGTATTTCGAAGGGAGTGCGTTTTAAGAAAGAAGGCAAGTATAAGTGGGTAAGTAGAGAAGGCCCTGTCGGGAT
>JBFFBT010000026.1:0-29475 GCA_041560255.1 Myxococcota bacterium | reverse complement strand
TGTATTCAAGCCGGGATCCGAATTACGTCGTAGGGTCAATCAGAACGATCGTATCGACGCATCCATTTGATGTATTTGTAGGTTGGAGTATCTTGCGCCTCGATAGGAGTAAGTACATGCCGGCGATTTGTGATTGTCATTTTTATCTTGACAGAAGGCTGGCTTATCGTTTCTCATTTGTTGGGACAAGATGGAGTCGGATGCATTTTTTCTTGAAACTCCATCTTAAATGATTTATATATCCTAAGTGTTTAGCAGGATTCCCTGGACAAGGAGAGCCACATGGCAATGACCAAGGCGAACATCGTGGAAGAGGTTTACAAGAAGGTCGGATTTTCGAAGAGCCAGGCGGCCGAAATCGTTGAGGCGATTTTTGAGACGATGAAGAAGGTCTTGGAGCGGGGAGAAAAGCTAAAGATTTCCGGCTTTGGGAACTTTACCCCCAGAGACAAGAAAACCCGCATTGGCAGAAACCCGAAAACCGGCGAAGCAATTGAGATTTCTGCGCGTCGTGTGGTGACCTTCAAGGCCAGCCCGGTTCTCAAAAGCAAAATGAACGGTTGATTGTTCGGCTGGAAGAACGAAAGTATTCTTGGTAGGTCGCAGGGTATGGCTGCGGCAGTCCGCCCAAGGTATGAGGACGCCGTCTCGGCTGCTCATCAACCCGTCAAATCTTTTGCATTCAGCAACGCAAAGCGATTTTCATGGTGGAAGAGAGCTTGGTTTGTCTTTTTGAGCATGATAATGGTTTTTCGTTGACCGGCGTCGGGAAGTTTTGAACAATGGTTGCGGGAGACGAAGCGATGAGCGCATCTAAAAAGAATAAAGCGACGGATACTCCTAAGGATTTTGAGGCATTACTTTCTGAGCTGGACCAGATCGTATTGCATTTGGAGGGGGGAGAGCTGGGTCTTGAGAAATCGGTCGAGCTGTTCGAAAAGGGAATGGAGCTTGTATCCCAGGGCATGAAAAAATTGGATGTTGCTGAAAAAAAGGTGGAAATGCTGATCAAGCAAGATGATCAAGAGAAGCTGGTGGCTTTTTTACCCGAGGATGATTCCAATGTGTGACCCGGGCTTGTTCGATTTGCAGGCCTACCAGACTTTCTGGCGTGGGGAAATTGATGATAATTTGGATTGTTTTTTGGACGAGCTGACGGGTTGCGGTGGTTGTCCCTTTCATTTGGGTGAAGCTATAAAATATGCTGTATTGGAAGGTGGAAAGCGTCTAAGACCTCTACTGTGTTTGGCCTCGGTCCGATCGGTCGGGGGATGCGAGTCAGAAGCAGTGAAACCGGCGTGTTCTTTAGAGTTTGTGCACGCCTATTCGTTGGTTCATGATGATTTACCTGCAATGGACGATGATGACTACCGACGTGGCAAACCGAGCTGTCATAAAAAATATGGTGAAGCGGTTGCGATATTGGCCGGGGATGCCTTGTTGACCTATGCATTTGAAATCCTTGCAAGATTCATGGATCCCGAAAGACTTGGTCAAGCTCTTGTTTTACTTGCGCAAAGTTCGGGAGCCTGCGGCATGGTAGGTGGACAGGCGGATGATGTGATCTTGGATAGCCCGGATTGGGATGTCGCCTGGGTTGAATCGGTGCATACGCGCAAAACCGGAGCAATGTTCGAAGCATCTGTACGGTTGGGTGGGTTGATTGGGCGGGCATCGGATTGGGAAATGCGTGCATTGTCCGTGTATGGAAAAGCCATGGGTTTGGCCTTTCAGGTAGTGGATGATGTGCTCGATTTTCGAGGCGATGGAGAAATACTTGGTAAACCGACAGGTTCCGATGCGGCGCAGGGCAGGCGCACCCATCCGATGGCGGTTGGATTGTCGGGATCGATAAAAAGGGTGAAAGATCTTTTATTAGAGGCAACCGAAGCTTTGGCGGATCTGGGGGCCCAGGCCGATGCGCTACGCGCCTTCATTGGTTTGATTGGTCAACGGATCGAATAAAGGTCGACATGCAATCAGAGTAGAAAGCTTCCGGTGGTATGACCTTTTGGAGGTGGGTTGTGTCGTTGTTGCAGCAGATTGACACTCCTTTGGATCTTCGAAAACTGCCCGAAGAAAAACTGACGGCGGTTTGTCAGGAGATCCGCGAGCAGATTCTCGAGGTGATGAGCAACAATGGAGGTCATCTGGCCTCGTCGCTTGGAGTAGTGGAGTTGACCGTGGCGTTGCATTATGTCTTCCAATCACCCTTGGATCCGATTATCTGGGATGTGGGCAATCAGGCCTACGCTCATAAGCTCATTACGGGTAGACGGGAGCGGTTTGCCACCATACGAAGATACGGCGGGTTATCCGGTTTTACACATCGGACGGAAAGCGAACATGATCCCTTCGGTGCCGGTCATGCCTCGACCAGCATCAGCGCCGCTTTGGGTATCGCAGAAGGCAAACGCTTGAAGGGTGAGAAAGGCAAAGTTGTTGCCGTCATCGGTGACGGCGGCATGACGGGTGGGTTGGCTTTCGAGGCGTTGAACCATGCCGGTTCTTTGAAGCGCGATTTGGTTGTGGTGCTCAATGATAATGGAATGTTCATTTCTCCTCGAGTGGGAGCCATGAGTGCCTGGTTGAGCCGGCATTTGACCGGCGCCGGATTCAATCGTCTACGCAAACGCGTGAAAGAGCTTTTGGTAAGCTGGCCGCGATACGGTGAAGATGCAGTACATTTTATCAAAAGATTTTTAGAAAGCTCCAAGGTGTTTCTTACTCCGGGTATCTTATTCGAGGGTTTGAGCTTTCAGTATGTCGGACCTGTGGATGGGCACGATATCAAGGCGTTGCTGGATATTTTTCGAAATGTACAAACCATGGAAGGTCCGGTGGTGGTGCATGTCAGAACCTGCAAGGGGAAAGGTTTTGCCTGTGCCGAACGTGATCCGAGCCATTTCCATGGGGTATCTCCATTCTGCATCGAAAATGGAGAACCGAAAAAAAGTCCTACGAAAACTTTGCCGACCTATACGGATGTTTTTTCAGAGACCATGGTTGCATTGGGCGAGCAGGATCAAAGGCTGGTGGCCATCACGGCCGCCATGCCGGACGGCACCGGTTTGAGCGCCTTTGCCGAAAGGTTTCCGGAAAGATTTTATGACGTCGGCATTGCAGAGGGTCACGCAGTTACTTTTGCCGCCGGGCTGGCCGTCGAGGGGTTTCGACCGGTGGTGGCCATTTACTCCACGTTTTTGCAACGTGCCTTCGATATGGTTGTGCATGATGTATGTCTGCAAAAGCTTCCGGTTACGTTCGTGTTGGATCGAGCCGGCATTGTGGGAGAAGACGGTCCGACCCACCATGGGCTGTATGATTTGGGATACCTAGGAATGCTGCCCAACATGACCATTATGGCGCCTTCGGATGAAAACGAGCTCATCAACATGTTGCATACATCGCTCGATATCAACGGTCCGGTGGCCGTTCGATTTCCGAGAGGATCTGCGCTGGGGATCGAACGAAGCGAGAAACCCGAACGCTTGGAGATCGGAAAAGGCCGGTTGGTGAGGGTGGTAGAATCAAAACCCCAATTGGCTGTATTGTGCATCGGGCACGTGTTGGACACCGCATTGAAAGCCGCAGACTTGCTTGCCGGGCAAGGTATCGAGGTCATGGTGGCAGACGCCAGGTTCGCCAAGCCGATCGACAAGCAGATGTTGGAGCTCATCGCCCGTAAATGCGGGAAAATTCTAACAGTCGAAGAAAACATGCTTGCAGGTGGATTCGGCCAGATGGTACGGACCTGCTTGGAGTCGATGGGGATACAGGTGCGCATGACGCATCTGGGAGTAGGGGATATGTTCGTGCCCCATGGTGATCAGAAAACTTTGAGAAAAGCCGTGGGATTGGATGTGGGCGGCATCACCAAGGCGGCCCTCGAGTTGGTGGGAAAATCCGACGTTTCAGCCAGGATCGCATAGACTTTTCATGTCGAAATCGAACAAGATCCGCTTGGATCAGCTCATGGTGGAACGGGGCTTGGCCGAAAGCCGCACGCGGGCCCAAGCGCTCATCATGGCGGGAAAAGTCGTGGTGGCGCAGCACCGGGCGGACAAGCCGGGTATGCGGGTGGACAGATCGGTGGCGATCCGGCTCAAAGGATCGGATCACCCCTACGTGTCCAGGGCGGGGGTCAAGCTCGCAGGTGCATTGGATGAGTTTGGGTTGAACGTACATGGTTGGACGGTTTTGGATGTGGGAGCGTCGACGGGTGGATTTACGGATTGTTTGCTGCAAAACGGGGCAAGCCGGGTATACGCTCTGGATGTAGGCCGAGGGCAGTTGCACGAAAAGCTCAGACAAGACGAACGGGTCGTCAATATCGAAAGCATCAACGCCAGATATCTGCCCGATGATATTCTGGGTCGCAAGGTGGATCTGGTCGTCATGGATGTATCGTTTATCTCCTTGGAACTCCTCATAGAACCCGTGTCCCGGCACCTCGAGCCCGGTGGAGTCCTGCTTGCCCTCGTAAAGCCGCAGTTCGAGGTGGGAAAAGATCTGGTTGGAAAAGGGGGCATCGTGCGCGACGAATCCTTGAGAGAAGCATGCGTGGACAAAGTCAGCGCCTATGCTCGCTCATTGGGGCTGATCGAACGTGCCAGGTGCACGTCCTGCCTGCCCGGCACGGACGGAAACCTCGAGTTTTTTCTGCTCTTTTCCGTGATGGAAATATAGGATAATTCTTGAGCATCGAATCATGATGAGTAGTAGGGTAAAACAAGAATATACAGCCTGCATCGACGCATAAAAAAGCATACCCAACAGAGAAAAGGGGAGATGATGGTAATCTCCTAGAACGGAGGCTGCGGTCATGGCCGGCCTGGATTACTTGGGCAGCATGATATCTTCGATGTCTTGCGTGGTTTTTTTCACTTCCTCCAAAAGAGCTTGGGCTTCGTTGCGGGTTTGATCGACCCAGGATGAATCCTCGATGCCGGGTAGGTTGATCATGACATTGTAATAGGCTCCCTGGGCGGCTGCGCGGGCGCATAGGCCTGCGACGCCTGCGTCGGAGGCCGAGTTTTTCAGCCCGTTTTCTGCGACTTCTCGGGCGAGCTGAGCTACCCGCTTGGTATTTCGAAGCACTTCGAGCGGCACGAGGGTGGCTGTGCGGGTGGCTTGTTCGATGGCTTCCTTCCGACGGGCTTGTTGCTCGTCGGTTTTTTTGGCAAGCCGCATGGCGGCCACCACTCTATTGTAGGCTTCCGTATCGTCGTCGATGAGCCTGACCAGGATGTCTTTCAGCGCTTGGGCTTCCACGCACAGATTTTTCATTTGATCCGAGATGCTTTCGTAGCCCTTTTTCCCTATCGTGAGGCTTCCTACCATGCACGTCAGTGCGGCCGCCAGCGCTCCCGAAAGTGCCGAAATGCTTCCTCCGCCGGGGGCGGGTGAGCTCGTCGAGGTCTCATTTGCGAATGCCCGCAAGGAAAGATCGGCGAGCGGTCTGGGATCGGAAACGCAGTATTCGATGATTTTCTTGTTGGGATCAAATGGATATAGCTCGTTGAGACCCAAGGTTTGTATGGCCAGGCGTATCAGCTCGGGCTCGGGTACGCCGGGATTTTTTGCCGTTTTGACAATTGCATGCCTGCCCATCTGTATGAGGCAGTCTTTGGGGATGAGGCCCACCAGCTCGCTTCCGGTGCAGCGCACTCCATGGGTCTCGGCCTGCCTGCAGACTTCGTCGAATACTTCCCCCAGCGGGGTGATTTTGTAGTTGGTCAGGTTCATGGTCACTTGAGCGCAATCGAAGTCTTCCATATACCAGCCGACGGCTTTTACATGCCGGAACCTACCGGGTCGACCCTTGTGGCCGGCTTCGCGGATCGACCAAGCGATGCGGTTGGCGATTTTTGCATCCCGGGTATTGAGGTTGAAGTTGAAGGCGATGAGAAATTCTCTTGCTCCGATGACCGAAGCGCCGCTTCGAGGGTTGAAAACCGCAGATCCGAAATCCGGTGTCCAATCGGGATCGTTGAGCTTTTCTTTTAGTCCCTCGTATTCTCCCCGCCTTATGTTTGCAAGATTGCGTCTTTCGGGCCGGGTGGCGGCCTCTTCGTACAGGTACACCGGGATGTTCAACTCGTGCGCTACTCTTTTACCGAGTTTTTTGGCAAGCTCGATGCAATCCTGCATGGTTGTGCCGATCAGCGGGACAAAAGGACACACATCACAGGCGCCCATACGCGCATGTGCTCCGGTGTGGTGACGCATGTCGATGGTTTGAGCGACTTTTGCGATTCCTTGAAAGGCGGCTTCCAAAACACTTTCGGGCGATCCCACCAACGTCATTACTGTACGGTTGGTGTCGGCTCCGGGATCCACATCGAGCAAGGTTGTCCCCTCGATCGATTGGATGGCTTGGGCGATGGCATCAATGATGTTTTTATCTCTGCCTTCACTAAAATTGGGTACACATTCGACCAGTTGCATGGTTTCCTCATTTCAGCTTGTATAGACAACTTACCCTGAAAATACCACAAATGCTTTACCAGTGTTGAGATCCATAGCCCGCTTGTCAATGTTAATTTGATACTCTAGTGGTTAAATATTTAACATAAAATTAATTAATAAAATATTTTGTTTATTTAGTATTGACAATGCTCACAAGCTGTGTAACGAATAAATTGATCAACAATGATTTTCAATTATGTGATTGTTTCTATTTGTTTCCGAGTAAAAGGAGTAATTCTCTGAAATAATTTAATTTTATTTATACAAAGTATTTGAAACCTGTTCTATCCGGGAGGATCTCCATGAAAGTGAATAAAATTGATCATATTTGTATTGCCGTCAAGGACTTGGAGCAGGCTCGCAAAGTATGGGAGCCCATATTGGGAAAGGACCGGCCCGATGATGCCTATATTGACGAGCCCGAAAAGATCAAGGTGGCCCGATACTGGATCGGCGGGATTGGTTTCGAGCTCATGGAGTCCACCACACCGGACGGAGAGGTCGCCAAGTTTATCGAAAAGCGGGGCGAAGGCATCATGTTGGTTGCTCTGAATGTCGACAATACCCGGGATGCCATCGACGAGCTCAAGCACGACAACGTGCCGCTCATTGGAGGGGCCCGCAAGTTCAGAGATTGCGAGTTTGCATTCGTGCATCCAAAAGCCGTCAACGGAGTTTTGTTGGAGGTCATTGATTACAAATGGGATGAGTTGAAAGGCAAATAGACAAAAATTTCAATACAACCTAAAGGAGAATCAGCCGCCATGAAGCAAGGTACCTTCGACCCTTTATTGGTAGATGTCAAGGGACATGCGGAGAGTCTGCTCGGAAACGAGGCCATCGTGCGAGGAGCCCTTGAGGCAGGGGTGGCTTTTGCATGTGGCTACCCGGGCACTCCTTCTTCGGAGGTTACCGACTCGTTTTTCAGGGTGGCCGAACAGCGTGGGATCGTCTTCGAGTATTCGATCAACGAGAAAATCGCATTGGAGATGGCTTTTGCGGCGTCTTTGGCGGGCGCCCGATCGATTTGCGCCATGAAACATTTGGGACTGTTGTATGCTGGGGATCCTCTGTCGACCATTCCATACATCGGCCCCCGGGGTGGGTTGGTGGTGGTCAGCGCCGGGGATCCTTCCTGCCGAACCAGTCCCAATGAGCAGGACCAACGCTTGTTGGCCCCCATGTTGTTTTTGCCCATGTTGGATCCAAGCACGCCTCAAGAAGCTCTGGATATGACCAAGTTCGCCTTTGAGCTGTCGGAAAAAAGCCGTCTCCCGGTGGTGCTTCGGCCCACCACACGGGTTTGTCATTCCAGAGCCGTGGTCAGATACCAAAGGCTGATGCCGAAGCAGGTAGGTGGGTTCGTACGTGATCCCGAACGATTGGTTCCAGTGCCCGCCAACGCGAGAAGGATGCGGATCGAAATCAAAGATCGGCTCGAGATCGCAGAGCACATGATGGCGGAGTCCGGATTTTTACGGGTCTATGGGAACTCTGACCAGGCTGTTTTGGCCTCGGGTGCTCCGGTAGCCGGGTGTCACGACGTTTTGGTTGAAAGTGATCTTTATGGTCGAGTCAGGTTCATCAGCTTGGGGTGTATATATCCGTTGCCCGAGAGAAGATTACTCGAGGCTTTGGATGGTGTAACCCGCTTGTTGGTGGTCGAAGAGCTTTCACCATATTTGGAAGATGGTCTACGTTCGCTTGCGGCCCGGCGGGGGTTGTCGATTGAAATACTGGGGAAAGGATCCGGACATTTTCCAGCAGAGTTCGAATACCAGCCCGAGCAAATCCTTTCGGCGATCGAGAAGGGGTTGGGGCTTCGAGCCGACGGACCGGATCCGTTGGCAGGCCAAGCTTCCCAAGTGCCCGTTCGACCGCCTACTTTGTGCCCGGGATGTCCGCACCGAGCTTCGCAATTCGCGTTACGTACCGTGTTTGGAGAGCAATGCCTGTATTTCGGAGATATTGGATGTTACACCCTGGGATACGGACCGCCCCTGCATACCGTGGACTCGTTGTTATGCATGGGCGCAGGTTTTACACTGGCCGCGGGGGTGAGCCGGATTACGAACCAGCGTACCGTCGGGGTGATGGGAGACTCGACATTTTTTCATTCGGGTATGCCCGCCTTGCTCAATGCCGTGAAAGAAAAGGTTGATATGGTGGCGGTCATTTTGGACAACCAGGTGACCGCGATGACCGGATTTCAGGAAAGTCCCGGCATGAAACAACTGGCCGACGGACTTTCTAGAGAAGTGTCAATCGAAGCTGTGGTGCGATCTTTAGGGGTCAAGCAGGTCGAGACCGTGGATCCATATGACTTGAGCTCCACCATGCAGGCATTCGAACGGGCCAGAGACGCCCAAGGTGTCAGCGTCGTCATTTGCGAACGGGCTTGCCGGGTTCATTTGGCTCGGCAAACCGGCCAAACCTACAAGTTGGGCAGTTATCAGGTAGATTCTTCTTTGTGTCAGTTCTGTGGGCGCGAAGCCTCGGGACAGCGTTGCGGCCAATCGCGATCGATCGCGTTTACTCGTCATATGACCCAAAGCCGAATACAACATGTAGACTGCAAAAGTGTGGAGAAATCCAGTCAAGCACCTTGCAGCACCCGGTGTCCATTGGGCTTGTGTATTCAAGGGTACCTGGGTCAAATTGCCGCCGGGCAGTACAAAAACGCCTATGAGATGATTCTCGAGCGGGTGCCCATGCCCGAGACGGTGTGTCGGGTTTGTCACCGTCCCTGCGAACAGGCCTGCGTGCATGGGGATACCGATCGAGCTGTGGGTGTCAACGATCTGAAACGATTCGTCGTGGATTGGGCGCATCGCTTTGATCAAGCTGCCGAGTGCGCGCCCTGGGTTGATTGCGGCATACGGATTGCGGTGATCGGAGCCGGTCCGGCCGGATTGGCGGCGGCCTATCATCTGAGGTTGCGTGGTTATCGGGTGGTTTTGTTCGATGCCGAAGAGAAAGCGGGCGGTCTTTTGCGTTACGGTATTCCCGCCTATAGGATGCCGCGGGAGCCCCTGGATCGGGATATCGAACGTATGCTGGCAAGCGGAGTGGAGTTTGAGTCCGGCCGTAAGTTGGGAGAAAACCTGTTTATCGAGCAATTGCTCGATGATGGTTATGCGGCTGTGTTTCTCGCAATTGGAGCGCAAAAATCAATCGATCTGCCGGTGGAGCGGGATCCCGATGCGATCGAACAGACCGATGCACTTACGTATTTGCGAGCCGCCAACCGGGGCGGGGATGTAAAAACCGGTAAACATGTCGTGGTGGTCGGTGGGGGAAACGCCGCGGTGGATGCCGCCAGGACCGCCGTTCGACGCGGGGCCGAGCGGGTGGTGATTGCCTACCGGAGATCCCGGCAGGACATGCCGGCCTGGGATGACGAAATCCAAGCGGCTGAATCCGAAGGGGTTGAGATATTGTGCCGGCTTCAACCCGCGCGTGCGCGGGCAGACGGCTTGTTATGTGTAAAGACCAAACCGGGAAAACCGGACGCATCCGGGCGTTCGAGACCGGTGGCCGTAGCGGATCAAAAAATATTGATCGAAGCCGAACAGATCATTACAGCCCTGGGGCAGCGTATGGACGAATCTTGGTGTGCGTCTTCGAGCTTCGACCTGGAGCGCGAAGCGGAGGGGTTGGTCAAGATCGATCCCCTCACTGGTCGGACTTCCCATGCCAAGATCTTCGCGGGCGGTGACATGACCCCGGCAAATCGCACCGTGACCGAAGCCATGGCTGCAGGTATTCGGTCGGCCTGGGGAATTGATGCCGTCTTACGAGGTACAGAAGTCGCCGATAGACGACCGATCGCTCCGATTGTCGAGGCTTCCCTCGAAAAGAGAAATGTCGATCGAGATCAAGCCGAATGCAGAAGGCCTGCGAACGATCCGAGTCGGCCGATCGATGATTCTGAAGTCGCAGTCGTGCTGACCGAGTTTCAAGCCAGGCAGGAAGCATCGCGATGCAAAGTATGTGGTTTGTGCGGCAACTGCCGCTCCTGCCTGGATCTGTTTGGGTGTCCGGCGTTTTTTGTTCGCGATGGCGGCATTTTTATCGACCCGGAGTTGTGTATGGGTTGCGGAGTCTGTGAATCTGTTTGCCCGAATGGCGCGATAAGGGAGGCGGCCAATGAATGAGCGTTTGAAAATTTTAATCGTCGGTGTTGGTGGACAGGGTGCGTTGACCGTGGCAAAATTCCTGGGTGAAGCGGCAATACTCGAAGGACTGGAAGTCATGGTCGGACAGCTGCATGGCATGTCGCAACGCGGGGGCAGCGTGGAATGCAGTGTGTTGATAGGTCCGGGGAAGAGTTCGTTCATTGGAGACGGTCAAGCGGATATTGTATTGGGATTGGAGCCCATGGAAGTGCTCAGGGCCCTGCCGAAAATGTCGCCACAAAGCAGGGTGATCATCAACCGAGGAGTAATCATGCCGTTCAGTCTGGCTCTGCAGGGCCTGCCTTATCCTCCGATTGCATCGATTACCGAACAAGTACAAGAGATTACACCGTATGTGTTTGAGGTGGACGGCCCGGTTTTGGTAAGGCGAATCGGTGTATCGAGGGTTCTCAATGTATTGATGGTGGGTGCGCTCACTGGGTTGGGGATGTTGCCTTTCGATCGTAACGTGCTATGGAAAGTAATTGAAAAGAAGAGCCCCGAGCGTTTCAAAGAGGCCAACCTGCAAGCTCTTGGTATGGGGATTGAGGCGGTGGCCTCAAAAAAACCGGCAATTGCGGTTGTAATGGAATCAAAAGAAGCTACTTGCTGAAAAGACTCCACGGCAGGTGGTCAACGAGGTGAACATGCACAAACCAATTCGCGTATTGATCGGCAAGCCCGGCTTGGATGGTCATGATGTGGGAGCCAAGTTGGTATCCCGAGCGCTCATGGCGGCCGGTATGGAAGTGATCTATACCGGACTTCGGCAGTCGGCTCGGGGCATCGTCAAAGCGGTGCTCGAAGAAAGCGTGGATGTCATGGGGCTCTCGATTCTCTCAGGCGCTCACATTCCCTTGTGTCGAAAAATTTCCGAGGAAATGAAAACCCAGGGATTGCAGGATGTAACCTGGATTGTCGGCGGCAACATACCCAGACGGGATCATACAAAGCTTTTTGAGATCGGGGTTGATGGGGTTTTTCCGACAGGCACAGCATTTTCAACCATGGTGGAATTCATTCAAGAAAAGGTGAAAAGGTGAGCGACAAAACCAAAGACGAGGGGCAGTTGCATTGGGAGTCTGGTTTGGCGGTCAAACCCATCTATACGGCCGATGATGTTGCCGAGACGGGTGGTCTGGATTCTTTAGGGCTGCCCGGGCAATACCCGTTTACGCGAGGAATTCATCCTTTGATGTACCGGAAACGACCTTGGACCATGCGGCAGTACTCCGGGTTCGGCACCGCTGCCGAGACCCACCAGAGATTTCTGTGGCTCATCGAGCAGGGGCAGACCGGATTGAATGTCGCCTTCGATTTGCCGACCCAATGCGGGTTGGACTCGGACGATGAGATGGCTCATGGAGAGGTCGGACGGGTCGGGATGGCGGTGGATACTTTAGCGGATATGGAGGAGGCGTTCGAGGAAATCGATTTGAATAAAATCACCGTCTCCTTGACCATCAACGGATCCGCGGTGGCCATCATGGCCATGTATTTCGCCATGGCGCGGAAAAGGGGATTCGATCTGAAGAATCTTCGTGGAACCGCGCAAAACGACATTCTCAAGGAGTTCATCGGCCGGGGTACTTGGATTTTTCCGGTGAATGAGTCCATCAGATTGGTGGGTGACACCATCGAGTTCTGCGCGCATCAAGTGCCCAAATACTCGGCAGTAAGTGTTTGCGGGTACCACATCAGAGAATCCGGCGCCGATCCGGCTCAAGAGATGGCCTATGGGCTTTCGATCGCATGTGCCTACATTGATCATGTTTTAAAAAGGGGTTTGGATATCGATCAATTTGCCAAAGGATTGTCTTTCAATTTCGATATCCATGGCAACTTATGGGAGCAGGTCGCCAAGTTCCGGGCGGGACGCCGGTTGTGGGCCAAGATTTTGAAGGAACGCTACGGCGCCAAAGATCCCCGATCGATGCAATTGCGCATGATAGCCGGAGGCGGTGGAGGCGGCCTGACCATCCAACAACCCGAGAACAACATAGTTCGGGGCGCCTATTATGCGCTCATCAGCGCGTTGTCGGGCACCCAAACCATGGCTTTGTGTTCGTATGACGAGGCCTATACCATCCCCAGTGAGCATGCGGCCCGTCTGTCTCTTCGCACCATGCAGATCTTGATGCATGAGATCGGTTTATGCGACACGGTGGATCCTTTGGGTGGTTCCTATTTCGTCGAAAGCATGACAAACCAAATGGAGTCGAAAATCCTGGAAATTATGAACGAACTGGAGCAGCAAGGGGGTGTCGTCAAGGGAGTGGCCGAAGGAATGGTGCAAGCCGCAGTGAACCGACAGGCGTTTGAGCAGGAAAAGCGGATTCAAACCGGAGAAGTGAAGAAGGTGGGAGTGAATTGTTTCGTCGAAAAAGAAGAAGAACGTGAAGTCGAATTTCACCCTTATCGGGAAGAAGAAGCCAACAAGCAAATCGATCGCCTGCGGCGGATTCGGGCCGAACGGGATTTTGAAAAAGTAAAGAGTTGCTTGAAAACATTGCACCAAGCCGCGTCGAGCGGAAAAAACGTCATGCCTGCCATCATGGACGCCGTTGAAGCCTATGCCACGGTCGGAGAAGTATGTGGTGTGCTCAAAGATGTATTCGGCGCTTACCGGGAGCCGATTCGATTTTGACACCAATGTGACAGGGAGCATGCAGAACTTGAAAAAGAGAGTGATTATAAGCGTCGAGCAAGCCCTTACTTTGACCTATACCACCCAACGATGTGTTCAACTGGGTTGGCGGGTCATTCGGGTGGAACCCACCCCGATCCACGGACTGGAACGCAAGGGGGATCCCAATCGCTACATCGGCCGGCGGGTGGCCGGAGAGGATCGGCACAGCTACTTTGTCTCTACCAATGTCGGTAAAGAAGCATTAGCCATCGACTTGAAACAACCCGAAGGTCGGGAGTTGTTACGGCATTTGATCTGCGAGTTGGACGCGGATGTATTTTGTAACAACACCCTGCCGATCCGACATCAACAACTGGGCATCGATTATGAGTCGTTGCAGGGTTGCAAGCCGGACTTGATCTGGTGTTGTATTTCCGCTCTGGGGCTTTCCTATCCCGATGTTCCCGGATACGACCCGGTCATGCAGGCTTTGTGCGGGTACATGGATCTGACCGGACATGCCGATGGTCCGCCCTTGTTGTGTGGAATTCCTCTGGTGGATTTGCGGGCCGGCGACGAAGCGTTTGCCCAAATTCTTTTGGCCTTGATGGAGCGTGAACAAACCGGTTCGGGAAAGAAAATCGACATCTCCATGGCCCAAGCGGCGATATCCTGGTTGCACACTTTTCTGCCGATGTTGGACATGGGAAGCCCGCCTGAGGATCTCAAACGATCCGGCAACCAACACCGGCAGTTCGTTCCGGTCAATGCGTATGCCGCTTCAGACGGATATATGTATGTCGCCATCGGAAGCGATGTGCAATGGAAGCGGCTTACCTCTCAACCCATGTTTGCATCTCTGAAGCAGGATGACTTGAGAACCAATGCGGGCAGAAAAGCGCAAAGCGCCGACTTGCACCGGCGCATCGAGGAAATCACCCGACGCCATACCACGAAACAGCTTGCGGATGTGTTTGTCAAGGCAGGCATCGCGCATTCCCGGATCACACCCATCGAAGACGTGTGGAGCTTGGATTTCGTTCAACGGCATGCGCTTTGTACCCACACCCCCGACGGCCGGACGGTTCGCTTGCCCCCGGCTCCGGTGGCTACCGAGTATTTGCATCGTCAAGACAACAAACTTTCTTTCGCCCCTGCGTATGCAGAGCATACCGACAGCATTTTGCAGGAAGCCGGCTTTTCAGCGTCTCGGATAGCGATCCTTCGAGAACAAGGAGTGGTGGCATGAAAGGATATGCATACTATAAACCGAGCTCCTTTGAGGAAATCTGGCAACTGCAGGCAGATTGCAAGGACGTGTACTATATCGCAGGCGGCACGGATCTCATGACCCGCATCAAAGCCCGCCGACTTCAGCCAAAGACGCTCATCTCGCTTCGGGCCATACCGGGCATCAATGAGATTCACGGGAATAAATCCGTGTATATCGGCGCCACGACAACCATCACCGAGCTTATACGAAACCCGATCTTACATGAGAAGGCTCGAATCTTGGTAGAGGCCGGCCGGAGGTTGGGTAGTGTGCAGATACGCAACCTGGCCACGATAGGTGGAAACCTATGCAATGCATCTCCGTGCGCCGATACGGCCACGCCCCTTTTGGTGTTGGATGCTAAAATCAATGCCAGGGGACCTGCCGGCCCGCGGGAGTTGAAGCTGGCTGAGTTTTTTAAAAATCCGGGAGAGTGTGCCTTGTTGTCGGTCGAAGTCCTGGATTCGATTTGTTTCGAGGCTCCTTCGAGGGATGCGTTGATGCTGTTTATGAAAAAGGGTCGGGTATGCATGGATCTGGCGGTAGTAAGCCTGGCTATGCTGATCGAACATGATGGACCGATCTGTAAAAAAGCCCGGTTGGCTGCCGGATCGGTGGCGCCCTATCCCATGAGGTTGGCGCAAGTGGAAGAGTGGCTGGAAGGCAGAGAGTTGACCACGGAGCAGATCGATGGCGCCGCCCGGCTTGCATCAAAAACCGTCAAGCCCATTTCGGATGTACGTGCCACCGAGCAGTACCGACGCCACATGGTTGGTGTGTATGTAAAAAGAGGGCTCGAGAAAGTCCTGGAACGGTGTGCAACATGAAAAAGGATCTTACTTTCATCATCAACGATTCTCAAGTGACTCTGGGTGCCGAAGCTCACTGGAGATTGATCGATCTTCTCAGGGGACCTTTGCGCTTGACCGGCGTCAAAGAGGGTTGCGGCAAGGGCGAGTGTGGCGCTTGTACGGTCATTATGGATGGTCGCGCGGTCAATGCATGTTTGGTGCCGGCTTTCGAAGTAGAGGGCTGCAAGGTGGTTACCATCGAGGGATTGGTCGGGCAAGGCGGCAAGCTGTCCGTCATCCAACAGGCGTTTGTGGATCACGGTGCCATTCAGTGTGGATTTTGCACCCCGGGGTTCGTGATGTCGACCAAGGCGTTATTGGATCAAAATCCCGATCCTTCGGACGGTGAAATCCGAGATGCTCTCTTGGGAAATTTATGCCGATGCACCGGCTATGTACAAATCGTAGAAGCTGTACAGCAAGCGGCGCGCAATCTGAGGGAGGCTTCCGATGCGTGATTTACACTATATCGGCAAATCCATGAGACGGGTGGATGGAGCCGGCAAATCCGCCGGCCGATTGCAGAGCATCCACGATCTCGAGCGGCCTGGGATGTTGTTCGGTAAAGTGAGGTTCAGCGACCACGCGCATGCCAAGATCGTCAATATCGATACGAGCAAGGCCGAACGCCTGCCGGGTGTAAGAGCCGTGGTTACCGGATACAATACACCCGAGGTTCGTTTCGGCTTTCTACGGGACAATCTGGCTCTGAAGAAATATAAGGTGCGCCAGTTTCGAGACGAAATTGCGGCGGTGGCGGCCATTGATCCCGACATTGCAGAGGAAGCCGTAAGCTTGATTGAAGTGGAGTACGAGCCTCTAACGGGAGTATTTTGTCCGCAGGAAGCATTGTTGGAAAGCGCGCCGTTGGTGCATGAGACGGATGTACGCGGCAGACCCCGCAAGAGCAACCGCTTGCCGCTCGACTATCACCACGAATCCGGGGATTTGCAGGCGGGCCTCCAGGCCTCCAAATTTGTGGTCGAAGGCAGCTATTCCACCCAGCTCATCCAGCAAAGCTGCATGGGTACGGCCGGATGCATCGCAGAGTTTGATCTGAACGGCCGGCTTACCATCTGGACAAAGACGCAGATTCCTTTTTTGGCTCAGAGGGAGTTTAATCAAGCTTTGCAGGATATGGGTTTGAGAGAGGTAAACAGCCGGGTGTGTGTGCCGGACCTTGGAGGTGGGTTCGGGACCGGTTTGGATACGCATGCCTACGAGTACATCGCCATGTTGTTGGCCCATGCGACCAATCGACCGATCAAAATCGTCTACAATCGCGAAGAGGAGTTTGCTTGTCTTTCCCCTCGGCAATCTTCCCAAACCCATATCAGTCAGGGGTGTGACGAAAACGGACGGCTTACATTTCGAAAAGTGGAAGTACTTTTGGATAATGGCGCCTATACTTCGTGGGGCGCCACTTATCCGACCGTGATGATGCTTCCGGCCACTTCACTCTATCGGGTGGGCAATGTCTTCTTCGATGCACAGTGCGTCTATACCAACAACACGTATTGTCAGGCCATGCGGGGTTACGGCAATCCGGAGATGACCTGGGCCATCGAAAGCAATATGGATGAGCTGGCGGAAGAGGCCGGTATCGATCCTCTGGAATTGCGCCTCATCAATTGCAATCAGCCCGGGGAGATCACCCCCATGGGATGCAAGGTGACCAGCTGTGGATTGGAAGAAAGTCTGCACAAGGTGGCTTGGCGTTTGGATTGGAAAAACCGGCGTTCCCGAGGTAAAAGACGGGGAGTCGGTTTGGCCTGCTTGTGCAATGTGGGTGGCTCGGGACGGATCTACAGATCGGATGCCAGTGGAATCATGTTGAAGCTCGATGATTTCGCCAATGTCAATGTGTATTACGGCGGTGTGGAAATGGGTCAGGGGTTGCACACCGTTTTGACCCAGACGATTGCCGAGTCCCTGGGGGTTGAGCCGCATAAAGTCATCATCAACCCGACCGATACCGGAACGTGTCCTTGGGATGTCGGCACGCATGCGAGCCGGGGGACATTTGTAGCCTGCAATGCAGCCCTCATGGCGGTTGCTCGGATGAGAGAAAAGCTATTCACGCACGCGACCGAGCTCTTGCCGGCCCTAATCGAAAAAAATCGAGAGGGTTGGTTGAAAAAGAATCCAGGGAAACCGGCTGCCTGTGTGGATCAAACCTTGGTGTCCGATCCGAACCGTTACTTGATTGAAGGCGGGATTCTACATGTTCGCGGTGGTGCTGATGAGCCCTGGATGCGGGTGGAGTTGGGTCAATTGCTCCGCGCGATACATTTTCGCACCCAAGGAACCATGCTGACCGCCGAGGCGTTTTACGATCCTCCCAATGAGCTTCCGAATTTCAACAAGGGTATCGGTAACATATCTGCTACGTATGCGTACGGCACCCAAGGCGCCAGTGTGGAAGTAGATACCGACACGGGTGAAGTAAAAATCATTCGGATGGCCGCTGCCCATGATGTGGGAAAAGTGCTCAACCCGATGTCCATCCGGGGTCAAATCAACGGTGGATTGGCCCAAGGTATCGGATATGCATTGTACGAGGAAGTCAGCTCGAAAGAAGGAAAAATACTCAATCCAGACTTTACGGATTACAAGATTCCGACCATTGGTGAAATGGATTTTCCCATCGATTTGGATTTTATCGAGACCGAAGACGGATATGGACCATATGGCGCCAAGGGGGTTGGGGAACCAGGTTTGATTCCTACCGCCGCCGCTATCGCCAATGCAATATATGATGCGATCGGGGTACGTATTCGACAACTGCCCATTACACCGGAAAAGATCTTGAACGCGTTGCGGGAGCAGAAGAAAAAAGAGGAGTAAAAGGCGACATGGATTTCAAATTTACCGAAGAGCAGGAGTTTTTTCGAGCCACGGTCAAAGATGCGGTCAACCGGCTCATAAAACCCAAAATCCAATCAATAGATGAAACGGACGATTTTCCAATGGATCTGTGGAAAGAGTTTGCTTCGCTTGGATACCTAGGGTTGCGCCACCCCGAAATCTACGGAGGTATGGAGGCGGATGTGATGACCTCCATGATTTTCTACGAGGAATTGGCTCGGGGATCGTGCGGTTTTGCCATGGCGGTTACCATGCAGATCTTGATGGGTACGTATTTCATCGGGCGGTTCGGCTCAGAAGAGATCAAGCAACGGGTATTGGTGCCGGCCATCCGGGGAGAGAAAATCGGCACGATATGCTTTACCGAAGATCAGTCCGGATCGGATTTGGGCGGTACCCGCACCACCGCGGTGGAGAAGGATGGCGGTTATCTTATCAACGGACGCAAAAACTGGATTACCAACGGCCCCATCTGCGATTTTTGCACCGTGATGGCTACGGTAGATCCCGCTAAGGGGATGGATGGATTGAGCTTCTTTCTGGTGGAAAAAGGCACCGAGGGTTTTTCGAACGGGCAAGTGATTCACAAATTGGGTTCGCATGGCTCGGTGACCGGGGAGCTCATTTTTGACAACGTTTGGGTGCCCAAAGAGAACCTTTTGGGTGAAGGACCGGGCAACGGCATCAAATACTCGATGGATATCTTGAACGAGGTGAGGGTTATGACGGCGCTCAACGCTTGCGCCATTGCGGATGCCGCCATGAACGATGCCCGTGATTATGCTCTCAAGCGAGAAGCTTTCGGAAAGACCATTTCGAAATATCAGCTCATCAGAAGCAAGTTTGCAGATCATTGGGCTTGGTATGAAGCTGCCCGGTTGATGGCCTACCGGGCGGCCTGGATGATCCAGGAAGCGATTGCCTGCCAGCATGAATGTATGTTGGCCAAAATGTTAGCCACCGAAATGTGCCAGTCGGCCGTCGATCAAGCCTGTCGAATCTATGGTGGAAACTCGTTTGCCATGGAGTATGCGCCCCAGAGATACTTCCGGGATGCACGCTTTTTGCTTTTCGGCGGAGGATGCCACGAAGTGCTTCAAAATACGCTTGGAGCTGCTTTTTTGAGAAAAGGCTCTGCAGAAAGATGATGAGTCGGCGTTACCGTTATTTTAGAAAAGAGGCCGTATCATGACCCTGCATTGTGTTGTATGTATCAAACAAGTGCCCGACCACGAAGCCGTGGTGAGGGTGGAGTCCGAGCAAAATCTGTTCATCGAAGATCGTTACATATGTTCATTCTACGATGAGATAGCCATCGAAGCGGCGCTTCGAATCAAAAAAGATCACCCCGATACCCGCATCACGGCGATTTCCGCCGGCGGGCGCCGGGCGGTGGAAGCCTTGCGTCGGGCTGTGGCCATGGGCATCGACGAAGTGTTTCATGTTGGGGATGAAAGTATCGAATCGGCGGGCAGTATGGCGATCGCCCGGGTGCTGGCAGCAAAAATCGGCCCGATGAAACCGGATTTGGTCATGTGCGGCAAACAGGCCGGGGATGACGACATGGGGGCTGTCGGTCCCATGTTGGCCGAGTTGTTGGGTATGGTGCATGCAAATGCGGTGTTGTCTTTGGAGCTAAACCCACAAAACCAAAGCTTTGAGTTGGACCGGAAAACCGAAGGTGAAATCTGGAGGCTTAGAGGCTCGCTCCCATTGTTAATCGGAGTGGAAAAAGGTTTGGCCGAACCTCATGTTCCGGTTGTAACCCGCGTGATGAAAGCCATGAAGGCGAAAATCGAAAACGAGCCTGTCTCCAAGCTCGGCATCGGTGATCATGATATCGAATCTGGGTTGCAAAGGGTTCGCTATTTGCAGCCGCCTGTCAGGGGCGAAGTGAGAATGCTGCAGGCTGAATTTCCGGAAAATGTCGAGGAGCTTGTACGCTGCCTGCAGGATAACGGTGTCTTGTCGTAGGTGGAAGGAGATACAATGCAAGCTGGTCAAATTTGGGTTCTTGTGGATGCACGCCGTGACGGCTTGACCCGTTCGACGGAAAAGTTGCTTCAAGCCGCCGGCTCTTTGGCCGGGGTGAAAGATATGCGCCTTACGGGATTGCTCATGTCTCAGGATGAGAAGCTGATCGAATCCGTCTCGAAATATGTGGATCATTTGCTTTGGGCGCGGCATCCCGACTTGACCACGTATGAGGCCACCCGTTGGTTGCATGCGATCAAACAACTTTTCCAATCGAGAGGGCGACCCGAGATTGTCTTGTCTTCGGCGCATTCCATTGGGTTGGAGCTCATGCCTCGGTTGGCGGCTGGATTGCAAGGCGCCTATGCGGGTTCGGTTGTGTCCATGGGTTGGAAGGGCGAGGCATTGTTGTTCAAAAGACCGATATTTGGAGGCCGAGCATATGAGGAGCTCGAGGTTGTGAGACCTCCGGTGGTATTGACGGTGCGAAACGCTCTGGTATCCGGCGGAAAGCCGAGATCTGCGGTTGTGGCCGAAATCGATGAGGCGCCGGTCGATATCCCGGATGGGCTCGGTCTCGAGATTGTAAGCCGCGAGCAAACCAGCCGGGGTAAACTGGAATTGCTCGAAGCCGAGAGGGTGGTGGCCGGAGGGCGGGGCATGGGAGCTGAAGAAAATTTCAAGTTGATCGAAGACCTGGCGGCGTGTTTGGGCGCTGGGGTGGGTGCCTCGAGGGCCGTTGTGGATGCAGGTTGGAGATCGTACGACGAGCAAATTGGAAAAAGCGGGAAGACCATATCTCCCGCTCTATATGTGGCTTGCGGGATTTCGGGCGCCATCCATCATGTTTTGGGAATGAACACTTCGAAAATCATTGTAGCCATCAACAAAGATCCCGAGGCTCCGATATTCAAAAATGCCGATTACGGTCTGGTGGGAGACGTAAGCAAAATCGTGCCTGCCATTACCGAAGCGCTTGCCAAATGTCTCCAGAAAGAATGAATCCATGAGCGAAGAAGTAATGGATGCAATTGTAGTCGGTGCCGGTCCGGCCGGTTTGAGCTGTGCGTATACCCTGGCTTCTTCCGGGTTGGAGGTCATCGTTCTCGAGCGAGGGGATGCGGCCGGTGAAAAAAATGTCTCGGGCGCCAGATTGTATCTCGATCCCTTGTGGGATCTATGCGGCGGATTATTGAAAGATGCCCCGTTTGAAAGAGAAGTGGTATCGGATCTCGTCATGTTGATGGGAAAAGAAGAAAGCGCGTCTTTTCGGATAGATCGTCGGCCCTGCGCAGACGGGAAACCCCATTCGGTCACCGTGCTTCGATCGAAGTTGGACAAACATCTGGCGGAAAAGGCCGCCGATAAAGGTGTCATGGTCTTACACCAGCAGAAGGTGGATGCTTTGTTGCGGGATCGATCCGACCGGATCGTGGGTGTCAGAGTCGGTGGGGAAGAGCTTTTATCCCGGGTTGTGGTGGCGGCTGACGGTGTATTGTCTTTTATGGCCGAAGATGCCGGATTAAGACCCGAGCGCGAGCCTAAGGCATACGCGGTCGGGGTGAAAGAGATAGTCAAACTGGATGCCGGATCCATCGAAGCGCGTTTCGGGTTGCAAAGCGGGCTTGGGTTGAGCGGCATGCTCATCGGTGAGGTGTCGGAAGGACTTGCTGGAGGCGGTTTTGTCTACACGAACCAGGATAGCTTGTCGCTTGGCTTGGTGGTGCATCTTGAGGCTCTGCAACGTTGGCGGGGCGAGGGTCAATATTTTGATTTGCTCGAAAAATTGAAAGCCCGACCCGAAATTGCAGGCTGGTTGATGGATGCCCAGACCGTGGAATACGCGGCCCACTTGATCCCGGAAGGTGGCTATCGACGCTTGCCGGCTTGTGGTCTGCCCGGATTGTTGCTGGTGGGAGACGCAGCCGGTTTGGTTCTCAATACGGGCTTTACCCTAAGGGGCATGGATTTTGCCATGGCATCGGGAGTATTGGCGGCTTTAAGCATCATCGAGTCATCCAAGCATGCAAAGATCGAGACTGCGAGTCATGAAATCTATAAACAAAAGCTGAAAGACAGCTTTGTTTTGCAGCAACTCAAAGCGCACAAAAGATCCGCAGATATGCTTTCCATGCAACGTCTATATGGACACTATCCGCAACAGATTGCCCGATTCGGGCAGATGCTGTTTGAGGTCAACCCTGCTGGAGAAAGTCGATCTCTCGGAAAATCACTTAGGTGGTTTGGCAAAAACGTAGTCGGCCGAGCCGGAATACGGGATCTTTGGCGGATTTTCAGGACGTAACTACAATGAAAATCGAAGAAAAAATAGCATTATTGCGTAACAAACCGGAACAATCGAGTCACATTGAGATCGATCCCTCCATCTGTCGACAGTGTGACGACAAAATATGCCTCAAGGTATGTCCTGCTCATTTGTACGAGCTGGATGCCGTATCGGGTCAAGTCAAAGTCGAGCACACGGGATGCTTGGAATGCGCAACCTGCTGGTTGGTTTGCTCTCGGGGGGCTTTGAAATGGCGATATCCGAACGGGAGCTTCGGGGTTTGCTATCGGTACGGATAATGGTTTTAAGGGTGTTCCGGGTAGAGAGGATTGAGATCCTGGGGGGATATGCGTTGCGCTCAGGAGGCGGACATGTCTGAAAAGACGGTACGGCTAGGATGTGACATCGGCGGCACTTTTACGGATTTTGTGTTGTTGGACGACGAGACCGGTCAAATGAAAGTCAACAAATGTTTGACCACGCCGCATGATCCTTCCGAAGCGGTGGAACAGGGGATTTCTACGTTGATCCAGGACCAACCCGGATTGATGAGACGGTTATATGAGATCGTTCATGGTACAACTCTGGTGATCAACGCCATCATCGAACGTAAGGGTGCTCGGACCGGATTGATCACCACCCGGGGGTTTCGGGATGTGCTCGAGCTCAGGAGGGAAATCAGGTATGCTCCGTTCGATGTTTTTGCGGAGTTTCCAACCCCCTTGATTCCTAGAAAACACCGCTATGAAGTAGATGAAAGAATTCGAAATGATGGTGAGGTGCTACGAGCCCTGGATACCCAACAAGTGGAGCAGCTCATTCGGCACATGTTGCGGGAAGGGATCGAGTCATTTGCCGTATGTTTGATTAACTCATTTGAAAATCCCGTACACGAGCTTCAGATCAAACACATGATCGAAGATCTTGCCCCGAATGCCCAAGTATCGATTTCTTATGAGGTATTACCCCAGATTAGAGAATATGAGAGAACCAGCACCACGGTGACCAATGCCTATGTGAAGCCGCTTACCAGCAAATACTTATCGAAATTGTCGGGTAAGCTCGAATCCATGGGTTTTGAAGGCCGACTGTTTATCATGCTCTCGAGTGGTGGTATCACTTCGGCCGAGACGGCTTCTGAATTTCCGGTGAGAATTATCGAATCCGGCCCGACCGCGGCGGTCATTTCGGGTCAGTATTTTGGAAAGCTTTTTGGTCTTTCCGAGCTGTTTTGCTTTGACATGGGAGGTACGACGGCCAAATCCTGTCTCGTTCAGGATGGTTCCGTAGGCATCGTGCCGACGTTCGAAGTAGGTCGTGTACAGCGTTTCATGAAGGGCAGCGGACTTACCATACAGGTTCCGGTGGTGGATTTGATGGAGATCGGCGCCGGGGGCGGAAGCATTGCCAAAGTATCCAAGCTCAATACCTTGCAGGTCGGACCGGAAAGCTCTGGAGCGGATCCGGGACCGATTTGCTACGGGCGGGGAGGTGAGCATCCTTGCGTTACCGATGCGGATTTGCTGTTAGGATACCTGGATGAAAACTATTTTTTGGGCGGAGAGATGCAGTTGGACAAGCAGGCGGCCCGGGCTCGGATCGAAAAACAAATTGCAGAACCACTTGGAGTAACACCCATCCAAGCGATTTGGGGCATCCATGATCTCATCAACGAAACCATGGCGGGGGCCGCCAAGACCCATATTGCCGAAAAAGGAGGCAATCCCAAGTTGGTCACCATGGTGGCTTTTGGAGGAGCGGGACCCGTGCATGCGTACGGTTTGGCGAAAAAACTGGGAGCTCCCAGGTTCATAGTGCCTCCCAATGCGGGAGTGGGTTCGGCGATGGGTTTTTTCACCGCCCCCCGGGCTTTCGATTTGCTCCGCAGCCACAAAGTATCTTTGGAAGAAGCGGACTTCAGGCAGATCGAGCTTCTTTTCAGAGAGATGGAGTCCCAGAGTCTCGAGGCACTGACCAAAGACGAACATCGTGATCAAGTCATTTTTGACAGATCGGTGGATATGCGTTTCGTGGGTCAAGGCTCGGAGACCAATGTGAAAGTTTTTGAAAAAGACATCAATATGCTCGGCAAACAAGAGTTACGGGAGCGCTTCGACGCGGTCTATGGGAAACTCTACGGCCGGACCTATCCCGATTCACCGGTTGAATTTGTCAATTTCAAGGTGCGTGCAAGCCTGCCGGAGAGATTGTTGGCGCTACCCCAACGGACCAAGAAACCGGATAGCACAATACATGCCGCGATAAAGGGATCCAGACCGGCCTATTGTGGCAGAGCCAAGGATTTTGTCACCCATACGGTCTACGATCGATACCAGCTTTTCCCCGGAGCGAGTTTTTGCGGACCTGCCATCATCGAAGAGAGGGAATCCACGGTGGTGGTTGGAGAAGATGCCTCGGTCAGGGTGGATGAATATGGATTTTTATGGGTTGACTTGACTCAACAGAGGTAAAGTGGTGTCTGTTGCGAACATAGTTTATCCATGGACATCGGGAATCGTGTTTATGAGATGTAATAGATTCTACTTGCCCAAGTTTCGAAATACAGAATTTTGAAACCTGTAGGAATTAGCCCAAAAAGGGGTTTTGAGATGGTAATGAGGAGGTCTGTCGTGGGTGGAAAAATCGATCCCATCAGCTTGGAGATATTGTGGAGACGGTTGATATCCATTGTGGATGAAGCCGACAGTGCGGTGGCCAGGACGGCCTTTTCGAGCTTACTTCGGGATGCGCATGATTATACCTGTATGTTCACCGATCGGCATGGTCGCGAGCTTGCTCAGGGAAGCTTCGCCACGCCGGGACAGTCCGGCGCCATGGCGATAGGCATTAAAAAGTTGGTGCAAAAGAGACCCATAGACGCATACCGGCCCGGAGATGTCTATATTACCAACGATCCTTGGGCATTGGCCGGGCATTTGAACGACGTGTGCGTATTGAGTCCGATATTTTTCAAAGACAGCCTGGTTGGATTTACAGCTTGTGTTTTTCACCATTCGGACATCGGGGGTAGGGTGTCGTCCGACAACCAAGATGTGTTCGAGGATGGATTGTTCATTCCGTTTGTCAAGCTCTACGACCAGGGCGTTGTCAATCAAGCGGTATTTGATATGATCCGCTGGAATGTGCGGACTCCGGATGAGGTTGTAGGGGACATACGTTCACAGATTGCCGCCAACCATGTGTGTGCCGAAAAAATCGCTCGAATGCTCGATGAGTACAGTTTGGATTCGCTGGATGATTTATCGGAAGAAATCATAACCCGCACGGCCCAAAGCATGCGGGAATCCATCCGGCGGGCGCGTGACGGGGTGTACCTCGCAGAGGGTGTAATCGAGCAAATGGAGGGCAAGCAGGACGTTGTCATAAAAGCAAAAGTCGAAGTGCGGGGAGAAGAAATCGAGGTGGATCTGGATGGCTCGTCTGCTCAGGTCGACTGGGGTGGAAACGTGGTGTACAACTTCACCTTCGCATATGTTCACATGGCGATAAAGAGTATCTTCGACCCGGATCTGCCCAACAACGAAGGATGTGCTTTACCCGTAACCCTGAAAGCTCCCGAGGCAAGTGTGGTAAACTGCAGATTTCCGGCGGCCGTGGCGGCCAGAATGCAAATCGGACATTTTATCACCGAGATTATTTATCGGGCCATGGCCAAGGCGTTGCCCGATCGGGTCATTGCAGCCAGCGGTGGCACTCCGGCTACTATGAATGTCTTTTATGGTAAGCGCAAAGACGGGCGTTCGTTTCATGCGGTTCTCATCCGTGGTGGTGGTATGGGTGCGGGAGCCAAGATGGACGGACAGGGTATGTTCATTTTTCCGGCCAACGGGGCGAATACTCCGGTGGAGATTCTGGAAAGCGATACGCCGTTAATCGTCGAATGCAGGGAATTGTTGACTGATTCGGGTGGAGCGGGAAAACAACGCGGAGGCTTGGGCCGGCGGGTGGTTTTCAGGGTGCCTGACGGCAAACATGCGCCGGGTTCGTCCGTCAACCTGGCAATGCAGTCCGGAAGGTTTCGTTATCCTCCTGAGGGTTTGTTTGGCGGAAAGAGCGGCGCCAAGGCCGGCTTTGGTGTGAATCAACTTCCCGGTGATCCCTATAGGTTGACCAGGCTGCAACCCGGCGATGTGGTGGTTATGGATGCTGCGGGGGGTGGGGGTTATGGCGATCCAAACGAACGGGATTGCGATCTCGTGCAGAGCGATTTGGACAACGAATACATCAGTCCCGCGGGCGCTGAAAAAGACTATGGAGTGGCAGTCCATCCTGGCACAAAACGAATAGACATCGATAAAACCCTCAGAATCAGAGAGTCTTTAAAGTATAATCTCATCCACTGACACGATCGGCAATACCTTCTTGGTGAGCGTCCAATCTGGTGGATACTCTATTCGTCAAGGCGTGCTCTCATACAGCAAAATCCATGCTACGGCCGATCCCCAATGCGCATTGATCGAGTAATGTCGCTTGTCTTTATCATTCGCAAGATGAAATCACAACTGTTTCAAACGCAAGCAGACATATCAACTGAGTGTCCATTAAAACCAGTAAAATCGATTATTATGATGAAGAGTTGGAAGCACTGGCATATGTAGAAAAAATATTTTGGGCTATGTCTTTGACTATCGTTCGAATGGTATCGGGCGATAGTACCTCCACAAAAGAACCATAGCTCAGTATCATACCGTATACCCAGCCATCTTCAGGCATGCTGGTTTTGACGATCAAACGACCTTTTTGATCGATGCTGGTTTCTTCGATCGTGTAAAATTCCTCCACCAAGGGTTTTATCTTCGGGTGAAAGGCCAAGACCAAATCAACCATTTTACCGTATTTGCCGACCTGGGCTTCTTGTATAAATTGGTCAAATGGTTTGTCACGTCGAGTGAAGTGTTCTTCGATTGATTGAATTTTTTTAATTCTGGATAAACGAAACAATCGAAAATCTTCTTTCAAACGGCAATATGCATACAAGTACCAAGAGCGCCATTTGAATACGATCGTCAAAGGTTCAAGGATTCTGTCGGTGGATTCGAGTTTGGTGTTGGTATAGGAGATCTGCAGTAATTGTTCGTCTTCGATCGCTTTTTCGATGGTGCCAAACACTTTATGATGTCGGGGTGTCGAGCCCAGCATACTGAAGTCGATGTGCAGTTTTTCATGTTTTTTTGAAAATACAATCTCTTCTTGACCGGGCAGCAAGCTTTTCATCTTTTCTATGGTTGTTTGGATTTTCTTGTTGGTTAAAGAACAACCGATGCTGCTCAAGGAGGTGATGATGTAGAACAGATCGTCCAAACTTACCAACTGGCGGTCCATTTTGTAGGTATCCATGATACCGTATCCACCACTGGGACCTTGCACGGCAATAACCGGTATACCAGCCATATTGATGGTTTCCATATCTCGTTGAATGGTTCGGACGGATACTTCAAAACGTTCGGCGAGTTCTCTTGCGCTGACCAGTTCGCGGTTCAACAGGTACACGATAATCGAAAGTAGTCTGTCGATCTTCACAGTCTGCTCCTTTGAAAAGGAGAATAGCCAAGCCATGAATGAGCGTCAAACGAAAAGGCCCTATCTTTGTAGGGGTCAACATAGAGAATTATGAAATTAATGAAGACAGCAAAAAGATCGGTGCTGGATTTTAAAAATTTTTTTCGAAAACATCTATGACATACAGCTGTCGTATTTGGTGTGGGAGACTCTTTTGCAGATAACAACCAAGGAGAGGTAAAAATGGAAATCAAGCATACAACCAAAACAACCACACTTGCAATTCGACTTACGACACCAGTCGAGAAATTGTCTCAAGTTATGGGACATTGTTATCCTGAAATCATTCAATACATGACATCGAAAGGTGTACAACCTATGGGACCCCCATATGCACTTTACTACAACATGGATATGAGTGCTCTGGATATCGAAATTGGATTTCCGGTCAGGGATTCTCTAGAGGGAAATGACCGTATTCAACCCGCAAGCTTGCCGGCCGGAAAAGCGGCAATGGCCCTACATGTCGGACCCTATGAGAAAATCGAAGAAACCTACAATGCACTGGCGGCATTTGTCAAAGAAAGGCACCTGACACCAAAGACATTCTCTTACGAATTTTATCTGAATGATCCGAGAGAGACAAAACCAGAAGATCTTAAAACCGAAATCTACTTTCCACTGGAAGATTTCGGATAGACATCGAAAAAACCCTCAAAATCAGAGAGCCTTTCAAGTACAATCGTATTCACTGATCCGGTCGGCGATACACTTTTGGTGAGCGTTCATCTATTGTGGTTTGATAAATATTTGGGTGAAGTAATATCCAATCGCATCGCCTCCCGCTACGCCCATACCGCTGAGAGTATAATCTCCCTCGATGTTTTCGCGGTGACCCGGACTTGCTAGCCAACCCTCTACGGCGTTTTCGGCTGGTTTCAACACCCCTTGATTCCAAGCGACATTTTCGCCGGCAAAGCTGTAAGGAATTGTTTTTTTAATAATATCCAAGCGTTCTTGGAAACCATCGTGCCCGAAGGGTACCTTGTCTTGGGCCATATTGCGGCTGTGTATCCGACATTGTTCGGCGATGGTTTCGTTCCAACTGAGTGGATCGAGGCTCAGATCGGTTCTGTGCTGGTTGATAAGCTTGAAAGCCTCGAGAGCAAGCGCGGGTTGGTCGTCTAGAGGCGGTGAGGAGTTGTCCTGTCCGCAGGACCAATGCAAGATGGAGACAACCAGCGAGCCAATCAAAGTTTTTCGAAATAGAGTTCGTAGCATGCATCACCTTTCCTTGTGTTTGGGGCATGATCACGGGTTGGAGGAACCGAATGCCACAAGTATATTATATGTATTTCCGAACGAATGATAAGGTTGAAAATGGACAAATTTTTTATCTTTGTTACAATAGTCGGTATTGCCAT
>JBFFBT010000025.1:0-29739 GCA_041560255.1 Myxococcota bacterium | reverse complement strand
GGGTTTGTTTTTTAAAAAAAGGTATTTCGGCTTGACCCTGACAAGGACCACTCTGATATTTTTCTTTATATAGGAGATTTTCTATGACTTTTCCTTCTAAGGCTGCATCCATGATCATTGGAATATCTTCCATCTTTATTTTTGGATAAAGATGATTCCCCGGTTCCACCAAAACAAACGGATCCATCTCGCAAAAACCCTGACAGCCGGTTACGCGAATAGATATCTTATCCTGGAGGTTATTCTCAACAATACGACGTTTTATGACTCGCAACACATCATTTGATCCACTGGCCTGCCCACCCGTACCGGCACAAAGAACCAAACAGGGTTGGGACTGCGCTAATGCATCTTGCTTCATAAAACTCAGGCGATATTCTCGAAACTCCTCGATTGTGGATATTCTTTTCATTCTGCATATCCTTTTCAATTCCGATCCATCGATTGTTCGGATTTTCTGGACCCAAGATCCAATAGATGTCCTTTGCAGGTTGCTCGAGAGCAAATTTGCACGATACCCCCTCCACCAACGCTCATCGGAATCATCGGAGCGCCGCATTCGAGACAGCTCATGCCTCCCACAATTTGTGCATGACAATATGGGCAGAAAAAATCGACAATCATATCCGTCGGAATAGCAAATTCGGACTCAATGGTGTGACTACCATATAAAGAAGATAATCGTATCCAACCATGCCGGCTATTAAAAGAAATTGTGAGCTTGATCGAAGGGAAGCCATCAACCAAAACTTCATTATCCATGAGGCTATGGTTACAATGAAAACAACTCACACCGATTGGAAAAACACGCCCATCCGATCCGACATCAAGCCGATCGAAACCAAATCTGGACTTATCGATGATATCTTTTACTTCGTTTTCCTGCACATTCGAGAAATATCGCCCATCAACGACCGCTATCGGACCCATTGCGCAAGCCCCCAAGCAGTTGACCGTTTTAAGAGTGAACTGTCCGTCGCTGGTGGTCTGCTCGGCATGTACTCCCAGCTCCCGCTCGAAGCGGGAAGCAACTCCCAACGAACCTCGAACATGACAAGCAGTACCCGTACAAACAGATACAACATGCTTGCCACTGGGTTTCAGTGTAAAATGCTTATAGAATGTCGCTACTGCGTAAATATCGACCAGAGAACGCCCGGTAAATTGTGCAACGAGCTGCAGAGCCGCCTCTGGGAGATATCGATAAACTCCTTGAACATCCGCCAATATTTCAATAAGATTACCGGATATACCTTGATGCTTTTCGACGATTTTTTGAACATTCTGCCGAATGCCATCCATGTTCTGACACATTTCACTTCCTCACAATCATGATGTTGGAAATTCAATCTAAGCGTACTCTTCACATCGCCAAACACCTCCTTGAGGTCTTGGAAACTGGCAAGTGTCTCGATGGATGCAATTGGAGCACAAACCCAGATACTTGGTATCACCATAGGTATAATGCCCATTCAACACAGACGAGCCTCCTGGCTTGCTTATCAATGAATCGTTTACCTGACGACAAGCATAACCTTCAAACTCAGCACACTGTAGGACCGGTTGATCCTCATCTTTTCGAAAAGTGCAATTTTCTGCGTTTATGCAACAAACACACAGCCCCGTGTGATCGATCTGTATCGATGATCTGTCTCTGTATTTCATGGCGGGCTCCCTTTTATCATTTGTCAAGCACACTCTGCCAAAGGGAAAAGCAAAATCGATACCAACTAGTTTATCGGTTAACTATTTGATTAATATATATATTATGTATTTATATCTGGAACGAATTTGGGGCGTTTCCCACCACTGGGGAGTTTCTCCCCACCCTGACTACACACTCGGCCATCAGAGCTGGTTCATATATCAATCGAGAAATGTTTGAGTTTTTCACGGAGTGTTTTGCGATCAATACCCAATATCTTGGAGGCCTTGGATTTATTACCTTTCACTCGAAACATCACCATCTTGATATGATCGGCCTCTATCTCGGCCAAGCTTCTATTTAAATCCAAGCACCTCGGAGCAAAATACCGCATATGCTTTGGCAGATCACATGGCTCGACTACATCGCCGTCTGTCATGACAACCAAACGCTGCACCAGGTTCTCGAGTTCTCTGACATTGCCAGGCCAAAAATAATCCCGAAGTATCTTCAACGCATCATCGGAAAAAACTTTTTGCTCTTTCCCGTATTCCGCTGAGTATTTTTTAATAAAGTGATTGATAAGCAACAGGATATCATCGTTTCTTGCTCGCAACGCCGGGACTTCGATACCAATTACGTTAAGTCTAAAAAAAAGATCTTCCCTAAAAACATCTTTTTTGACCAGAGTTTGTAGATCCTTGTTGGTAGCCGCAATAATGCGCACATCAATCTTCCTGGATTGACTCGATCCTACCATGTAAATTTCCTTCTCTTGCAAAACCCTTAGCAATTTCACTTGCATGGCAAGAGTAGTTTCACTAATCTCATCCAAAAAAATGGATCCACCGTCGGCGGTTTGAAAGAAACCAGCCCGAGATTCGATCGCCCCTGTGAATGCTCCTTTTACATGACCAAAAAGCTCGCTTTCCAACAAGCTCTCAGGAATACCTCCACAATTAACCGGTACAAAAGCACGGCGAGATCGGTCACTCTGATAATGGATGGCCCTGGCCACAAGCTCTTTTCCAGTACCACTTTCGCCTGAAATCAAAACAGTCGCATGAATTAAAGCCGCTTTGTGGATCGAACGAAAAACCGCCTGCATCGACGGCGATTCACCAATTAATCCTTTGGCCTTTCCTGCCTTCGGAAGAGTGTAACGCTGCATTCTTTTCGCATACAACTTCTCCAAAGATTGCTTTACCGTCGAAATGAGCTCTTCGTCCGTAAACGGTTTGTATAAATATGCATCAGCTCCAGATTTCATCGCATCCACGGCGCCTTGTATGGTTGCATAGCCGGTGATCATCATGATCTCCACATCTGGAAAATTGGATCTAACGTGACGTATCAAATCCAATCCGCTCACTTTAGGCATCTTATAATCCGTAATCACGAGATCCAACGGTTCTGATTCAAGTATTTTCACCGCATCGGGAACATTCTGGGCGGTATATACTTCATAATTACACGCTTGAAGATTTCGTACCAACACCTCCAATGTATCCAAGGCGTCATCCACAACCAATATCTGATCTTTATCAGGCATTACCCTTTACTCCCGGTCCACAAAGACCATGAATCGGCAAGCGTACGATGAAACGAGATCCGCAACCTATTTTAGTTTCCACACCAATTGTTCCCCCATGCGAGCTCACAATGCCATGGACTACCGGCAACCCCAAACCCGTCCCCTCACCAACATCTTTGGTAGTAAAAAACGGGATGAATATTTTTTCCAATACATCATCGTCCATCCCACATCCGTTATCTCTGACAGCAAAACATACATGGTCGTCCTCGCGAAATGTTTCGATTGTCAATAAACCATTTGATTCCATTGCTTGTATCGCGTTGACAATCAGGTTAATGAGAACTTGATGGATATGGGCTGGATCTACCCTTAAATGCGGCAAATTTGAATCCAGGATTTTGGACATCTGGATTCCGGCTTTCACGCATCTTGATTCGATAAAGTAAAGTCCTTCTTCAATCAGTTCATTCAGATCAACCTGTTTTTTTTCCGTCAATGATTCCCTTGCAAACAGCATGAGTTTTTTGACTACTTCACGTGCATGCAAAGATGCTGCCTCGATTTTTTTGAGATCTTTTTTGACTTGACCGGGCAAATCTGGGTGCTTTGAAGCAAGCTGAGCAAACCCTAAAATGCTACCCAAAGGTTCATTGATCTCATGAGCCACGCCTGCTGCCAATTGACCAATCGTTGCCAATCGGTCTGCATGTATCAATTGTTTATGAAGCTCCACTCGATCATGATCGGCTTTTTTTCTTTCTAAAATCGAAGCGATTTCCCTGGCGATTGTATCGATTAATCCACGCTCTTCCCACAGAAACGGCCCTTCATCCAGTTCGGGCCGATCCTCCATATATGATACTATAATTTGGCCTCTTCTAACTCCTTCCATAACAATATCAGCTTGTTGAGAGTGTTTTATTTTTGACAGATCTCCAATCGAAAATACCTCGTTTTCAAACATTATCTGGGCTGCGGTTATTTCAGGGTACTGCCAAGCCGGAGGTATATGACCGACAATTTCTTCCAATATTCGATTGCCATTCAAACCCGGGATCGAAGCCGTTTTGGCAATTTCGAATAGGCATTGCAACTCCTTGACCCTTTCGCGTTGCTGAAGCTGAACACGATGATAAGCAATTGATATCGCTATAACTTGTGACACATGATCAAAAAAATCCACTATCCGCTCGTCAAAAAACCCCACGCCTCTACTTTTTAGCAACAACAGTCCCACGGTTTCGTCTCCGGAACACAAAGGTATGGAGACAACAGAGACACAGTCATTATAAAAACCTTTCAACCCGAATGTATTGTTCAAATCTATCTTGACCACCCCCTTCTGCAGCGCCTCTTGAAGCTGTTTTTCATCTGCATTACCCATGCGATAAAATCGACTGGGACATTTTGTCGCCTCCCAACACGAGCATCCCTTTTTTTCTTTCAACCATATTTCCATCGCATCGCAACCGATTGAGGCAATCACGACATCAGACAGCTCGGCCAAAAATTCGACCGAAGATCTTATCTTGGCAGCGGCCAAGAGTATTCTCTTTGAGAACTCTCTAATATTATAATTTAAATGATTGCAAGGCATTCTGTTTCATACCTTTTTATCTAAATATATCCTATGCGATCAATATCCCGATATTCCAGAGTTGTCCACCTTTCCAAAGGTCTCCAAGCGACTCGACCAACCATGCATAGCTCGAATACCATATTCCTGCCAACACGGTGTTGGAATGACGGTATCACGCAGAATACTTTTAGGTGTTCATGGAGTAGGTAGAATGATCACAAGAACCAAAATAGGCGTAATGTACTCCCCCCGCGTGTCTATCCTATTGGTTACACTGACCTTTTACATCGGGACAGCAATCACCTATACGCTCACATAAAGCGTCGCACCAACATCCAGCGGGTGCTTTTTCATTGCAATAGCCCGAACACGCATTGGAATCCGGCGGAATGGCTTTCTTGGAAGCAGTCCTTGTTGCCGATCGACTGCAGGTTTTGGATATATCTTTGCAGCAATCCTCATAAAACTCACAAATCTCATCACACCAACACCCTTGCGGTGAGAAATCTCCACAACTGTTCACACACGAACCCGAAACATCCAGTCTGGCGATTTCACCCCCGGTACCATAATCAAACACACTCTCCTCTCCAACCCGCGGGTCATCACATCCGACTGCAAGGAACACCAGAATGATATAATTCAACAATACCAGGCCTTTTATCACAATTCTTCTCCGATTTTTCTACCCAGGGTGTATCACACCTGCTACAAGCAGCCGGATCACCTTGTGAAATCCACCTGCATCAAAACCCTCAAAGGCAATAAAATATCAACAAAACCAAAAAACGAATTTTGTTACCATTCGTGCGACTTGCTACTTTGCGATAATTCCTGCTCTGTTACTCTCAAAATATAACTACCAACAAACAACACATCAACATATTATCGTAATAGCTTAATTAATTAAATGAGTCACAATCTGATATGATACATTTTAACATAATCATGCGAGCTTTTCCGCTCGTCGTCCCCAATGCAACACCTTGCTCGTTCCGTTTTTCGCAGGCCAGCTTGTAGATTGTTCGTCAAAATAAGAAAAAAAATGGCGGAGCCCGGAATCGAACCGGGGACACGGGGCTTATGAGACCCCTGCTCTGGCCGACTGAGCTACTCCGCCATACCATCCGCCGATGCGGACCGGGGAGAAAATAGATGCTTTTGGATCTGTTTGTCAAGAAAACAAAGCACTTGACTCCAAATCGATTCCATCATTCACATCCTTCTTCTATGTTGGGGACATAGTGAGCGGAAAGCGGTGCTCTGGGAGCTCGCCTGTCCAGTCGCCTTTCGACCAAGCCGTTATGCTCGGCAGGCAAACCTGCCGATACCAGCTCAAACGGACCCAACGGCAAACCCATCTGAAATGTCAGCACCGGACTGAGCCTAGCTTCTTGAAGCTTTCTTTGCAGAGGTTTTTCTTTCAGGTGCTGGATCAACAACTCTACCACAGCGGGTCCGGCGATCTCCAAAGGACCCGTCTTGATGATAGATGAATATCCTTTGGCCCGAGCGAGCAAAGACATGTAAGCAATCATTCTTCCCGCTTGGATGTAACCCGCACGATCCTGCCCTTCAGACAACAATACTCCCAACAGTGGATGGGTGTTGTGAAAGCTTAGAAAAAACTGACCAAATGATCGTGCAATCAGTTTTACCAACTTCATGAGTCGAACCGGACCGAGTGTCCGCCCTCGGCGGTCGATCAAAACATTTTCGCTCTGTTCAAATTGTCCGACTTCCTGTAATTTGGCCCTGAGGTATCTAGGAATCAACGCGCTGGGCAAAGCCATATCTTTTGCCTGAGACTCCAACTCCGATCCATGAAGTCTTGTCCAAGCACGCAGGCATTCGTCCAATCCAGTTTGCTTACAAAGATACCCCTTGAGGTTTTCCAGGCTGGCGCGTTCCAATAAGCCCTGCCGACCTTCAAGTCCTGCATGCATGGCTTTTCCAACCAAAAGAGGAAAGCTTTCATTCCGCCCGAAAACGGGACACGCAAAGCCGGTCTCGGATAATTTGCCTGCAGCTCTTTCAAACAAATCATTCAATATATTGCCGGGTAGATTGGCGTTCGGGCTTGCCACCCGCTGGGTAGATCGGGCTTCTACCAAACGATCGAACGCACTCGGCATTAAGCCTCCGGGGCTTTGAGTATCGAAGTGTAAATCACATCCCTTTTCAGCCAGCATGACACAGGCCGGATAATGATCACCCGCTTTCAAAGAAGCCAGTAAAGCTTGACATGCTGTTTGACTCTCTCTCTGCAAATCGGGCATGCGGGTACGAAGCATTTCAATCAGTACACCGCTCACGCGATCGCATTGTTCCTGTTTAATGGGCATGCTTCTAAGCACCCAGCCGTGCGAACGGGCGGTAAGCTGGGCAACCATTTCCCAGATGCCCAGATCAATCCACTCCGCGCACGAACTCTGTTCGAACCCGCAAAGACAGGCCACATCCGCCAATATCGATACATACTTCTTTCTCGCCAACACCACCATGCCGCAGGCACAATCAGGAAGCGACAAGATTTTGGACGACTCGCGATCTGTGAGCTCGATCGTGCGAATTGGTTGCCAATTTGTGCCCGAGGGAGACCATAACCCATTATAGGCCGCCCTGAGCAACAAAGGTCTTGCGGATCTCAGCCCAGAGCACCCAGGCCGGCTTTTTTGGACGAGTGGTTTGTCATCTTGCCCGAAATTTTCGGGAAAAGTCTCGAGAACTCGAAAAACTTCGCCTTTCGGTGTTACTCGAAACAGCTCTCCAGTGTTGACACCCGATATCCGGCAGGCATCCAGATAGACATCTTCCGATTGCGTTTTGGCCTTTTCGCGGGCGGCTTCGATTTGTTCCAGGGTTTCCAAATACGCGGCTTTGAAAAATCGCTCGGTTCCCACAGCATCAATACCGGTCAATTCTCCCAACACGCCGTTTTGATCAAAAGACCGAATAGCTTTCTGCAAGTTCATGACAAGCTCGGGGGCACTCGATACAAGGTCTAGCGGGCCGAGAAATTGTTTTGCATTGCCTTGTCACATTCTGAAATTGCAATCTGCTCGGCCAAATCATCTGCGTTGCGGGTCAAATCCCCAAATTGTTTTTCTATCAAAGTGCTGATTCTCGAAGTGCCGTAGCGGGTCAGATCGATGAGCTCCTGATTCAATCCACCTGCACGCGCCGCACCTTGCGCTCTAACCAAAACAGCCAACCAGGTATACAATCCGATGCAGGCATCGGCGATCTTCTGTTGCTCCATTTGACGCTGAAAACATTTCAGACCATGCGTTTTTTTGATCTTACCGATCTCTTGCATCAATCTTAGCACAGCCCGGTGAAACGATTCGACATCCGGTTGAAGCAATTGATCCCAATCATGGCTTTCAACCCATGAAACATCGAGCATCTTTTTGGTGGGCCAGGTATAGGCAACTGATGACATGTGATAGCGCATGAGCTCATTGGCGCCTTCGAAAATTCTCGATATGCGGGCATCACGCATCAATCGCGCAATTCCGGTCTCTTCGATGAACCCTGATCCTCCATGTAGTTGCACGGCATCGTCGGCATTCAGCCAAGCACTCTCCGAGCAATACACTTTGGCAACCGCGGTTTCCCATTCTATCGAAGCTGGTTGTTCGTCTTCCAACCACGCCACCAACCGAAGCAGACATTCCATGGCATGGATTCGAAACCGCATATCCGCCAGCATTCTCTGGACCATGCCGAAACGGAAAATATGGCGACCGAACTGCATGCGATTGGTAACCTGGTCCAATGCCCGCCGGTAGGCGGATCGCGCCAACCCCAAACATCCCGATGACATTAAAATTCGCCCCCAGCTCAACACATGGTTCAACTGACGCAAACCTTGAGAGGGTTCACCAATGATATGATCCAAAGGAACACGTACGTTTTCGAAATACAAGCTGCGGGTCGACGAACCCCGGATCCCAAGCTTATGTTCTTCTGCGCCCCGAATCACACCGGGCTGATCCAAGGGCACCATGATCATGCTGTGGCCGCGTCTGGAGCCACCCAATTCCGGCGTCCTCGCCACGATCGTGGCAATCTTTGCGATACCACCATTGGTGACATAAACTTTCGTACCATTGATGACCAAGTCATCTCCATCCCTCTGAGCAGTCGTTTGCATAGCGGCCAAATCAGAGCCAGCCTGGGCCTCGGTGACCGCAAAACAAGCGATTTTTTCACCAGAAGCCAGATCGGGAAGAAACCTGGATTTGAGATCGTCACAGCCGAAGAAATTCAATCCCCGTAACCCCAACCCAGAATGCAGGCCGATGCTTACGCCCAAGGACCTATCGACCGTGCTGAGAGATTCGATCACCCGGCAAATGGCCTTCAAGCTGAGTCCGGCTCCACCATATCCCGGCTCCACGTTCAAGCCGAACAGTCCCATCTTCGCAGCCGCGCTGTAGACATCCGACGGTATGTCGGCCAGGGAATCATGGCGTATTTCATCGACGTGCTGCTCGCAGAACCTTTCCATGGCAGACAGAAGCATATCCAGGGTATCTTGCTCCGAATCGTCTGCAGCCGACGATAAGCTCTTGGCACTGGCATTTGAAAGGTTGCTCAAAACCCGCTGAAATGGATTTGCATGTAGTGTCATTTTGATGATCCGAACCTTGTGGTTAGAGATGACCTAAAATTGAATGGTCCATTTTTCCCGATCCGTCCTGTCGTGTTCTTTTCTTTGGGCGTAAAATTCCCTCCACAACCGCAAATACCCTTCCAGCAGTTGTTCCGGACTCATTTTCGCAGGCCGAAATACTACATTGGCATCATTGTAATGTTTCCAAGTACGATCAAACACACGATCTTGGGCAACCAATTCTTTCCAACGCGGCGTTCCGGGGTAAGGCGTAGCGATGGCAAACTCCGCGATTCGAATATTGCAGCGAAGACAAAACTCCAATATTCGGTCGAAAGTACCTTCGTCATCTTCATCGTTACCCACTAAAAAAGATGTGTACGGATCCACGCCTGCATCCTGGCACTTGGCAATGCATTCTTCAGCTTTCGTCATTGCACCCGGGTCTCCTTCTCCAAAAGCTCCTCGGGTTACCGGATCAAATCCACCCACCAAGTAAAACCTATCGATGCCCGCCGAGCGAACCTCATTGAAAACTTCTTTTTCCAAGTTGAGCAGCAAGGGCATCGAAGCACCCACGTAGCTCAACCGGGACCCAATCGTGCCACGTCTTTCGGAAAGCTCTTTGAGAAAACTCCTAAAACGTCTCCTGGCTCCCGATACGAACATGAAAGAAGTGTCTTCGGTCAAAGAGCACAGTTTGCCTTTGGCGGCATAGCTTTCCAAGGTCCGCCATACGGTCTTACGAGGGAAAAACCGTAGTTTTTTCCCCATTGTCGCAGGCACGACGCATGCACTGCAGGTAAAAGGACAACCCCTGGATATCTGCAAAGGATAGTCATCATGCACCACACCGGATGCTTCCGCGTCCAGATACAAATCCACCCGAGGCGGCGGCAGCTTGTCAAGATCAGCACAACCATCCGCTTGGTATAGATTTTTTAGGCTACCGTGCAGAAAATCCTCACATAATCGGGGCCATACGAGCTCACCCTCGCCAATCACCACGCTGTGGCAATAGGGCATAACCTCATGCGGCATCATACTTGGAAATATACCTCCCATCACGACTGTCTTGCCCTGCTCCTTGAGAAACGCTCCTATTTCCATTGCCCGCGTGGCGGCTGGAGTGAAAAACGACAGTGCGTACAAATCGGCCTCGGGCAACCTTTCAGTAACTCGATGGACCCTATCGTCCACGAAGCCGACTTCGAAACATGCCGGGGTGCACGCCGCCACAGAAGCAATACCCAATGATGGAGGACCGATGTACTCGTTGCAAGGCACATAGGTCCTGAGTTCGGGATGAGATTGAGAATGACGCTCGAAAGCTGGATATACAAACAAGATCTTCATGTAAAGCTTCTCCTGGAAATACAAATTCACTCAAAAGACACACTCCTACGCATCTGCTCTCAATGTTGGTTGGAAGCAAACAAATGCCTTTGTATCGAAAATGATTGAAGTTGGGAAGTAAAAATCGAACTCGACGCGCCTATGGAGGCAAAAAGATTGCAAGTCGCTATCGATGACGATTACGGTGACTTTTCCAAAACCGCATGCATGATGACTTCGTTTTCGGTTCCGGCTTTTTCGGTTTGCTTGATGGTAAGTGTATCGCCCTTCACACAATACTCAATCTCCATATCCTGCAATTCTACCACCAATTTGTTGCCGTCTTTGGTGTACACGTATTGATCTGAAATATTCTCTTTTACGATGTCGGCATCACAGACACAAGACTGAGATTGTTCCTTACACGTCACGTTTGTAACCGGGATTTCTTCGTACAACTGTTGTATTTTTTCACAATTCACAACTTCGCTCAAACACGCATCAGGGTATACTGCATCGATGCTCATCGTCTCTGACAATAGCTCTACCTTTATGTTTCCGGCGTCGACTTCCAAGTTACCCAGCCTGGTCAATACACCCCGGATGTCGGCCGCATCGCAACTGCCTTCGAATGGGAATGGAATACTCGATCCGATGCAGGTCGTCACATATTCCCATGAACCTTCAATCTCCCCTCCGCAGGCAACAAAGCTCTTCTTCAGACCCGAGCAAACCAACTCTTCCTCATCACCGCAGCCGCCAACCCCTATGCAAAAAGAAAGTACCACTACCAACGCCAAGAAATTTTTTATCATCGTATTCCTCCCTGCATCAATGAGCCAATCCGATAGACTTCGACCCCGCGTTTTTACCAGACAAAAACCCCAACTGTCAATTGATAATAATTACAGCAATCTATTCTCAAAAGCTTGTTTGGAGATTACATAATAATTCCTACAAAACATAGGTTGTTGCCAGATCGTACAAAACAGGAAAACATTCCATTTCTTTTCACCCTAACCTCTTGTAATTTGGAAGAAGTTGGTGTATTTGTCGGCAGGTAGCACGTACGGTACGCGGTTGGAAGGCATTACCCGAGGGGAGCACGATTTTGCACAATGGGTTCGGTCTGCTGATTGAATTTGGGAAATGTTCAGGGTGTCACACCTGTCAAGCAGCGTGCAAAGAAGAGAATCATCATCTCGGCGAACTTGAGGGTATATGCATTCTCGAGGTAACCGAGAAGAATACTTGTGGACAATCCCGTCTGGTTTATTTACCGTATCCTACTGAACACTGCAATTTATGCAGACATCGAATGCAAAAAGGTCTCCAACCAGCATGTGTCGATCACTGTGCCAATGCATGTATTCATTACGGAAAATTGGAAGATCTTTCCTCGCAACTCGGCAGGCGGCCCAAAACGGTACTTTGGTCACCATGTGTACACCAAAAGGAGTGAAAATCGGCAATCACCGTCTTGTGGCGATGATGCAACCACCAAGAAGCAATTCACGTCACCCGGAGGGTTAAAATGCGCAGGATCGCTTTTGCATCAATCAAAGGAGGCGTAGGAAAAACGACCCTGGCTGTACATGTGGCTGCGGCCCTGGCGGATGCGGGGCGAAAAACATTGCTGATGGACCTCGATCCTCAGGGACATGCAAGCCTGATGGCGGGGATTGAATCCGGCCCGAACGATGAATGCGTCATCGACGCCTTCGGCACGCACCCCAAAAAGAAAATCGATCAGATCCTGCAAAAAAGCCCCAGGGAAAACCTATGGGTGGCGCCGGCCAACCACCGTATGGTAGAAATGGAGCGAGATCTTTATCGGTGGGGCCATCGCCTGCAAGCCATTCCCAGGGCATTGAAACATCTAAACTTACCCTTCGACGCGCTCATCATCGATACCGCCCCTCATTTGAATGCATATACCGAGGCTGCTTTGGCTGTAGGAGACGTCATGGTGGTGCCTGTACCTGCCATGGCCCATGCACTGCAAGGTTTCGATGAAATTCACGCGGCCTGGCGGGAGGCCACCGATGAGACCGGTGAATCCATGATTGCGGTGGTAAATCTTTGGGACCGGCGCACCAGCGCCACAAACTCGGCCATGGAAGACGCTTTTCGCCAAGCTAAAGTACCTTTGGCCCGCAACCGCATTCCCAGAGCCGAAGTGCTCAATCAAGCGGGTCTGGCTTTCGAGTTGGTGTTTGATTTCGCTCCTTCGAGTGAAGTGACGTTGGCCTTGCGCAATCTCTCCGCAGAGCTATGGCGCCTGGCCGCCCCAAAATAATCATCCTTTGGATCTCAATCCCATTCGAGCAAGCTGATGCCGCCGTATACTCGTACTTTCATCGCTGTTCATTTTACCCCCGAAATCGTTGCCAACCTCGAAGGTATTGCCCAAAAGCTCAGGGCATCCTTGGGAAAACACAATAAGATCAATTGGGTACAGGCACAAAACATCCACCTTACGTTGCAGTTTTTGGGAGACGTAAGTCCTCCGGGCCTCGAAGAGTTGGCATTCGGTCTCTCTCGAGCCTTTGTCGACACGTGCCCCTTCGAAATCGAGTTGCGTGGCGTGGGATGTTTTCCCACGCCCACAAAACCACGCGTCATATGGGTGGGCATGCACACAGGCAGACAATCCGTAGCAGCTTTGCAACAATGCGTGCATGCGGTTACCGCTCCTTTGGGTTTTATACCCGAGCAACGCCCCTTTAACCCGCACGTTACGTTGGGTCGAGTAAAATGGTTCAACGATTCGAAAAATCTTTTGGCATTTTTCGAAAAAAATGCAGATCTAGGCGCCGGAAAATGTCAGATCCAAGCGATACATTTGATGGGAAGCAAGCTTACTCCGGCCGGCGCAAGATATACAGTTCTTGACAGCTTCGAGCTTGGAATATAATATACTGAACACCTGAGCAGCATGGCTCAAAATCCTGGAGGTATCATGGCAAACGATCGTTATCGCGACATCGACTTGGCTATCAAATCGATTGAAAAGCAATTCGGCAAAGGCTCTATCATGCGCCTCAATGATGAGGCCTCCATCAAACCCGAAGCGCCCGTTATCCCAACCGGCGCTTTGTCTCTCGACATCGCGTTGGGTATAGGCGGTGTGCCGCGCGGACGTATTGTCGAAATTTTCGGACCCGAGTCTTCCGGAAAAACGACTTTGGCGCTGCATATCATTGGTGAAGCCAACCGCACGGGAGGTATTGCGGCCTTCATCGACGCCGAACATGCACTGGATGTTCGCTATGCACAAAAACTCGGGGTCAACACGGACGATCTCTTGGTCTCTCAACCCGACACAGGAGAACAAGCCTTGGAGATCGCCGATATGCTGGTGCGTTCGGGATCCTTGGACATCCTCGTCATCGACTCGGTCGCAGCTTTGGTTCCACGAGCTGAAATCGAAGGAGAAATGGGTGACAGCCATGTGGGTCTGCAAGCCAGATTGATGAGTCAAGCTTTGAGAAAGTTGACCGGTAGCATATCGAAAAGCCGCACCTGTGTCATCTTCATCAACCAAATCCGGATGAAGATCGGTGTCATGTTCGGCAACCCCGAAACCACATCGGGGGGTAACGCCCTGAAATTCTATTCGAGTGTGAGGCTGGACATCCGGCGGGTCGGAAGCATTAAAAAAGGAAATGATGTTATCGGCAACCGAACCCGTGTGAAAGTCGTCAAAAACAAATTGGCGCCGCCTTTCAGGGTATGTGAGTTTGATATTCTTTTCGATCATGGCATCAGCAAGATCGGAGATCTCATCGACCTGGCAGTTGAAACCCAAATTCTTGAAAAAAGCGGCTCATGGTATTCGTTTCAAGACGAACGCCTTGGTCAAGGTCGAGAAAATGTACGCGACGTACTGCTCGAAAAACAAAGCATCCTCGCATCCATCGAAACTAAAGTACGCGAGCATTTCGGACTGCTACCCAAAAAAGAAACCGAAGCCGCGCAGACAAAGCCCCCCGAAAGCGGCAACGGAAAAGATCTTCGTGAGCCCAAAACACCACCCGATCCTCCAAGCAAGAAACCCGAAGCTCGAACCTAATCCGCTGTCATCTCAATCTCAAAACTCCGGTTTCCAAACCATAGCAAACTGAAACCGGGTGGATTTCTTTTACAGTATTCTCAATTCACTTTGATAAACATTCGGTCGTAGGCATCTTTTTTTGATACAACCGGGTTCTGCGGCAAGCGTCACTTAATCGCTCGACAAATACTCCCCAACGTCTTGCGGGACAAACCCCTTCGAGATGAGAAATCTATGCATTTTTGCTCGCAGTTTCGGTTCGAGTTGGGAGTGATCACCTTGAATTCCATATTTTTTTTTCAAGATTTTGCTCATGACTTCGGTTTGCGTACGTGGTTCGTAGGCCTGGAGGACGGCAGCCTCGATGATGGCCTCGTCTATACCTTTACTGCGCAGATCCTGGCCTATCTTACGAGGTCCCCAACCCTTGATACGGCCGGTGGATCTGGCCCGTTCAATCGCAAAGAGACGGTCGTTGAGCAATCCCAAGTCTTCGAGACGATCCAGCACCTGCCCGACGATCGAGGCCGAAAATCCACAGGCTGTCAATCGGTTTTCCAACTCATAACGAGAGCGGCCGCGAACATCCAACAGCCTCAATGCCTTTTCTCGCACGGGACTGAGTGGATCGGCCGAATTGGAGGAGTTGCCTTCCATAGCAAGATTCAAAACCGTTCAATGGGTATGTCGCCGCCGGAGTTTGATGATGATCCGGATTGACCTCCCTTGTCGCCGGAACCTTCAAATTGGTCCCAAGTTGCGTCCGAGGTAGCCGCAATACCAGATACCCTGAGCGCAAAGTCATCCGGATTGGTGCTTTGGCGCAATGCTTCTTCATAGGTAATCAAATTTCTTTTCAATAGCGCCATCAATGCTTGGTCGAATGTCTGCATTCCGTAGGCAATATGCCCCTGGGCAATGGCATCGGCGATTTCCTTGGTACGATCCTTGTCTTCAATCAACTCTCGAACTCGAGCCGTATTAATCAGTACCTCAAGGGCTGCCACCCGGCCCTGACCGTCCGTTTTCGGCATGAGGCGCTGACTGATGACGGCCTTGAGCACCGCGCCCAATTGCATACGGATTTGTTTCTGTTGGTAGGGCGGAAATACCGCGATAATTCGGTTGATGGTCTCGGTGGCATCCAAGGTATGCAGGGTGCTCATCACCAGATGTCCGGTCTCGGCCGCCAGCAAGGCGGTTTCGACGGTTTCCAGATCCCGCATCTCGCCAACCAATATAACGTCCGGATCCTGTCGCAAGGCGCTTTTGAGGGCCTGAGGAAAACCTAATGTATCCACACCAACCTCACGTTGGTTGATGATGCTGCGCTTGTCACGAATAAGGAACTCGATTGGATCTTCAATCGTCATGATATGCCTGGTCTTGTTGCTGTTGATGTGATCGACCATGGCCGCTAAAGTGGTTGATTTTCCGGATCCGGTCGTTCCGGTAACCAAGATCAATCCGCGCTCTTCCATGGAGATCTTTTCAAGCACTTTCGGCAACAATAGCTGTTCGATGCTGAAAATCCTAAAAGGAATCACTCGAAAAACAATCCCTACCGTGCCTCGCTGCTGAAAAACATTCACACGAAATCTTCCCAGACCCGGCACGCCGTATGCAAGATCCAGCTCGTTGTTTTCTTTAAACTTTTCTTTTTGGTAGCTGTTCATGATGGCAAACGCCATTCGGCTCACTTCTTCGGGTGGCAATCTGCGAGCGTCTTTCAAGGGCAGTAACGTACCATCAACTCGAAACATGGGTGGAAGACCGGCCTTGATATGGATATCCGACGTCCCGGCGTTCATGGCAACCTTGAGTATATCGTTGAGCTCCATCAAAGATCTCCGTGTCTCTTGGCTGTTTTATTGTAAAGCTAACACAATTTTGCCCCGACCGGCAAGTTTATCCTCCGATCAGCAAACCGCGTCATCAGGAAAAAATTTTTGTTTCCAAGATCATATAACGGTACTGACGGGTGTCATCGACACATGCGGATTACGAATCGTTTTCTTTTTGTTCTGCCGATTTTGTAGACTCTTGCAAAGCTTCAGGCTCAGGTTCATCATCCATTTCGGACAATGTTTTTTGAATCTCTCCCCTCACATCCACCATGCGCTTGATTTCATCGATACCTACTTCATCTTCGATTTCTTTTCGAATTCCTTCAAGGTTGAGTTCCCGCTTGACCTCATCGGCGCTTTTTCGCAAACCGGCCAGGCCCTTTCCCAGAGTCTTTGCAAGCTCGGGTAGCTTGGCAGGACCCAACACAATCAAAGCAAGCGCCATGATGAGAACCAGCTCCCATGTTCCAATGCCAAACATGTTCTTCTCAAAAGTAATGTACAAAATGAACGAAGTTAATCATTACCGTATACTTTATGTACGGTTTCACTTTTGCTCATGTCGTCATGACGGGTACCCGCAGGCAATTCCTCTGGTTTTTTGGCTTCCTCGATCTTTCGAGCCTCCCCGTCAATCTCGCGCGGTTGCTCGCGGAATGATCCTCTAAAGTTTCTGATGGCTTTTCCCAAAGCCCCTCCGAGTTGCGGCAACCTCGAGGCGCCAAAAATGACCACCACGATCAACAATATCAGCACCAACTCCCATATTCCAAATGTCGCCAGGTGTCTATCCATGTTTCAACTCCTCAATTGGTTCTTTTTTTCCTAAAAATCGGACCCATCCGGCTTGCCTCCGGCTGAATGCCATCCATCCGCTTCCTGGTGGCTATCCTATGCCCGATAGACCATAAAACGCAAATCCAAAACGCTATGACTCAAACGAATCGGAAAACATATCGTTTCGGTCCCCTCTGATGACCTTGGCGGTGTTGGTAGCAAAATCGGCGATTCGGTCATGATGTTGGCGCCATTATTTTTCAACTCCCTCGCCATATGATCGCATGCCAGAGCGCAAATGTTTTTTGTCGCTTCCTCAACTTTCGCCTTCGTCATATCATTGATGTCTTGCTTGAGAAACTTCGAAGCCACTTCCCGGGCTTCAGACCAGGGTAAGCTCAATACATAATTCGCCACCAAATCCCCCCGAAGTCCAACCACAACCGAGAAAAACTCCTTATTCTCCTCGACCGCTTTGGTGTCTCGCGTCATGCAAACACCCTTTCCCACTTTCACCGCGGGGCCTGTCAAGCGTATAAGAAATTTTTTGGTCAAATCCACTCCGGTGTGGATCATATCCCTCCATATCCCCATCCGGCTTACACATAGCTCGTCTGGAAAGATTTGTTGGTTTTCCTCATGATAAATCGCAAGCTCCCTATCCAATATATCTTCACTCAGATACCCCAATTCCAGCAAGGCTTCACCCAAATACAAATGACTTGCCCGCTGCAACATGAGTATTTGGCGCGCTTCATACGCGGTAAGCAACCGTTCACATACGGCCAGATCTGCAAAATACACATCTCGAACTCTTTGTATGTCATGAATTCTTTCGACTTGATCCCAAGTCAATTGCTTACGCTCCACCGCCAACTGCCCGAACTTGATATTACGGTAATTTTGTAATTGCAGCCCTTCGTGCAACTGCGTCTGGGTTATCATCCAACGGTCAACCAAAAATTCACCAAAAAACTGAACTTCCATAACCAGTTACCCCCCATTTGAGGCAGCCCGAAGTCCATGCCCTATCCAGTCTGACAAGGCATTGAAATTCAATCCACAATAAAGTTTTCGACGACCCAATTATCATAGGCAGACTCAGCGCGCCTGTCAAGCAGGCTTGCGCTCATTGGCAAGTTGATGATATATATTGAAACGTAAGGAAGGCGGGCAACAAAACATGGGAGAAACCTCTCTCTCCATGAGAGAATTACGTTACCAGGGTGCTGAAGGAAGCGAAAGGGTTCTCATTGTCGATGACGAAGAGGTCATGCGGGTTATTTTGCAGGCTGCTTTGGGAGACGAGTTCTCCATAGCCCTGTGTGCATCAGCCGAAGAGGCCATTGAATATTTATCCCAATCTCCACCGGATGTCATGTTAATCGACAAAAATCTCCCGGGCATGTCCGGTATTGAGCTGCTCCAGGAAGCCAAGAAAATCCACCCCGAATCTGAAGCCATTATTATTACTGGTTATGCTTCGTTGGAGAGCGCCATCGAAGCATTGCGTCTGGGTGCCTACGACTATCTCGTCAAGCCTTTCGGAAACATCATGCTGGTGATTGAGAAAGTACGCCGGGCGATGGAAAGAAAACGGCTCACTTCCGAACGCCATAGGTTGATGAAACAAATCATCGCCTCGAATCACCAACTGAGGATGGCACACGATAGGCTCAGGAAGAGTTATTTACAGACTCTTACCAGCATGATCACTGCCCTCGAAGCCAGGGATCCCTACACCCGTGGTCATTCCGATCGCGTAGCCCACTATACGGCTCTCATCGGTAAGAAACTTGGGTTTCACGGACAGGAGTTTAAAGATCTAGTAGACGGCGCGCGCCTGCATGATCTTGGAAAAATCGGTATTCGCGAACAAATCCTAAACAAGAACGGAGAGCTAACCCAAGACGAGTACCGCCATATCAAAATCCATCCCGATATCGGCGCAGACATCATCGGTAAAATCGAGGCCTATCGACATTTGGTCCCCATGATCCGCCATCATCACGAAAGATTTGATGGAACAGGATATCCGGACGGTCTCAAAGGCGAATCCATCCCGTTAAGCGCCCGCATCATCGCGGTGGCAGACGCATATGACGCCATGACGTCCCATCGACCTTACCGCAACATGCGATCCTGTGATGAAGCCATAAGAATCATCGAAGACTTCTCAGGGAGCCGTATGGACCCCAAAATCGTAACAATTTTCGTCGAGATCCAAAGAGAGCTGCATCAAACAGAATAAGCTGCTTTTTGTAGTTGAATCAAATTCCGGCACTCCCAACACCTATCGGCATGCGGTTCTTTGCATCGCATTAAGAAGAACGGGATCCGTTCAGGGAAGGTTCGCCTCCCGAGCGGCTACGAAGAATTTCGTGGTTTTCATGAAAAAGGTTTTGCCCCTGGTAGTTCTTGCCTATATGGTGATGGTACCATGAACGCACATCACAAAGCACATCTTGGAGATCTTTCGAGCGGCTTGGGGGAAGCCGGTACCGAGGCCGATCGCGACGAAATTCTGAGTCGCTTTCTATCCTACACATCCAGCTTGGGTCTCGAGCTATATCCGGCGCAGGAAGAAGCCATCCTGGAGCTTTTAGCCTACAAACATGTCATACTCAACACTCCAACCGGCTCCGGCAAGTCGTTGGTGGCGAAAGCTTTACATTTTCAGGCCATGTGCGAGGGGCGTAGTTCCTTTTACACCGCTCCCACCAAAGCGTTGGTCAATGAAAAATTTTTCGATCTTTGCGACACGTTCGGACCCGAGAAGGTCGGATTGCTGACCGGAGATGCAAGCGTCAATCACAATGCGCCGATCATCTGCTGCACGGCGGAGATCCTATCCAACCAAGCTCTATGCTCGGATGAAGTGAACGTCGACTATGTCATCATGGATGAGTTTCACTACTACGGCGATCCGGAACGCGGCATCGCATGGCAAATACCCCTCATTTCCATGCACGACACGGTCTTTCTGCTCATGTCGGCCACCCTCGGAGACACTTTCGAAATCGTCCAGCGTTTGGAGTCCTTCACCGAAAGGAAGGCTGCTGTCATACGCGCCGCCCACCGCCCGGTCCCTTTGGAGTTCGAATACCGCGAAACCCCGCTTACCGAAACCATACAGGATTTGGTTCAAAAGAGCCAAGCCCCAATCTACCTGGTGCATTTCACCCAACGGGATTGCTCGGAGCAAGCCCAAAATCTCACCAGTATATCGGTCTGCAGCAAAGAAGATCGCCAATCCATCGCCCGAGAGATAGCACAATTTCGCTTCCAAACCCCCTATGGCAAAGAATTCTCACGAATCATACGGCAAGGGGTGGGTGTACACCACGCAGGCCTGTTGCCCCGATACCGGCGAATCGTAGAAAGGCTATCTCAAACGGGACTGATCAAAGTCATCAGCGGAACCGATACCTTGGGCGTCGGCGTGAATATTCCCATCCGAACGGTTCTTTTCAGTCAACTCTATAAATACGACGGAACCAAAATCAAGCTTTTGACCGCCCGCGCATTTCATCAGATCGCAGGTCGCGCGGGCCGCAAGGGTTTCGACGATAAAGGATTTGTGGTTGTGCAAGCACCCGAATGGATCATCGAAAACCAACGCATGAAAGCAAAAGTTGCCTCCAATCCAAATCTCAAGAAAAAAATGGTTTTAAAAAAGCAACCCGCTCGATCCATTCCTTGGGATAAGGCTCAATTTCAGAAACTCACCAATTCTCCCCCCGAACCTTTGGTCCCCCAATTCAACGTAACCCACGGCATGCTGGTTCACCTGCTTCGAGGCGATCCGAATACTCCCAGTGGAGGTTACCGCCGTTTGATAGAACTCATCGGTCGATCCCACGGCACCCAACTCGAAAAGAAACACCAACGCAGGCGGGCGGCTTTGTTGTTTCGAACCTTGGTGGAAGCTGAAATCGTCCAACTCATCCGAGATGATCAGAAGAAGCAAACCCGTGTCAGAGTGAGGGAGGATCTGCAAACCGACTTTTCACTCAACCATACGCTTTCATTGTTTTTGGTCGACACCTTGGAAAAACTGGATCCGAACAGTGAAAGCTATGCTTTGGATTTGCTCAGCTTGGTCGAATCCATCCAAGATGATCCCAAGTTTATTCTGCTTCGGCAACTCGACAAGCTCAAAACCGAGCTCATGGCCAAACTGAAAGCCGAAGGAGTAGAATACGAAAAAAGGATCGAAGCACTAGAGCAAGTCGAATATCCCAAGCCGAAGGCCGATTTCATTTATGACTCCTTCAATGCATTCTCCAAAAAACATCCCTGGGTAAGCGGAGAAAACATCAAGCCAAAATCGATCGCCAGGATGATGTATGAAAATTGGAGCGGATTCAACGATTACATCAAAGAGTTCGGGCTTGCACGCAGCGAAGGCGTGTTGCTGCGTTATCTTTCTCAAGTTTACAAAACAGCCGTTCAAAACGTACCCGAATCCTATTGGACTGTTGAACTGGAAGAGATCCTTGCTTATCTGCATACCTTGGTTCGTTGCACCGATTCGAGCCTGATTGAAGAATGGGAGCAGATGTTCGCACCCGATCAAACTTCACCCACTCTCGAATCCACCTTCCAACCACCTCCGGCCACCGACCCATTTCGCGCTTTGGCTCGCAACCGCCGGGCTTTTACTGCCCGAATACGCACAGAACTACATTTGCTGCTCAAAAGCCTGGGCAACAAGGACTACGAAGCCGCATGCTTGGCAATATATACGCACGGAGACATCCTGTGGACCCCCGAGAGGATGGAGCAGGAAATAGCCCCGTATTATGCACAACATGCTTTCATCGATCTCACTCCCCGGGCGCGCCTGGCCGAGTATACCATCGTGATCGAGGAGACCCCGGATATCTGGAGCGCCAGACAACGAATCATTGATCCTGAGGGTGAAGAGGATTGGACCATATATTGCGTTATCGATCTGAGCAAAACCCGCGAGCCGTCCGAACCGCTGATTGAGCTGGACCGCATCGGCACCTGAAACCTGGAAAGGCAAATCCTCCATGGAAATTTTTCTCAAGATCGTCATCACCGTATTGCCCGTCTTTGCAATCATGGGCGCGGGTGCCTGCTATGGCCGATATAAGTCCCTACCGGCTCAATCCTTGAGCGATCTGATGCTATGGATCCTGCTGCCTTGCCTGGTGTTGGGATCCCTAGGAGGACAATCCATTGAATCTAATGAGTTTTTCAAGATTTGCGCAAGTGCGGTTCTGATCGTAACCGGGACTGGACTGCTTTCGTATTTCGCCTTTTACTCCATACCCGAAAGGCGCGCCCTGCTTCTACCCAGCATGTTTATGAACAGTGCCAACATGGCCTTTCCTTTGGCCTTGTTTGCATTTTCGGATGCCGGCTTGAGCCGACAGGTGGTTTTCTACCTGGCCATTCATATCCTGCACGTAACCCTGGGCATGGCTATCGCACGCGGGCGGGGAGGTTGGCGGGAAGTATTTCGATATCCACTGATCTATACAGCAGGCATTGCGGTCTTTTTCAACCTGGCGAATCTGCAAATCCCTACATCCATCGCTCAGCCTCTCAATTTGGTCGGAAGGGCCACGTTACCCATCATGTTGCTGCTGCTGGGAGCCCGCCTGGGTTCGGCCAAACTACAGCATTTCAAATTAAGCTTGCTCAGTACCTTGGTGCGTCTGGGAGGCGGATTTGTTCTGGGCTGGATGAGTGTCTGGATATTTGATTTGGACGGCATGGCCGAAGCCGCCGTCATGCTTGGCGCAGTGATGCCTGCAGCAGTGTTCAACTATGTTCTGAGCGAAAAGTACGATCTTTACCCGCAGCTCATGGCTTCTACCGTAGCGATCTCCACCCTGATCTCCATCGTCACCACACCTCTTTTCATGTACTATGTGATACTCTAACAAACCTGTGCCCGGCGCACGAGCAAACCAAGCAACAAGCCGATCAAGAGAAATATCTCCACCGGATCGGCTTGTCGATCTGTTCGGCATTGACATCCGCTGGATGATTCCTCGGGTTTTTCGTCCCCGACGCCACAGGGAATCAATTCCTGTTCGGCATTCAAATACTGAGAAGGCGTGGCTTCGCCTATGGGATAAATAAAACAAATGCCGTTGATATCATCGATATGTAGATCTCGTTTGGCAATGTCACCGTCGCTGGCAGTGGGATACATGGTGGCATCGAAAACAGGTGAATGGTCGAGCCCCACAACGTGACCGGCTTCATGGGTTATGGTGTTTTGAACATCAATCCTATACGGGTTACCGTCCGCAGAAAAATGCCAATTTACTCCGTTGAGCTCGATATCTGAGTCTACGACGGATCCATCTCGCGTATCAAACGTATTGGTGGTGATACCAAGCGCATCGGGAGGGTGGACCCATTCGGATTCCTGCCATAGGACCAGGTTGGTATTGGATTCGAGGTCGACCGAGTCGAATCCAACCGCAACACTGTCGGTAAGCCCCATATATAGAAAACCAAAATCCGAGCAGTTTACATTCGACCAGGCTTGAAAAGACGCCTTCACCGACTCTATACAGGTTGCGCGCTCGGCCGGAGTAAAGTCATCGCTGCATTGAGCGTTGAGATAATAACCGACTTCCCGATCCACCCACCATAGACATTTCCCTGGTGGATCTTCGTCCATCGTCCGGGTAAAGGCATAGCTCAAACCGGAATTTGCCGATGCAACCACAAAAAACAGCCCCCAAAAAATACTCCCTTTGCCTGGTTTCTTGATACGTATCAAGCTTCATCCCCACAAGCGATCCTGCAAATCGGATCGCGTCTTAATCTCGAGTTCCGATCGCCTTCGATGATCAAGCATACCGACGCATGTGACACAACCAAAGGAATCCGGCGGCCAACAATATTTCGAAAGAAAAATCATGACTTCCCCCGCACTGACATCCACTTGGATACCCCTCCAATCCCTCGATGCCGCAATTGCGAAGTTGGGAGTTGCTATCCAAATAAAAAGGCGGTGTAAGGTTTTCCATCGGATACATGAAACAGATCCCATTGATATCGTCCTCGTGCAAATCCCGTTTCATGGTCTCACCGGTGATGGCGATATCATTCATGGTGGCGTCAATATACGACGAGTGATCGAGTCCAAGCGCGTGCCCGGCTTCATGCGTGATGGTGTTTTGAATATCAAAGCTGTGCTGGTTGCCGTCGACCGCGAAACCCCACTGGAGCCCGTTGAGCTCGATGTCCGTATCCACGATCAATCCGGAGTTGGTGTCATAGGTTGTGGTGGTAAGCCCTACCGCATTGAGATCATGATCCCAATCCGTCTCCTGCCACATGACCAAATTAATGTTCTTTTCGGGATACAGGTCATCAAAACCGACATCCGTTCTGGCGGTAATTTCGATTTCTACAAACTCGAAGTCCGAGCAGTCCACATCCGTCCAGGCTTTAAAAGATTGGCGCACTGCCTCGAAACATTTGTCTCGTTCTTGCTCGTTGATATCATCACTGCAACGATCGTTGATATGGTATCCTACTTTGCGTTCCGCCCACCAAAGGCAAATCTCGTTCGTGGCCTGATCGAGGGTTCGGGTAAACGCGGATACATCAAGGGAAAAACCCATCAACGCGGCTCCCACAAAAACCGCGACGATCAAGTTCGTTTTTGTCGGTTGCATCGTCAGGAAGCCTCTTTCGCCCGCCATAATTCTTTGATTTTCTTTTTTGCAAAAGCAGGCGTAAGAACCATGTTTTGATCATGCGAGGTCGCATAACCATTGGGGACCACCAAGCTCAACCCCTGAGTTTCCTGATGTAAAACCTCTTGTCCAAGCTCATCCTTACGAAAAGAGAACAAGCCCTGCGAAAGGCCCACGACTTGAAAAGAAGCGCCTTTCTGCCTCAAAAACATCATAACCGGTACACTTTTTTGAAAACTGGGATAACCCTTGACGATCTGTTGCCAATGTCCCATCCGGCCGCCCGGCTGAACGATCGTGAAGACTTCCGGGCCCGTACCTGCGATTTGCTCGGTCACTTTAAACCGATACGTGGTGAAAATTCGAAGGTGCTTGGGACCCCAAACAGATACTCCTTCTGTCTCCAAATGTGCCACCACAACCCAATCGGCCTGGTCGACCAAATTATCAAACGAAAGCCGCAGGCATACCGATGCCTCCGCCATAACGGGCAGAATCAGCATCACAACCAAAAACCCAATATAGGATAGACGCAGCATATCAATTATATTTTAGGCACATCGAAAGTTTGCGTCAAGGGAATTGCGTTTGCCTTCACAAGCACCTCTGTTTTCTCAACTCATTTTTTACCCTGGAGGCCAGACGGCTGTCCGGTTCCAGACGCAAGAAACTCTTCAAAGCCCGGCAGGCTTTCTTTTTTTGTTTCATCTCGATATAGATATATCCCAATCGATAATATGCCTTGGACATGTTCGGATCGATTTCGGAGGCTTTTTCGAATTGCGCGGCCGCAGATTTCATCCGGTGTGATTTGTAAAGCGCTACGCCGAATAGAAAATGCAACTGTGCATCCTGCGATTTCTTTTTCACCCAATGACCCAGCAACTTGACAGCCTGCTGGGTCCTATTGCGTCGAATCAGCGCCTGGGCTTTTTGCACCGCTTCGGCCGCGCCTTCGAGCCGAGGACTTTGTTGTTTTTCTTCGACAGCCTCCGGGGTTTCGGACGGCACAGGTATTTCGGTTGGTTGTGTCGACTCTTCCTTTGGGTCGACCCTGCTCGGCTCATCGCCGGGAGTAGTTATTTTCGAAGCTACGCTCGCATCTGGTACCGCCTCAGGCATGCTCGTATCGTCTCGGCTCGCCACACCGACCACCAAACCCAATATGACGCCGAAAAACCCCACCGCTCCCGCGATTTTCAACCAACCAGGAAGACTCGAAAAGCTCATTTGTTTTTGATCAACCAGCGCTTGCGTGGTGACGATTTCGGTAACGATATCCGGTTGATGCATCAAATCATCCAATTTCTGGGTCTCGGCTTGGTCAAACTCCGAAGGTGGATCCAAAACATCAAAATCTGTAGAGCCTGCCTCCCGACCCACAGAATCCATTGCCTGACCCGGTGACGGTGGAACTTCTCCGGGAATGGTATAGCCTTTGGCAAACCTGGCTATCTTCACACCTCGATCATCTTTTTTGTGATTTGAAAATATTCCGACTTCAACTTCACGATTCAGGGTAGATTCTAGAAAATCGTCCTCGAGCGGATCCTCGGACGCAGGCACACTCGAGGCATGCTTGGAAGTCGCCGCCATGTGTTGCTTCAAGGCATTGATTCTGCCGACCAACTCATCCCGTTCTGTCTTGGTGACCGAAAGCTCGTCGCGCAACCTTGCCATTTCTCGGCGCAGGGTTTCTGATTCGGCCTTGGATTTTTGCTGTATTTTCCTGGCTTCCTCCAAATCGCTTTTTACCCGCTCGGTCTCTCTATCCAGTTGTTCCATCATCTGGCCCGAAGCGATTTTCATTTGAGCCAACTCGCCTTTCAACTGCACCACTTCCTGATCTTTACCGCCCTCTTGTGACTCGATATCCTGTTTTTTTCTCAAAAATTCTATCTCTTCCATCAGTTTTCGAATCTCGTTTTCTTTCGACTCTCGGGCGGCCTTGAGATCCCAATCGTACTCTTCTTTGTCCTGTTTACGCTGGTTCTCAAGTTGGGCGATCCGGTCTTTCAACGTCTGGATCTCTCCCAAGTCCGGCGTTGCGGTTTCCGATCGCCTTATTTTGGTTTCTTTTGCGCCAGGTAGCTTGCTTTTTCGGGCTTTATCCGACTTTTCCATATATTTTATAAGGATATCCAACCAAAGTAGATGTGTCAACAATCGTTACCCTGAAAGACTCCGGCAACATTCCCTCAGGGTGTTGACGTCAATTTCTCTCCAAAGTAAAATAGAAACGATATCAGGGAGGTAAAAACCATGCCCATCACTCAAGGCACCTCGTTCCTGTTCGTGGGGAAACTCAGCACCATGACTCGAGAGCAAGCCAGGGCTCTGGTAGAGTCCCAGGGCGGAATATGTCCGTCAGCGCTCTGTCCAAACCTAGATTATTTGGTAGTCGGAGACGAAAACTCGCCTTTGTATGGTTTAGGCGACAAAAAACCAAAACAAATCAAGGCCGAAGCCATGATCGAAGCGGGCGCCCCCATCGCCATCATCTCGGAGGAAGATTTCCTGCTCATGCTCGAACGCCAACAGCTTGAAGAAGTCGTCTGTTGACACCCACTCCTTTCTTTTTCTTGTAGCCGGTTGCAATTCGATCCCAGCCCATATAGAATCACCACTGCCATGGAGCACGCACAAATCTACGATACAACAATGAGAATATTGTCTTCAATTCCCCCGCACGTAACCCTGGTGGCCGCCGGTAAAACCCGCAGCCCACAACAGCTCGAAGCAGTCATCCAGGCGGGAGTGAAGATCATCGGACACAATTATGTTCAAGAGGCCCAAGCAAGCATCGAGCAAATCGGCCGCAGGATCAAATGGCATTGTATCGGACACGTCCAAAGCAATAAAATCAAGAAAGCCGCCAAGCTGTTCGACCTGATCGAAACCATAGACAATCTGAAAACCGCCCATGCATTGAATCATGCCTGCCGGGCCATCGACAAACATATGCCGGTGTTCATAGAAATCAACAGCTGCGAAGAGACAGCTAAATCGGGTGTATCGGCCTCGCAGGCGATCGAACTGATTCGTGAGGTTGCAAAGCTCGATCATCTTCGGATCCAAGGCTTGATGACCATGGGAGCCTATTTCGAAGATCCCAAGCACTATCGCCCGGCCTTTCGCCTCACCAGGCAGCTGTTTGAGCATATCCGGAGTCTCGACATTCACGGAGTCGAAATGCTGCATGTGTCCATGGGTATGAGTGACAGCTACCAAATCGCTATAGAGGAAGGCGCCACCATGGTGCGGATCGGCTCACTCTTGTTTGGACCGAGATAATCTCATCGAATCGGGCGATTTTGTGGGAAAGACACAGATACCGGAGATGAACGATGACGGCTCATGGGCGCTGCGTTTGGATCGCAGCTGGAATCATCTGGCTTTTTGCGTTGTACCTTGCATCCCATTGGGATTTGAGTATCTCTGTACGCTTCGCGGATAAGCAAGCGCTATTTGCGATTTGGGTACAAAAATACGGTGAATGGCCGGCGTGGTTGGTGGTGCTGGCAAGCTTGGTTGTGATCTGTCTGGGCAAAGAAAGACACCCCTGCCTGGTTCGCTTGAGGCCGCTGGCCGCAGCTATTTTGGTGTTGGCCCTGGTTCATCCTTTGGTCATCACTCAAGGTTTGAAATTTTTCTGGGGCCGGATTCGATTTCGGGATCTGGGCAGCGGATATTCCGGCTATACTCCGTTTTATCTTCCCGCCGGAATCGGGACGGGTCTATCTTTTCCATCCGGGCATGTGGCCATGGCGTTTGTGATCTCGCCCATATTTTTTTACTTTCAACGCGCCAGAAACCGACTCCTCGCAACATTGTCTCTGTTCGTCATCCTACTGTACGGAGTATCGGTCTTTTGGGGCAGAATCCTGGCAGGCGCTCATTACCTTACCGATTGTCTTTTTTCGGCAGGCCTTTCCTTTCTGTTGGCCTACCCAAGCATACGATTCGGATACCGAGTCAAACCAGCTGAAAAAGACCAACTCTCAGGAACGACGCGGTAACTGATGTGCGAAGCGTTTTCTCAAGGTCTCCAGCATGTCTTCGGTCATGCGGGATAAATCATACCGAGGATCGAATTCCCATTGCTGCCTGGCTGCGCTGTCATCCATTCCCGACCTTAACAGCAAGAAACTATAAGTGATTTAGTTACGATATGTTACAGATACAAAATGAGTTTGTGCCAGCAAGATTCTGATTTTTTTCAAACTCAACACCCTTGGCGGAAGCTTTAGACCAATAGCCATAAATAGTCTGTTTGTATTACCAGAAGTATCTTGGTATGGGTCGGTTAAAAGTATTTTGATCTGCATTCAAATACGCGGATCGCTGTGTGGATACCGAGGAAGGACGTGTCCAAAATGTTGTCGTCGTCAAAATCCTGAACCCACATGAAATAATTTCAATTATTCACCAAAGTATATATGTCGTACTATCCCAAGCTCCACCGAAAATATATCCATAAATCTATCTTAAGATAGATGACTACAAATTTCCAGGAATGCTACTGTGCCGATAATCTGAACAAATGAAAAATGGAAGCTCTATCACAGCAAATAAGGATCATAACAAAGGTAGATAATATTAGTTGATAATCATTTGGCATGAGGTATTGCATTGAACTTTAAT
>JBFFBT010000024.1:0-30053 GCA_041560255.1 Myxococcota bacterium | reverse complement strand
TACGATTTTTATATCGAGGTTTTTTTTCTCAAGTTCCCATTTTAATGATAATTCATCAATTTGATTGAGGTTTAAGTTTCTTACCGTTCGCAATATATTTATATCCTGTGGTGTCAAAAACTTGTCGATTGCATCCAGGATTTCCTGTTCGGAGAGCTTTTTGTGTTGGGGTTTTCTAGATTGGATGATGAGGTATTCGTCTTCGTTGACTTCGGATGGAGTGATGGAGACGATTTCGTGGAGGTCGCTTTCCAAGGGGATTGTGAGGTAAGGGTCTTTTTTGCCTTCGGGTTGGGGTTGGTTGTCGTCTTGGGTGTAGTAGTTATTTTCTTCGTCGATGAGGAAGATTTGGTTTTTCATGGCGGCGGTGATGAGGAGCTTGCCGTATTTTCTCCGGTATCCCAGAAAGTTGGCGTCCCGGCCGTCTTCGTAGGGCAGCCTGATTTTTCGGATCCAGTTGATCCGATCCGTTGGGTTGAGCAGGTATACGATGTTGTTTTTGGTGTCGCGCAAAATGGTTTGCTTGGAGTTGGGTACAAATTTGATTTCTCTCAGATTGTGGCCGGAGACCTGGTGGTAAAACTCTTTGGGTTGTTCGATGAGCTTTCCGTCGGGAAGATGCCTGGCCAACCAGACGGAGTCGGATTGTGAAGAGTAGATTGCCAGGATCTCGTCGATTCGATCCTCGTGGGTATAACTCAGGGCTCCCACGGCATGCAGCTCCAAGCCGGGTTGTTGCAGACATTCGAGCTTGACTGAGTGGATCCCTCGGTGGTCGATCTGCACGAGGTGGATTCGTTCGGTTTCCGGGGTGCGTGTATCGGATTGTCTGGCCGAGCTTGTGATCTTATAGAGTAATACATCCCGGTTTTTCAGATGCAGGCGGTCGATGAGGGAGGTTTGGTAGACAAGCAGCTTGTGATCGGGCTCGATGGATTTTGTCTCGGAAAGCTTTTTGGTGGGCCCGTAGACAAAAAAAGTCAGGTTTTCGTCGGCAAAGACGAGCTCGTCGGTGCCGTCTCCGTTGATGTCGGCGGTGGTGTAGGTATTGTCGTCGATGAGGGTGAAATCGGAGCCGAACTTGCCGCTTACTTTGACGGGGAAATCGTCGTTGAGGGAGCAGCCCGCGCTTTTTTGGATCTGGTCCGAGAGGTAGATCCTTTCGATTTTGCTGTGATAGGAGTAAGTCAGGCGGTTTAAGGTTTTTTCATGCAGAAACACGGCGGCCGGGCGGCCGCCTTTCCATACGACCAAGGGTTTTTTGGCGGTATGGGTTACGACCGGACCGCGTTCTTGGTTGGGCTCGATTTTAGCGAGTTTTTGGATGCTGACTCCGTTCATGTGTATGACCTCGTGGTTTGGATGACGACGGCAATGTTGAAATGCCAGGCAAAACAAAAGAATCAATCCCAAAGGGATACAACGATGCATGCGCATGTCTCTCGTAGTCCTCCAAGTCGTTCGAAGCGCCGGACAACGGGCTTTGGAAAAATAGTAAGCAATTTCCGTGCCGGTTACAATCATAGGTTGCCCCAAGAAAAAACAATACGGATTCGACGCCCTACGAAAAGCTCATCGGCGATCTGTCGGGCGCCTGTTCACGGTGCATCAATATACAGCGTTGGTTGGTGTACCAGATGCTCGAAAAAGATATGACCTTGAAGATCTTGCGGATGTGGACCCATTACGAGTAGAAATCGTCTGTCGGCATGACGATGTCACCTCGACTTACAGATTGTCAGATCATCCAATCTTCAACCCTGAGTTTGGATATACGATCAAACTCTTTGGTGTTATGGGTAACCACAATCAAGTTGTTCGCTTTTGCTATGGCTGCAATCTGTATATCCCGCTCGCCGATGACTCGGCCCTTTCTTTCGAGCTCGGATCTGATGCCGGCGTAGAAGGGAGCTATGGCTTCGTCGAAAGGTAGGATGTCGAGTGCAGTAGCGATTTTTTTTATTTTTTCTGTGCGTATTTTTTTCTTTGTTTTTGATTTTTCGATTCCATATAAAATCTCAGCAAGACTGATTGCCGCAATAGCCAGGTCGGATGGTGATTGGTCTTTGATACGGGCAATAAGTGCCTGATCTCCCCTCATCCAGTAACTAAGGATATTGGTGTCGAGCAAATACATCTCAATCCAGGTCGACAACGGTGGTAGGCAATGCCTCGGGAATGTCGAAATCGGGATCGGGTTCAAATGATTTCCAGAATCCGGCCGGCCAATCACGTTGCTCAATCGGTTCCAAGATGACCTTATCTCCTTCTTTACGAATCTTCACTTTGCTGCCCTTGAACCTAAACGCTTTGGGTAGTCGAACGGCCTGAGATCTTCCATTGGTGAAAAGTTTTGCAATTGCGTTCGTATCGGTCATTGCCTCTCCTTCAATGATAGAATATATACCAGTATATACTTTGAGGCAAATGGTTTATCATGGCCTGTCCCTGGTTGTCTCCTTATGTAATGTAGATGTATACTGCCAGATGTCCCAAAAGCACTTGGTTAATAACACAGATGGTATTACCTAAGATGCGAAATCCTGTACGTTTTTATTCTGCTGCCAAATGTATCAATAGTTGTCCACCTCGACCCGCATGCCGTCGATGTAGCATTGGTCGACCTGGAGGGAGCCTTTACCGCCCAGTGTGTAAAAGACGTTATGACCGTATTTTTGCAGGTGCTTCAGTTTGGGGCATACGAAGTAGGTAAGAAAGTTGTGGCTGCACATGGGCACGTCTTCGAGATTACCGCTTTCGGGGTGTTTGTTCAGATCGGTCGAAAAAAAGCTCAGTTTGTTGGTCTCGTCATGTTCTTTGGTTGTCGGGTTGTAAAATTGAGAGTGTTTCGACTCTGCATCGGCTTGATCAAATACGCTCTCTTTCGGGTAGGCTCCGAAGGTTTTATCGACGATGTATTTATAGATAAAAGGTTTGATCTCATTGGTTTTTACTACCCGGTCGCAAAAGATGCGCGGCAGGTTGAAGCACATCTCGACATCCATGTGGGGCAGGTGCCGGCCTATTTATGCAGGAAGGGTTTCGCCGAAACCGACATATAGCCTGCCGGACTCGATGGGTTTTGTCTCGGAAAGCTTTTTGGTGGGACCGTAAACAAAAAAAGTCAGGTTTTCGTCGGCAAAATCGAATCAATATGGATTTTTCTCGGATGATTCTTCTGGAAAAACTCCGTACAATCCGGGATTGAGCAGCGTCGATATATCCGGACTTTATCTTCATGCTCGATTTGGGTATATAGACCCCAACGTTGCATGTAACGATGTATTGAGAGCGCACGAAATTAGCTGACTACAACAAAATGTGTGCATATATATGATTGAGCCGGGATTTAACTTTTTGTGGCTTTTGGAAACAATGTCATTCTGGCATGCTTTAAGCCAGAATGTATAATTTTAACAATGGATCCTGGATAGAATCTATCCAGGATGACGGCATTTTATGCAACTGGCGAGTAGATAGGGTCGCAATACAAAACCAGGAGGGAAAATCATGCAATGTGGAGTTGTAGCTTTTTGGCTGGCGATAGTTGTGTTGGGCGCGATTCCGACCGAAGGTGGCCGGGAGGGCTCTGATCCGACCGATGGGCGGCTTGCGGTTATCAAAAATGCGGCTTTGGATTATATCGAGGGCTGGTTTGAAGGGGACGTCGTGCGCATGGAGCGGGCTTTGCATCCGGAGTTGACCAAACGGGGATTTGTGTCTTTCGCGCCCTCTGGAGGGCGGATCATCAACCTGCTTACTCAGTCGAACATGCTGGCCTATACCCGGGCGGGTTTCGGCAAAAAGGTGCCTAAAGACAAGCGGGACATCATGGTCGAGGTACTCCACGTATACCGAGATATCGCGACTGTGGTTACCACGTGCTCGGAATTTGTGGATTATCTGCAATTGGCGAAAGTGGATGGACGGTGGAAAATCGTCAACGTGCTTTGGCAGCCTACGGAGCAGGCGGACAAACGGCGCATGCAGTCAGAAGATCGGAAAAAGAAACCATAGATCCACTTGCAGATTCGGTGATGCAAAACGGCTCATTTAAAAAGACGTAGGGGATTGAAATCAACTTTGAGATGAGGTCTCTTTATCCGGATTGTCTTGTCCCTGGGATGTGATCAAAATCGACGCTGAGGATTGTTGTGCCTAAAGCAGTGCCTCAAAAATTATTGTTAGATCTTAGTGTTCGTAAATATTTACTCTGCAGGTTCCTTTGAGAAACATAGCTGAATTCTTAACGTCTATGTTTATTCTACAATCTTGATTGTTGGAGCTGGTCCAACCGATCAGCCAACAATCACCGTGTCCGGTGTGGGAAATAGTTGCCTGGCGGCGACGAAAACAGGCATGACAGGCCGCGCCGACGGTGATTCTGTGAATCTCTTCAAACAGGCTGCCTCCATGTTGCCTGTTGATGTCGAAGGCCAACACTTTTTCTCCCAGGCTGGTGTTGCAGGCTCGCTGGCTGGCCGGGGCAAGTCGTTCCCATGATCGAATGGTTTCTTCGGCGCTTCGGTACAATGTGGCGACAGCATCTTCGGAGTCATTCTGTTGACGTACTGTGTGAAGAAAATCAGGTAACATACCGTAGTTGGCAATGCCATCATGAGTAAAGTCAAATGTTCTGTATCCTGCGGTCATTCTAGGCAAGGGTGCGGACGAAGGGCCGGTATTGACTTGGTCGGATGCTACTGTGATAGGATAGGTTGTCTCGTTCTCGGATTCGGGTATCTGAGCCGAAAATCCGTTGATGTCCGTACCTAGGGCGACGGCATGGTTTTCTGTGACATCGAGGGCATTTTGATAGTCGGCAAGCCAAGTTGCGATGGGTGTATTGGTTGAAAAATCAAAACCGGTGCCCAATCCGATGACTCCGCCGAGTGCGATAGCGCGTCTTGCATGGCTTCTTTTCATTGTGCGTTCGTTGTTGGCGGATTCATCCTGGTTGCGGATTGCAGTATGAGTGTTGATCAGGGGGTAGTTGATGATTTCGGCCAGGTCTAAAGAATCCGACATCGAAGCTGCGGACATGTGGGCCATATCGATGAGCAAACCTTCGTTCATCAATCGTCTAACGAGTTGTCGGGAACGCAGACCAAGTCGGTTGCGATGACCGCCGCAAGGTTGGGTTGTACACGCATAACTTGGTTGGTACGACAGTGCTTCCAGCATGGCACCCCACATGTGGACCGAACCTCCTTCCAGCACGCTGGGTTCGTGCCGCAGGTAGGTTTGCTGGGGCTCAAAGCGAAATTCCAAGAGCAGATCTTGGATCACATTAAAAAATCGACCGTTCATAAAATAATTGGCTGTATTGAATGCAGGCTCGTATACGGCGGCGCCCCCGAAGTCATTATCAGTCAAATGGATTGGAGTTACCAAGCGTACATCATAATATCGAGCAAGATGAATAATTTGATCGGCCGAAAGGGTGTCCATCTCGACTCCTAGAATCACCGCAAGCTTGTCGGATTGAATAGCATTTCTTGCTTCTGCGGGAGTTTTTACCACCTGCATCCAGGAGGAGTTTGCCTGAACGAGTGGTTTGATGAAGTTGATTTGATTTTTTGCAGATTGGAAATCAAAGTTTGGATCCGGAGTGGGCGCCCCTTTGGCGTAGTGGCGGTGCCATAGCATCGAGAGAGTTTGGTTATCGACTGTGGATGCTACCATGAGTCGCAATCCTCCGAGCCATGCACGCCGGATCCATCGAATATGCATTTGTTGATGAGATAGGCTGAGAGCATTCGGCCAACCTTCTAAAGAAGGCCAACCATTGGAAAGATGATGGTATCCGGTGATGGAGTCGATTTCCCCTATGACTTTGGTTCGGGTGATGTGTCTAATGTAATCCAGATCGAATCCGCTGTGCTTATCTGTGGCGCAGACCGATAGATCGGATGAAGGATCTGTGCTGGAGAAATATCCATGACCGGGTTTACCCCAAAAAATACCTTCGGCTCCATCCGATGTGGCGCCGAATCCCAGATGGGCAGCTGGATGCGCATGCAAGTCGGCAAATCCCCACAATCCGACCTGAATAAAAATGGCCGCTTTGGCATTTGCTTGATTGGTTATAGCGGGTTGATCGGGTAGGTTATCCCGCATCTCCATGTCTGTCGATACAAATGCCTCAACATGTTGATTATCTTGCTTGTTAGATCCGATGCAGCCTGAGTCGGCAAAAACAAGCGTTACCAGATAAAGTGGAAGCATGCTATGAACAATATAATGTATATTCTGCCAATTTATTTTTAGAATTGTATTACATGCTGTTTCTTTTTTGAGGCGTTTTATAATATATAATTTAATCGACTCTATCATGTCTACCTCCTTACATTTTATCATGGTATGGCTTTATAAGGCATTGTTATGGATTAATATAGAAATTCATTACACCTCAGAAATGGAAGTATTTATCGCGTCAATAAAAATCATATACAAATACACATACTCAACATCACTCTTGTCCAAAATAAAATGGTCATTCATCTGGAAACACCTGTCGTTCCTGCGAAAGCAGGAATCTAGTACTCGGCCAACCTCGATTCCCGCCTGCGCGGGAATGACCAATTTGTTCAATCATTTCAGACATACACTCTCTGATAGTTGGATGTATTGGACACTAGTAACTCAACATCAAATTAACAGTAAAAAAGCCCCCCTTTTTTTCAAGGAGATAACTTGTATCGCGTGCAATCAAAATGAACAATGTTCAACTGTGAAGGGTGGAAGAACTAAAATCTCCATTTAATGGGATGTTTGGGATCTCGAATATAGCGGCAGTATCTTCCGGTGCGTATATGGGTTTCGAGGTGATGACCGAGAGCCGGATCCATGATTTGAATGTTGCGAATGACTGCCCGAACGGCACGGCTTACGTTGAGCCGGGCGCGCTCGACCGTGTTGGTAAATTTACGACTTCGACCTCCTAGAGTTAAAGAGCGTGTCAACTCTTCTTGTATAAATATCTTTTCGTTTTTTGCGTTTTCTAATCGACCCAAGTCGTTATTTGATTGAGCTTCTTGAATCTCTTTATCTAGGTGACAAATCCGATTTTTGTATTGAGTCCGCGCTTTGGGATCGAGAAGATCGATTTCTGTCTCATTATCGAGTTGTTTTTGGTCACAAGTCTCGATGATCTTCAATACGTGAATATCTTTACCCAAATTACGTAAAATTTCTGCAAGGTATTTGGCCCCTTTGGTGTCTTTTATTGTAGTTTTTCGGTTGTCGAGAGAAATAATCCAAAAATCTCCGGTTTTGATCATTTGGCCCTGTACTTGCTCGTTATCGGTAGAGGCCTGCACAGATTGATTATGATTCGGATTCAGTTTTTTGTTGAGTTGTACCAGACCGAGATCTCGAGCTGTGATCCGGGATTGCTGGTATAAATCCCGAGCAAGTTTTGGAGGATTCGTGCTTGTCATGCAAAGATGATCCGCGTAGGCTTTTTGGGTGTGTGCTAAAAGGACCCTGGCACCGAGTTGGTTGTGTACCTTGAGAGCTTTTTTGAAATGCTCATCGGTTTTTTCGAGGTACAATGTAGATGCCAGTAGGCCAAGATACAGCGCCATAGATCCATAGCACAAGGCTGTATTTCCGAAAACGATGATGTTGTCCTCGTAAGGTAGTGCTTTTTCATATATAATCTTTGCGGAGTACTTTTCTCCAAAGAGGGAACACAACTCTGCCAGGATAGCCATGGCAAGCAACCAGTTTGAGTCCTTTGGTATATCCTCAAAATCGGATGCCTTGAGTGTATTAAAAACAATCCGGGCGTTGTCGATCCTACCGGTTTCTATGAGAATGATGGCATAGCCACAACGCCAGGCGGGAATGGCGTCATGGTGTTGTACAAATCTCCTAAATATCGATTCCATTTCGTTCAAACGTCCCTGTTCTCTTCGAATGGCATACAGTTGTACTGCATAGAATGCCTCGGCGTTGGTGAGTCCGCCGCCTTTTTTTTGACCAACAGCAAATGCAGCCAACTCTTCTGCTTGATCGAGATATCCATGGAGGATCGCTTGCATTGTTTGGATTAAGTAATACTGCCACTTGAATCGGGGCAGGGCTGATTGTTCCGTCAAAACACCAAACTGCTCAAAAACCTGGTTGAAACCATCAATATTACCCAATTCGAGCAAATCGAGCAGCTTCCAGGCATGCGCTTGCACTGTTTTATGGCTGTTAATTCCTATCTTGATAATTTTCTCGGCGATTTCTAACCTTTCACCGGCCAAGCCTGGTACCCAAAGGGAAAAATGTTGCGCATACAGGACTTCGGCCATTGTTTGAGGATCTTTTGATTTTTTGACCAGATCGAGCGCTTTTTGACATAATGCTTGCGCTCGCTCCCTACTCTTAGAAAAATAGAGAGCCCTTGCCAACCGAGCCATTAGCCTGGCTCGCATTGAACTGTCGCTTTCATCCAAATCCGCCAATGCGTTTTCAATATTTCCTATAAAGGTGATGTCAATTGCACCGGTTTCGTCCAAAATATCTCCCAGCAGAAGTACTGCTTTTGCGGATATATGGTGCGCATTGACGCTTCTGGTCTGTTGTATGGCTTTTTCGAGGATTTGTCGTGCGCGGACTGGATCGCCGCCACGGCCATGAGTGTCTCCAATTTTCAGAAGCAACTCGAAGTATTGTAGAGGATCCATAGCCAATGATTCGAGGCCGGTAAGAGCTTGTTCGTACATTGTGGCGGCGTCTTCATACGCGGGAATCGATGCAGCGTATTCTGCAGATCGAATCCAATAGGATACCGCAAGCTCGATTTTGCCAGATCGCTCGTAATGATAAGCGATCTGGTTGTATTTTGGTTCGGGGTATTTTGTATACATCTCTTCGAGTATGGTCGCGACGCGTAGATGGATATCGATTTTTTGATTGTCAGGTATTTGTTTGTAGATGGCTTCTTTTACCAATGCATGTGAGAAATTCATTGTATCAATATGGTCTTTTCCTATAGATAGAAAACCCATCCGAACCAAGTTGTCCAAGCATGTATGCAGACTTTTTTGTAGATCGTGGAATTGATTCAATATTTTTAGATCGATCTCCAGACCGATGACTGCGCAGACAGATAACAATTCAATCATATCGTTTGGCAGCCGACTCAGACGATAGCGTACGAAATCTTTGATTTGAAGGGGGACTTCAAATGTTGATGAATCTACAGATCCATTCAATCCATCAAGTCCGTTGTAATTGAGTGAAGCTGCCAATTCACGCAAATAAAAAGGATTACCACCGGTTGCCCGCATGACAAATGACATAATTTGTGATGTAGGTGATTTTCCAAGATATGATGCCACCATCTTGGTTGCGTCAGAGTTGTCAAGACCGATCATCTGGATACATTTTCTGTATCTTGTGCTCTCACCCAAAAACAAATCAAATCCTTTGGATGATTGGACTTCAGTGCCACGGTGTGTTGTAATAAGCATTAGTCTGCGGTCGGATAACTCAGATCCAATTGATTTGATTATAAAAAGTGAAGAAGGATCCGACCATTGAATGTCGTCAAACACAAGTACGGTTGGAGCCTGATTGGTCACAAGCCAAAGCAGATCGGCCACACATTTCAATAATTGAAAACGGCTAATTCGGTCATTCAGGCTGGTGTCTGGAGGGTGTTGTCTAACATATCGAATAAAGCTTGGCGCCAGCCTGACAAAATCAAAACCACCCTCGTTGATAAACTTGGATATTGTTGCGGATCCTCCGAATCTATCATAGTTTTCAAAGATTTGTATCCAGGGCCAATATGCCGGTGCGCCCTCGTCTTCGATACAACGTCCCCAAAGTACCGTGACGCCTTTATCTCGCGCCCGATCTGAGAATTCCTGTACAGTCTGGGTTTTGCCGATACCCGGCTCACCGGTCAAAGAAACCCATTTTCCTTGGCTTGACATCGTAAGATCTAACGCTTGTTCGAGGTAGTGAATCTCAGTGATTCTGCCGAAAAAACTGATTTTTGTATTAGTAGGACTTGATTTCACGCATAACCCCCGTCAAGTTGCCTTCCGGTCCTGGAAATCAGAACAGTGTTTTTAGATAATGTATTGCCTCCTCGTATCCATCATCATTAAAGCGTGAATGTTTTGTCCGTGTCAATCATCAATCAAACCAGTCTGTTTGTTGAACTCGTAGGGTATGTCTGTTGTATGGCCGGCTGTAGGTATATTGCACAGTGTGAACATTGTTCAGAGTGCCTGAACGCCTATGGGAATGTGAAATTTAAGAGATATTTTCACCAATTTCACGGTTATGTATATTCAGAATTGAGAGCTATCAAAAGATAATTCTCTGAGAAATTAGCAGAATTGACCCTAGCGCTGCATAAATGAATGCTTCAAGTGCGAAAAAACTATGGGACTAAAACAGAACGAGAGCATTTCATGAACATTATAGAAATTCACTTTATGTGACTTTTTCAGATGATGTCATTCTGGCATGCTTTAAGCCAGAATCCACAGTTTTAATTTTGGATCCTGGATCAAATCATTCCAGGATGACGGTGTTTTATGCAACTGTCGAGTTGAAATTGTAAATAACAATACTTCTAAGATTGCAGCGGGGCTCGGAGTTATGCTGCCTGATCATGATGATTACATGTCTTTCTATAGTCTCCTTACCTGGGTAAAATATCACGATATCAAACCAGTCCGCATATCCGAATCCAATATCAAAAAAAGTTACATATTCGATTTTCAAGAACAAAAATATCTAACTGTAAAAATATCGGTAGGATAGAGTGTGTTGCAAGAAAAAATAACGATTAGCGAGCGTTTTCGAACGGCTCAAAGGTTGCTCAAGCCAACACCGGTCGTGCAACTGCAAAACCTACCGTTCAATCTTTTTGCTAAGCTGGAATTTTACAATCCCTTTGGTAGCATAAAAGACCGACCCGCGTTTTGGATGCTAAAGGCCGCAGCAAAGCGTGGAATAATTGATGAAAAAACCACGATTATCGAGTCCTCCTCGGGAAATCTCGCATGTGCTTTGGCTGGATTCTGCCGCTTATTGGGTCTTCGATTCATACCGGTTGTTGATCCAAATATTCAAGCTTTGTATAACACTTTTTTATCCAGCAATTCCAGTCGGGTTGAGAGAGTGTCCGTGCGAGACGATACCGGTGGTTTTTTGAAAACACGTCTATCTACCGTTCGTAAACTTTGTCAAAAGATTACAAACTCATATTGGACGGCACAATACGAAAATCCAGATTGCATGGAAGCCCATTATCATACAACAGGAGGAGAGATTATATCGCAGATCAACCACTTGGACTATGCATTCATTGGTGTGGGATCGGCAGGTACGATAGCCGGTGTGTCGATAAGACTGAAGGAGCGATATCCACATATTAGGATCATTGCGGTCGACACAATCGGATCAGTGATTTTCGGGGATACGCCGTCAAGACGAAATATTCCCGGAATTGGTTCCAGCATAAAACCGCCATTGCTTCGGCATGCCGAGATCGACGATGTCGTTTTGATCTCTGAGCTAGATGCAGTGAACGCCTGTCATGATCTATATCGCAAATATGGCCTTTTTGTAGGTGGTAGCTCTGGTTCTGTGTTTGCTGCGATTTCACGCTACCGCTTTAGATCTAAGGGAACTAGGTCATCAGTCATGTTTTTGTGTGCTGATCGCGCTCTTGCTTATGTTGATACTATCTTCAATCCCACATGGGTGAAAAACATTTTTGGAGTTGAGATGCCTGCGATACAAACACTTGCATCCTGGAGATAATCATGACTTTTCCATTTTATTTCATTACTGGCAAATCTATACATCAGATTGTGCAAAGCAACATTACTACTTGCATTGATATCGTAAAAACAACTTATCTTGCTCATGATCATGGTGAGACTGTCAACCCAAGAAGCTCGTTTCTGCGCTTTCCGAAAGCGCCGAGTCGCCGCAATATTTCCCTTCCTGCATTTATCGATGGTAAGCATGCTGTAGTCGGGATTAAGTGGATTGCAAGTTGGCCGGAAAACATCCATCGAGGAATTCCTCGTGCCTCGGCGGTGATCCTGCTAAATGACTATGACACTGGATATCCTTATGTGTGTATGGAGGGCTCGATCATCTCGGCTGCGCGTACAGCCGCATCATCAATTCTGGCAGCCGAAGTCATTGACAGCAAAGCAAAGCGGCTCGGAATCATTGGAAACGGTTTGATAGCCAGGTATATCTATCAGTTTTTTCTTGGAGTTGGACGTGAGTTTACAGAAGTATGGTTGTATGACTCAAACCCGAAAGAGGCAGAGCGATTTGGTAGCAATGTTTGCCAGAGAAAACATCATCAACGAGTGAGAATTGCTGAATCTGCGAAGGAAGTCATTGTTGCATCAGAAATAGTGGTATTTGCGACTGTTGCCACCGAACCATGGATTTCGAATATAGATTTGTTTCAGCATGCACCAACCATCCTGAACATATCATTACGTGATTTGACACCTGAAATAATTCTAGGGGCTCAAAATATCGTTGATGATGTAGATCATGTAATGACAGCAAATACATCGGTACATCTGGCTAGTCAACTGACCGGCAACCGATCATTCGTGGATGGCACCATTGCCGATGTGATCGAAAAACGAGTATCGATTGATTTGCAACGATGTACGATATTTTCGCCATTTGGTATGGGCATCCTTGATATTGCAATCGGAAAATGGATTTACGACAAATTGCGTACAACACGAGATATCTCCTGCATTGACGATTTCTTCTATGAGCTGAGGAGATAGATAATATGCAATTGAGTTCTAAATCTTCAAGTTCTGGGTCGAGCCTTGTTGAGATACTACGGATCCGAGCAAATACCCAACCAGATCAGCTTGCCTATGCGTTTCTTGAAGACGGAGAAAGTGAAGAACTGCAGATAAATTTTGGTGATCTTGAAACGCGTTCCAGAAGCGTTGCCGCCTATCTTCAAAAACAGGGCTTGGTAGGTCAGCGCGTGATCATGCTGTATCCACCTGGTCTTGAATTCATTATTGCTTTCTTCGGTTGCCTATGTGCAAACGTTGTGGCTGTGCCTGCCTATCCACCGGATCCACGACGTCTGATGCGGGAGCTGACTCGATTGCAGGCCATCGCATTGGATGCCCGGCCTAAAGCCGCGTTAACGACCAGTGCAATTCTGCATACTGCTAAAGAAATCGCTGCGAACCAACCGAACCTTACTAGTTTTCCTTGGTTGTCAACCGATGATCTTCCCAAGGAACAAGCACGGTCATGGAAGGATCCACATCTGGGATTCGACAATATTGCATTCCTACAATATACATCTGGATCAAGCGCGGATCCCAAGGGAGTTGTACTAACTCATGGAAATTTACTGAGGAATCTGGCTGCAATCGAATTCTCGTTTGGAAACAACAAATCCAGTCGAGGTGTGAGTTGGCTGCCGCCTTACCATGATATGGGATTGATTGGGGGAATCCTTCAACCTTTGTATGTTGGGTTTCCTTCAATGATGATGTCGCCTGTGTCGTTTTTGCAAAAGCCTCTACGATGGCTAAAAGCCATATCTAACTTTCGAGCAACTGTCAGCGGAGGTCCAAATTTTGCCTTTGATCTTTGTGTTCGAAAAACGACACCTCGTGATCGCGAGCAACTAGATCTGTCTAGTTGGTCAGCAGCCTATAATGGTGCTGAACCGATACGCGCAGAGACACTCAATCGCTTTAGTGAAACCTATTTTGATTGTGGTTTTCGGAGAGAGGCATTTTTTCCATGCTATGGGTTGGCGGAAAGCACATTGATTGTAAGTGGTCCTCTCGATCGAAGCAAAGATCCGGTTATTAAAACATTGTCAGCAAACGCTTTGGCTGAGGGATCTGCTATTCAGGCAAAAAATCAAGAATCCAGTGTACAACTTGTTGGTTGCGGACAAAAAATGCCGGGTCATGTTATTTCAATTGTAGATCCAGAATCTCGTAAACTTTGTTCACCTGAAAAAGTTGGTGAGATCTGGGTGTCTGGCCCGAGTGTGGCCCGTGGTTACTTTGAGAAGCATGAATCAAGCGAATCTACATTTAGAGCTCAACTTGCAGAATCCGATGGTAATACATATTTGCGTACTGGTGACCTTGGTATTGTCCAGGATAACGAGCTGTTTATTTGTGGACGGATGAGTGACCTAATCATTGTACGAGGGCGTAACTACCATCCGCAAGATATTGAGCACAGCTTTGAAGTTGCTCATCCGGCTTTAAGACCTGGTTGCTGCGCGGCCTTTGGCTTGGAGGTAGATGGAAAAGAGCGACTTGTCATTGTTGCAGAGGTAAAAAAAACATTCGTTGAGGGTAATGAAACTTTTAATTGGGATGAGGTTGTGGCACTGGGACGTGGAGCCGTATCTGATGCACACGGCTTGAGAACTTTTGCTGTAGCGTTATTGGCACCAAGAAGTATTCCCAAAACATCTAGCGGAAAACTGCAACGTCGTGCTTGTCGATTAGGATTTGTGGAAGGAACGTTGAATGAGGTATTTCGTAGTAAGGTTGAATCGATAAAGATCGATCAGATTCAATTGCACAACTCCGAGATGTTGACTCGATCGGCATTGCTTGCATCGCCTTACAAATCGCGTCGCAAGCAGATTGTAAAATACTTATCCAGAAATGTTGCGGAATCACTCGGCTTTCAAACTGTCAATCAGGTGGACACAATGCGACCACTTCGTGAATACGGCCTTGACTCCAAAGGCGCTGTGGAACTGTCGGCCTTGATTGCAAAGATTATCGAGAAACCAGTATCAGAGACGGTGGTTTTCGACTTTCCACATATCGAAGCGCTTGCGGACTATATGGAATTTCGCCTCGATTCTGCCAAATATGAAGTGCTACCTGTAGACTATACTGGTTCCGTTAGCTTACCGGTCAACGATCCGGTCGCCATTATTGGCTTCGGTTGCCGATTTCCGGGTGGCGTAATCGATCCAGAGGGTTTTTGGAATTTACTCGTAGAGGGTCGCGACGCCATTATCGAGGTGCCAAAAGAGCGTTGGAATGCTGATGAATTCTATAACCCAGAGTCAGGTGTGGGCAAAAAGATCTCGAATCGTTGTGGTGGATTTGTTGAAGATATTTTTCTATTTGATGCGCCTTTTTTTGGTATCAATCCGCGCGAGGCTATGAACATGGACCCACAGCAAAGACTTATACTCGAGGTCACCTGGGAGGCTTTTGAGCGGGCCGGGTATCAAATGTCCAAACTCATAGGCAGCTCGACAGGTGTATTTGTTGGTGCAAGTAGTTGTGATTATGGGTTGTTATCCGCACGATTCCTAGATAATGGAGGTTCGACACCATACACCGCAACCGGAAGTGCGCTAAGTGTGGTAGCAGGTCGGATATCTTATGTTTTTGGACTTTGTGGGCCCAGCCTAGTTGTTGATACCGCATGTTCCTCATCTTTAGTTGCAGTATATACGGCTGTACAAAGCTTGCTGGCAAGAGATTGCGATCTTGCCATTGCTGGTGGCGTCAATCTCATGCTTACACCAGAGCCTAGTATATATCTTAGTCAGGTCAAGGCGTTATCGGAGACCGAGCGTTGCCGCCCATTTTCTGCCGACGCTGATGGGTACGTACGAAGCGACGGATGTAGCATGTTGGTACTCAAACGCTTGGATGACGCTGTGCGTGACCAAGATAATATCCAAGCTGTCATATTGGGAGGAGCTGTCAATCAAGACGGCCGCAGTAATGGACTTACAGCTCCAAATGGAGTGTCGCAAAGACGGTTGCTCAATCAAGCAGTCGCTAGAGCCGGAATCGATCCGGTCACTATAGACTATGTTGAGGCGCACGGAAGCGGTACGCCGCTTGGAGATCCCATCGAATTAGAATCATTGGCTGCAGTTTTATGCGAAAAACGCTCTGAGTATCACCCTTTGATGCTTGGTGCTGTGAAATCAAATATCGGTCACGCAGAGGCAGCAGCCGGTGTTGCCGGATTGATCAAAACCGTACTTGCCATGCAGCACGGGATTATTCCTCCAACTCTACATATTGAAAAACTCAATCCTAGAATTTGTTGGGAAGATTTACCCATGTATATACCGACAGAAGTGACGACATGGAAGCACAGTGACACGCCTCGCAGGGCTGGTGTAAGCGCTTTTGGTATCAGTGGTACCAATGCACATCTCATTTTACAGGAGTCACCGACAAACATTCAGACGCAAAAAAATCTGGATCGTCCCTTGCATATAGTGGCTTTGTCTGCCCGAAGCCAGTCAACGCTTATAGAACAAGCTCGGAGATATGCAACCTATATAAAAGATCATTGCAAAGAAAGCCTAGGTGATATTGCACATACGACAATTTGCAGGCGAACTCATTTTCAACATCGATTGGCGCTTGTCACAAGCGATAAAAACGAATTGAGTGCCATGTTGAGCACTTTTGTAAAAGGCGATGATAAGCAGAAGAATCGTATTGCCAGTGAAGCGAACGCTCGCAACGAGATCAAAGTCGGATATTTATTTTCTGGATTGGGTTCTCAATATCCAGGAATGGGGCGCGAACTATACGATACCCAGCCTGTGTTTGCTGAAGTATTGAATCGATGCGACGTGTTGCTTCGGGATCGATTGGAACATTCGTTACTTGAGGTAATGTTTAGTGCTCCTCATGATGCATGGTTGTTTCATGAGACTATCAATACCCAGTTGGCGTTATTTGCGTTGCAATGTGGTCTTGTAGCGCTCTGGCGATCATGGGGTGTACAACCAGAAGTGTTGTTGGGACACAGTTTCGGTGAGTTTGCAGCAGCTCATGAAGCTGGTGTACTAGAGATTGAAGATGCACTCACGTTGATTTTCGAGAGAAGCCGATTGCTTCAGTCGCTACCAGAAGGTGGCGCTATGGTGGCTGTATATGCGGAGCTTTCACAGATTGAAAGTGCCATGGAGCCATATCTAAGTGAGGTATCCATTGCTTGTCACAATGGTCCTAAGAATTACGTTATTTCAGGAAAACGTTCTGCAGTAGAGGCAGTTAATATCTGCTTGCAGTCGGAAGGCGTGACTACATGTCGACTTATGGTTCCTCATGCCACACACTCGCCACTCATGAATCCAATGCTGTACACTTTTGGTCAAGCGGCGAAAGAGGTCAAGTATAGGTCGCCCGACCGATACCTGATTTCGTCTGTTTTGGGAAGGCAGGTGGGTGGGGAGATCGCATCGGCTGAATATTGGCAAAGACAAGTACGCGATCAAGTTCGCTTTGCGAGTGGCTTGGAGGCACTTGCAGAAACGGGCGTCAACGCTGTTATTGAGATTGGTCCACACCCACTTTTACTTGGTCTTGTTACAGAAAATGTCGGCTCATGTGTCGATTTAAGACTCGCATCATTACGGCAACGCACGGAAGAAACCAGGGTAATACTAAAGAGTCTTGGATCGTTGTACGAAGCAGGTGCTGATATAGATTGGGATGCATTTGACGCACCCTTTTCGCATAGGTGTGTTCATTTACCCACGTATGCTTTTGATCGTCGTAACGTTGGATCTTACACGCAAACAAGAAATAGAGCAATAAGAGACCATGTGGATAAGAATAGTCGACTGATTAACGCATCAATCATAAAGACTGAAAAAAAATCTCGAAAAGAGGAGATAGAACTCGTGTTGGATTATTCTGCAGGAAATAAGATCGCAAAATCGAAGTTGACGGATCGAAGAAAACAAATATCTTCCGACCTGCGAGCCCGAATCGGTGCGCTTCTACTTCTTGATGCTGACGAAGTCAGTGATCAGATACCGTTTCTAGAAATGGGGGCCGATTCACTTGTTCTAATTTCAGCGCTGCAAGAGATAGAACAACAATACTCGGTAAAAATTCCGATTCGTCGACTATTTGATGAGTTACCCACCATTGAGGCATTGACTGTATTTCTTGACGACAAAGCGCCATCAGATGTGCCGGATCAATTTCAAGATATTGAACCCGATTTTCCAGAATCGGAGAAGGAATGTCTACACAATGGAGAAAAAGGAGAGAGTCTTGACAACCTCACCGTTCCTGTTGTGTTGAGTGGTTGCAATGGAAACAAACAAACAGTTGATACGACAATAGCAAACATTGTCCAGCAGCAAATTCATTTAATGTCCGAACAGTTGAAGTTATTTGGACATCACACCAAAATCAATGTGCAAAAAAGCGGACAGATCGGAGGGGTTGTTGCTTTGGAGAGCGACAAACAATTGCATGAAAGTCAAGTTATTGGTAAAGCAACTCTTAGTAATAAACCTTTCGCAAAGATCCAAGAAAAAGCGGACAGCGAGATGAGTCAACCCGTGATTCATGATCCATCAACACTTGGAATCACTAAAAATAATAATAATAGCGCACCAAGTGTTAAATTGGATTCAAATCAGCGGCGACACATTGATACTTTAATAAAAAGTTATACGCAACGTACAGCCGGATCAAAACAACATACGCAACAATACCGGCACTGTTTTGCTGACAATCGAGCTGTAGCCGGATTTCGTTTTTCTACCAAAGAGTTACTATATCCCATTATTGGAAAACGAGCGGCAGGCTCGCGTATTTGGGATATCGACAACAACGAATACATTGATTTTACGATGGGATTCGGTACGTACTTATTTGGGCACGCACCTTCTTTTGTATTGGAAGCACAAAGACGACAAATCGATGAGTTTATACAGGTTGGGCCCCATACACATCTGGCCGGCGAGTGTTCAAAATTAATCTGTGATTTGACGGGTATGGAAAGGGTGTCATTCACAAACTCGGGTACCGAAGCGGTAATGCAGGCTCTGCGAATTGCGCGTGCTGCGACTGGTCGTGATAAGGTTGTAATGTTCGCCAACTCCTATCATGGTCACTTCGACGGTACATTGGCGCTGGCTTCTTTCAACGGCAAGTGCCGCAGCAAACCGATTGCTCCTGGTGTAACCCAAGGCATGGTTGATGATGTCCTGGTGCTTGAGTATGGAAAACCCGCGACTCTCGAGATGATAAAATCACAAGGTCCTGAACTTGCTGCTGTATTGGTGGAACCTGTTCAGAGTCGAAAACCCAGCATCCAACCCCGACAGTTTTTACATGAACTAAGAAAGATCACTCAGGAATATGAAGTAAAACTGATTTTTGACGAGATGATCACGGGATTCCGTTCACATCAACGCGGAGCACAGGGTGTATTTGGGGTGGAAGTTGATCTGGCGGTATATGGCAAGGCGCTGGCCGGAGGTACACCAATGGCAGCGGTGGCAGGAAAATCAGCGCTTTTGGATCATGTAGATGGAGGGTATTGGAGTTATGGAAATGAAAGTTATCCTAAAACCGAGACGACCTGGATAGCAGGTACTTTTAGACACCATCCTTTATGTATGGCTACAATGAAGGCAACAATAAATGCAATACAAGATCAGAGTCCGCAAATGCAGCAAGAACTCAATAGGCGTACAGAAAAGATGGCGTTGAGGCTCAATAATTTCTTTCACGAAGCGTCTTTACCTATTCACATATCCTATTTTTCTTCTATGTTTCGATTCGAGTATGCATCCAATATGGATCTATTATTCTATCACCTTCTAAATAGAGGGATCTATATCTGGGAAGGGCGTAATTGTTTTCTGTCGACAGCACATACAAATGCCGACATTGATACATTCGTACATGCTGTAAAAGAGACAATTGTTGAGCTTCGTGAAAACGGATTTTTGCATAAATCTCAAGCTGAACCATATGATGGCGATGCTAGTGATGGTGACGGAATTAGTATGCGACAATATATAAATCAGAAATCTATAGTAGCGACTACATGTGCTGAAGATATTGTAGAATGGGCTGATTCACATACCAACAGTGTGCCTCTATCTGAAGCACAACAACAGATATGGGCGATATCCCAATTGGGAGACGATGCATCATGCGCTTACATCGTGCCAATGGCTCTTCGTCTGCGAGGTCCTCTTGATGTTATCGCACTTCAGGAAGCGATCGCCGATACGATCAATCGCCACGAAGTGCTGAGAAGCACGATATTAGAAGACGGAACAGCTCAGATCATAGCACCTTCAATTGTCTGTGACTTGTCTATCGTCGATCTAATGATCGTGCCTATGGATCAACGGGAACGCCGTATTGTTGATTGGCTTCAAGATCAACAATCTCAAACCATTGATTTGAATCAGGGGCCACTGTTTAGAATCGGGCTTGTGGTTGTTGATCGAGAACAGCACATACTTGGACTGGCAGCGCACCATATCGTTGTTGACGGTCTGTCATTAGCGATTGTCGCCCAGGATATTGCTGCTGCCTACAATGCAAGAAAAAATGGCACTGCCATGAATAGAGAAACTCCACTACAGTTTCAGGAATATGTTCGTTGGTTGGAAAGGACACAAGATGATCCATACATGGAGTTGCATGAACAGTATTGGCTTGAACAGTTATCTGGGCAGCTTCCCATATTGGATCTACCGTCGACTAAGTCTCGTCCATCAGTGATGAACTATCGAGGAGGCTGCATTGATATTATGATTGACGCCGAGCTGACTAGCAAACTCGAGAAATTGAGTCGCGAGCATCATTGCACTCTATTTATGACACTATTTGCAGCGTACACGCTATGGTTGCATCGAATAACTGGACAAGATGATATCATTGTGGGTTTTCCTATGTCGGGTAGAGGTCTTGCAGGATCGGAGAATATGGTTGGTTATTGTGTAAACCTCGTACCTTTGCGTAATCAATTGAATAGTAATATGTCATTCATAGAACATCTGATTACAATACGGAAGAAGTTGCTTGATGCCTACGAGCACGGTGAATACCCATTTGCGCGCATGGTTAAAAGACTCAATCCACCTCGTGACACCGACCGTCCTTTGGTTATACAGACAACATTCAATATGGACCGAGTGATAAATATTCCACAAATGGATGATATTGAGTTAGAACTGGAAGTGTATCCAGCCAAATACGAAAAATTTGATCTGAGCACGAATATTATTTATTCAAGAAATGAGTTGCGCATTAATATTGGATACAAATCTGATATGTTCGAATCATGCGCAATCCGACGTTTAGTGAAATACTATAAGGTGCTTCTCAATAGCATTTCTGAAGATCCCAGGAAAACGGTTATTGGATTGCCGTTGTTGACAGATGAAGAGAGACGTCTGTTGTTGGAGTTCTCTTCGAAAAAGAATTCACTGACTCCTGATTTGCGTTGTGTCCAACAGCTATTTACTGAGCAAGCACAACGAACGCCGGATGCAATTGCTGTGATGTTTGAGGGCACTGAGCTTTCTTATAGCGAACTCGAATTGCGTTCGAATCAAATGTCACGATACTTGCAGAAACTCGGTGTTGGACCGGAGATATTGGTGGGTCTTTGTGTTGATCGATCGTTGGAGAGCGTGATCGGTCTATTAGGTATTCTTAAGGCAGGTGGAGTTTATGTGCCGCTGGATCCGTCGTATCCAAGCGAACGTCTCGCCTTCATGATAAATGACTCCCAGGTTCAAGTACTGCTTACGCAGGCGAATATATTAGATAGAATTACAACCAACAACGCAGATATTGTGTGTTTAGACACTGACAGGGATCTAATTGCGAAGCAATCTGCAACAAACCCCATGGTACATCTCGAACCAGAAAATGCTGCCTATGTCATCTATACTTCAGGATCAACAGGGACACCAAAAGCCGCCTATAACCTGCATGCGTCGCTGACTAATATGGTCCAAACACATAAACATCGCTACTGCATAAAGTCGCAGGATCGTGTGTTACACAAGGCGCCGTGCGGTTTCGATGTATCAATGTGGGAGTTGATTATGCCTTTGGTGTCCGGCGCCACATTGGTGATTGCAAGACCAGGAGGTCATCGTGATCCAGATTATTTGCAGCAAATGATTTGCGAGTATGAGATCAGCGTTGTTCATTTTGTTCCATCAATGCTCGAGCGGTTTCTCGAGTCGCCCAGAGTGAAGGAGTGTAAAAGCTTACGAGTGGTGGAAAGTGGAGGGGAAAAACTCAGCGCAGCGCTTCGCGACAGATTTTACGAAATATTTAGCTGCGAATTATATAATCTTTACGGTCCATCGGAGGCAGCGGTTGATAGTAGCATTTTCAGATGTGTTAATGCGAATGATTTGTTAGTTCCTATTGGTAAACCAATAGATAACGCTAGGTTATACGTTGTGGATGAGACTCTGGATCTTGCTCCTGTTGGTGTTACTGGTGAGTTATGTGTATCGGGTACTATACTTGGGAGAGGGTATCTCAAAAGACATAGCTTGACCGCTGAGAAATTTATTCCAGATCCATTTGGAGACCAACCTGGATCTCGGATGTACCGTACAGGGGACCGAGTCAGGTGGCTTGAGGATGGGAATCTGCAATACATTGGACGTCGAGATCATCAAGTAAAAGTAAGAGGACTTCGCATTGAGCTAGGCGAAATAGAAACGACTCTAAACAAACTTCCAAAAGTGTCAAAGTGTGTTGTTGTAGTCCATAGGCAACAAAAAAGCATGGGAAAGCTGATTGCATATATTGTTACCAATGGAGTAGATGTCAGTAGCGTTGAACTTAGAGAGGAATTAAGTAAGACATTGCCGGATTATATGATTCCAAGTGTATTTATGGTCATAGATGAATTGCCCCTCAGTCCAAATGGAAAGGTTGATCGTAGTGCTCTACCATTGCTAGAGAATAAAATAGGGATAAAAGATTGCTATCAGGCGCCAAGTAACGAAACAGAAGCAAAACTAGCCGAAATATGGGCGGATTTACTAGATTTGAACGAAGTTGGCATACATGACAATTTCTACGAGCTAGGAGGAGACTCAATTCTTAGTATTCAAGTTGCAAATCGAGCTCGTCAATTGGGCATTAAAGTGACCGCACGCGATCTTATCAAACACCAAACAGTTGCTAGCCAAGCGGCCATTGCATCTAAGGATGGTGTTGTGCCAGTTGAAAAATCCTACGAGAAAGGTGATGTCCCACTTACACCGATTCAACAATGGTTCTTTGAAATGGAATTCATAAATCCAAATCACTGGAATCAAACAGTATTGCTTTCACCACGTGAACCGCTTGCGTTAGATCGTTTACAAAGAGCTTTGCAATCAATATGTGAAGTTCACGACGGATTTCGTCTTCGATTTATTCACCATACCTCAGGTTGGAAACAAACGTATGCATCTCCAGGAGGTGTCGTTCCTCTGAATCGAATAGATTTGGAAGACCTATCGGTAGAGAATCAAAATAGAGCAATGGAGGAACACGCCAAAGAGATGCAAGCGAGCCTTTCAATAGTAGATGGACCCTTAATACGGTCAACACTAATAGAGTTAGGTAAAAAACGTGGACAACGTCTGTTGTTGACCATCCATCATCTCGTGGTCGACAGCACATCTTGGAGAATCCTACTAGATGATCTTGAAACAGCCCTGCAACAACTTGAAGGTAGAGCAGAGGTTCGTTTAAATCCAGGCACTTCATCGTATAAACGTTGGTCTGAAGGGTTGTGTGATCATGTAAAAAACGGTGTATTTGACGATGAAATAGCCTATTGGCGGCAAGTTGGCGCCGAGCCGTCGTACGAACTGCCCTTAGATTATGATCAGGGTCCGGATGTGGAGGCCACATCCGAAAATGTGACAGCAACGCTGAGTATCGAAGAAACCGAAGCCTTGATAAAAACTTCCGGTCAAGCGTATCGAACACGTCCAGAAGAGCTAATTCTCGCAGCTTTGGCAAAAACTCTGGCAGTATGGACAGGTGGACGAAAAGTACTAATTGATCTGGAAAGTCATGGTCGAGAGTTGTTGGACGATGATATTGATCTGTCGCACACTCTTGGTTGGTTCACATCCTTGTATCCTGTTTGCTTATGGAATGGTTCAGACACAGGACCTGAGACAATAATTAAAAAGACCAAAGAGACAATTCGTAAAGTCCCTCAACGTGGTATAGGTTACGGGCTTCTTCGTTATCTCCATCCTGACGTAAAGTTGCGTGATGATCTATCACAAATACAACCGCAGATCGTTTTCAACTACTTGGGTAGATTAGACACTCTGTTTGGAAAAAGTAGTCTTTGGGAACCTGCCGAAGAGTCTATAGGTTATCAGCGTCACGCCGAAGCAAGACGCCCACATCTTTTGGAAATTGAAGCAATGGTAGTTGATAAACGTTTGCAGATTAGCTGGCGAGCGAGTCGCAATCGGCACCGACACAGCACTATCCAACAATTGGCAAATCAGCATTGTGAAACATTACGGGCGTTAATCCAGCATTGTTTATTGCCGACTGCAGGTGGTTACACACCGTCGGATTTCCCACTCGCAGGAATAGATCAAAATGCCGTTGATCATTACCTCGCAGGGCGATCTGGAATTGAATCTCTGTATCCTTTATCGCCTATGCAAGCAGGAATATTGTTTCATCGACTGTTAGAGCCAGAGTCGACTGTGTACATCAATCAACTAAACATCATTTTCGCAAAGGGGATAAATGCCGATCTGTTCGAATCAGCTCTGCAAACAGTGGTCACTCGCCACCCGGCATTGAGAACTTTTCTGATTTGGGATGGATTGGAAATACCGTTGCAGTGTGTGCAAAAAGATGTGCCTGTTATCATGGAGCGTCACGATCTAAGTGAATGTGCCCCTGAAGACGAAACAGCACTACTGGCATCATTTTCAAAAAGTGATCGGGAGCGCGGAATAGCGCTTGAGAAAGCACCACTGATGCGGTTCAGCTGGATCGATTTGCCAGCCGGTCGAGCATGCTTGGTATGGAGTCACCATCAACTTCTCTTGGATGGTTGGTCGCTTGGATCTGTGATGGCAGAGATGAAGCAAGCATATACATCGCTTGTAAAAAGACTAGTACCATCGTTCAGGGCGGTCTTTTCCTATGAGGCATATATTGCTTGGCTCTTGAGTCAGGATCGCAGAGATGCTGAGACTTTTTGGAAGACTAAACTGGCTGGTTTTACACCACCTACCGGAATACCTTTTGCCAAGAACATATTACTCTCACCAGTCAAAAACAATGCAGCGGGCTTGCAACAAACCGATCTAAATGTAGAGACCACATCCCGTCTGCAAGCAATTGCACGTCGGTTCCGCATCACACTCAGTACCTTAGTTCAGGGGGCATGGGCGCTTTTTTTGAGCCGATACCATGGCATCGAAGATGTGGTTTTTGGGGTTACGACAGCAGGCCGTTCGGTCGATCTTTCTGGTATCGAGGAAATGGTAGGATTGTTTATAAATACAGTTCCATTGCGAGTCAAGATTGACTCACAAGAGCAACTTAAAGACTGGCTTGTTGAAGTACACAGGTGGCAGGCGGAGACTGTGCCCTTCGAGTCTACATCTCTAATTGACATACAACGTTGGTGTGATTCACTTGATGGTAGATCATTGTTCGATAGTGTTTTGGTAGTGGAGAATTATCCGATCGACTCTACATGGGGAGAAATGACTGGTCTCATGCCTGTCGAGCATGTCGAAGGTTATGAGGAGACCAACTACCCACTGACACTGACTGTGGTGAGTGGCAACAGCTTATCATTACGACTCATCTACCAAAAAGGCTTATTCGAGGCGGAGGCTGCAGATCGTATTCTAAACCATCTGCGAGTGATTCTTGAGGGTATGGCTAGAAATCCAGATCGATCCTTGGGTGAACTGCCCTGGTTAACAAATAGACAGAAGCATCAGATTTTGGTTGATTGGAATAAAACTGCAACCAATTACTCTGTTCAAGCTTGTGCTTGCGAATTATTTGAGATACAAGCACAGCGTACTCCAAAATCAACAGCAGTGAGTTGCAGTGGATTGCAACTCACCTATGAGGATCTCAATCGACGCGCAAATAGATTGGCGCGAGCCTTGGTGGCACGAGGTGTGGGCCCGGAGTGTGTGGTGGCCGTGTTCATGGAGCGAAATGGAATTTTGTTGACTACTCTCTTGGCGATTATGAAGGCGGGTGGAGCATATCTTCCACTGGATCCACGGCATCCAGCATCACGACATCTTCAAGTGTTATCGGAGAGTGGATCAATTCTGGTGTTAACGAGTCAATCATTAACCCCAATGTTAAAAGATATACTTGATCCGTCGGAGTTGACAATAAAATGGGCCTGTATCGAAGAATTACTTAACGAGCAGCAGGATTTCACCAATCTAGTATCTTGTATCGAGGGAAATAGCTTGGCGTACGTGATCTACACCTCAGGATCAACCGGCAGTCCAAAAGGAGCGATGGTAGAGCACAGAGGTATGATTAACCATTTGCTTGCAAAAATCGATACTCTAGGGCTTGACGAGTCGGACGTTGTGGCACAAAATGCGTCGCCGTGTTTTGATATATCAATTTGGCAAATGCTGGCCGTCTTGTTGGTCGGTGGTCGAGTTGAGATTATCAACGAAGAAGTTAGTCAAGATCCTGCGAAATTTCTCGTCGAAATCGATAAAAAGAAAATTACAGTACTTGAGTTGGTTCCTTCAATGTTGCGTGCAATTCTCGAGGAACCGGTTGTTGCGGTAACGGAGGATACAATGGCATTGCGATGGCTCATCCCGACCGGGGAAGCTCTACCTGTCGATTTGGTGAATCGTTGGTTTGCTCGTTATCCGAATATATCTATTGTAAATGCTTATGGCCCAACTGAATGTTCCGATGATGTAACACAAAAATCAATATCGGTTGGAATACCGCCTGAAACACAGATAGTACCGATTGGTCGTCCAATAGCAAACACACGTCTGTATATACTCAATGATACAATGGATCCGCAACCAATAGGTGTAACAGGTGAACTGTATGTAGGGGGAGTAGGCGTCGGTCGCGGTTACCTCGGACGATCGGCACTGACGGCGGAGAGCTTCCTCCCGGATTCATTCTCCGAAGAATCCGGAGTACGGATGTATCGTACAGGCGATTTGTGTCGCTATTTGAAAAACGGTGAGCTGGAGTTTATGGGACGCATGGATCATCAGGTAAAGATTCGTGGTTTTCGTATAGAGCTTGGTGAAATCGAGACGGCATTATCTATGGTGCAACAAGTGTCTGAGTGTGTAGTGGCAGCTTTTCAGCACAACGATGGCCACACGAAATTAGTTGCATATCTGGTGCTTGAAAGTGACCAAGAAGTAGATGGTCTTGAATTGCGCCAGTTGCTGAAAAAGCAACTCCCAGAATACATGGTACCGAGCAGCTTCATTTTCTTGGAGGCATTGCCTCTGAAATACAACGGAAAGGTAGATCGTAAGGCACTGCCGGTTCCAGATACGCTACGTTCTGTGTTAGCCGAGGTTTATGTGGCACCACAAACCGACACTGAGGTTGCATTGGCAAAAATATGGTCAGACGTTCTAGGCATCGAAAAGGTGGGTGTACATGATAGCTTTTTCGAATTGGGTGGGGACTCTATTTTGGGTATCCAGGTAGTCAGTCGAGCACGTAGTGCGGGAATGGGACTAACAGTTCGCGATTTGTTTGAACATCAAACGATTGCTAGCCAGGCTGCCATCGCTACCAAACAGTGGAGTGAATCTATATCTCAGCAGCCCGAAACAGGAATAGCATCACTGACACCCATACAGCAGTGGTTCTTTGAACAGGAATATGCCGATCCGCACCATTGGAATCAGGCAGTATTATTGGGAGTTCGTAAACCCCTCGATCCCGAACTCCTGAAGCAAGCCCTGCAGGCGGTCTACAACCAACACGATGGACTACGCTTGCGATTTTATCGTGATGGAAAAAATATGCGGCAAATGTACGAGTTGCCTGGTGAAGAGGTGTCATTCTCCAATATCGATCTAGGTGACTTACCCGAAGATATCCAAGACAAGGAGTTAAAAAAGAATGACGATGATCTACAATCGAGTCTTTCATTTACTGATGGACCATTGATGCGTGTTGCATATTTCGATCTAGGGCCTAAACGCGGTCAACGGATGCTCATGGTTATTCATCATTTGGTTGTTGACGGCGTGTCATGGAGGATTTTATTGGATGATCTCGAAATGGCCATACGACAGCTTAAGCGTGGAAAAAATATCTTATTGGGTTCACGCACAACGTCATTCAAACACTGGGCAGAGAGGCAACAAGATTTTGTATCAAATGGTGGCCTTGATGGTGAAGTGGCATATTGGCGCGAAGTCTGTGCAGATGCTGTTCAAAAGTTGCCTATTGATCACGACAAGGGTCCTGACATTGTAGCTGTGGCTGACACCGTGACAACCACACTAAGTGTTGATGAGACGGAGAAACTGTTGCATGCATCTAGTCGTGCCTATCGTACCAGACCCGAAGAGTTATTGTTGGCCGCATTGACTCAGACTTTAGCAGAATGGACGGGACAAGAAGATGTGTTGGTGGACATGGAAGGCCACGGTCGTGAGATGATTGATGATAAAATCGACTTGTCACGAACTGTTGGCTGGTTTACAACGATGTACCCGGTGCGGTTGAAGGCAGAAGCCATAAAGGAAATATCTGCGCTCATAAAAAATACTAAAGAAGCGGTACGTCAGCTGCCACGACGCGGGATGGGTTACGGATTGCTTCGCTATCTGCATCCCGATCACTCACTTCGTGATGATTTGGCTCGAATATCTCCGGAAGTCGTATTCAATTATCTTGGGCAGTTTGACGCATTATTGGGTGATAATCGACTTTGGACTACAGCTGATGAAACTGTCGGCCAGCAAAGCCAGCGAGACAAACGTACTCATTTATTGGAAGTCACAGGGATAGTAGTAGAGAACAAGCTTCGGTTGACTTGGGTATATAGTCGAAATCGACATAAAAAGGCCAGTATTAGCAGGTTGGCCAGTCAGAATAAGAAAGCATTACAGAAAGTTATTCAGCATTGTTTATTGCCAGAAAATTACGGATACACACCATCGGATTTTCCTTTGGCTGAAATGAATCAGAAACTTCTCGATCGACATCTAGTAAATCACTCAGGCGTAGAGGCGTTATATCCACTCTCATCAATGCAGGCGGGAATGCTCTTCCATAGTCTCTATGAACCTGAATCAAGCATATATGTTATTCAGATGGTTCTCCGATTGGGGAAAGGAGTGAAGGCCAAGCTACTTGAAGCTGCATTCCAATCTGTCGTAGCTCGTCACCCGGTTTTGCGAACTTCAATCATAATTAAGGATCTTAAGCGACCATTGCAGTGTGTGCAGCGAACGGCTTCCATTACAATGGAACAGCACGACTGGCGAGATTGCCCGCCCGACGAGGAAGAATCGCGCCTAACAGATTTCTCGGTCATAGATCGTAGGCGTGGAATGGTGTTTAGCGAAGCACCATTAATGCGGATAAACTGGATCGATTTATCGAAAGACCGTGCATGCTTGGTGTGGAGTGTTCATCATCTTCTGCTGGATGGATGGTCATTACAAATCATTCTGAACGATTTACGAAATGCATATATAGCACTAGCTCGCGGTCAGCAACCGTCGTTTGAGCCTGCTATACCATACGAACCATACATCGCATGGCTCAAGGAGCAGGATCAAGTCACCAGAGAGAAATTTTGGAAGGAAAGATTTGCAGGTTTTGAGGCTCCCATGCCAATTATGATTACCCGTAATCGAAATTCGGTAGTGGCGGCGGGAAGTAAAAAAAGGACGAAAGAACAACAATTGATCATTAGTCCAGTAACCACCAGCGCTCTTCAATCGTTGGCAAGAAAACTAAAGGTAACACTTAATACACTATTTCAAGGAGCGTGGGGCATGCTCCTAAGCCGATATAGCAACCAGCGAGACGTAGTGTTCGGAGTAACAACGGCGGGCCGATCAGCTGAGATAGCAGGCATCGAGCATACGGTAGGATTGTTCATCAATACTATACCTTTGCGACTCAATGTGGATCCCGGAGCATCGATCTCCAAATGGTTCATAAACGTTCAGAATCACTATGCTGCTATGACTCCATACGAAGATACTCCGTTGACAG
>JBFFBT010000023.1:0-30122 GCA_041560255.1 Myxococcota bacterium | reverse complement strand
GGGATCAAGCATCTTGATGATTTTTGTATCAATATGAAATTGATTGGTTTTTTCTTATCCTATCGTTGGATTCAATCACAATAATGATTATCCTTCCAGGTCGTCGGGCGCCAAGAAACCATGTTCTACCAGCAGGTTTTTGTTGATTGCGTTGTGGGTGCGGGGGCCCGTAAAATGGTGAACGTATTTTCCAAGTATATCAGCCTCGAGATTGAGTTTTTTACCCGGGTTCCATTTTCCCAAGTTGGTTTTTGCCAGAGTGTGGGGTACCAGCGTGATCCGAAAGCGGTTGCCCCGCGGTTGGTTGATTGTGAGGCTTACGCCGGCCACCGCAACCGAACCCTTCGGGACCAGGTAGGGGCTGATGTTCTCGTCGGCCGCAATGGTCAGATCCAAGTTGTCTGCCTGGTTTTTTTTGTCGACAATCTCGCCAAGACCATCGACATGACCGGTTACCAGATGACCGCCCAGTCGGGAGCCCAAAGACAAAGCGCGTTCCAGGTGGACGACGTCATTTGTATTGAGAAACTTGAGCGAAGTGGTCCGAATGGATTCGTGACTGACGACAAATGTCAACACGCCTTCTTCCATCCGGCTGATCGTCAAGCAGGCGCCATCGACGGCTACGGAATCTCCCAGTTGAAACGAGCTCGGGGGAAGGTGGGTTTCGATCTTCAAGACAGCCGAATCCGCCCTGTGTCGGCATGTCAACACCGATCCGAGATCCTCGATGATGCCGGTAAACATGGGATCTATCCTTTCAACCCCGTCCCGGGTAAAGACGACTCGGGCCATTGCAGGGTTGCCGACCAAACCAGATCGGGTCCGCTGCGTTTTTGGCTCAATACGCCCAATTTTGGTGCGCCGGCAGGCGTTTTTGGTCCGCAAAATACCGCCAGCGGTGTTCCATCAGAACCCAACAGACAAGGCGCCTGAAATATTTCCAGACGATCCACCAATCGATTGGCGATCAGACTTCCGAATAGGGTGGCGCCGCCCTCCACCAAAACCCGGTAGATTTGATGGTTGAACAGGTCGTCAAAAACCTCTTCGAGTTTGAGGCGGTTTTTCTTCGCACCCACGTGTCTCACTTCGGCTCCCAGGGAAGCCAAGCGTCGGACTTTTGTCCGGTCAACGTTCTTTTTGCTGTATATCCATACGGGAGCCCCACGTCGCAGCGTGAAAATCCGACTGTTTTCAGGGATGCTCAAGCTGGAATCCATCACCACCACCATGGGATTCTTTCCCTTGGTGTAACGTACATCCAATCTCGGGTTATCATGGCGCACGGTAACCGCTCCCACCATAATGGCTTGGGCGCGGGCGCGCATCCTATGGACCTGCTTTCTCGATGATTCCGAGCTGATCCATTTGGAGTCGCCTGTCCGGGTGGCGGTGCGTCCATCGAGACTGGCGGCCATTTTTACCTGAATGAAAGGTCTTTTCTTGGTGATAAGCACGTTGTAGACTTCGTTCATCGCCATACATTCGGGTTCGAGCACACCCTCTTCAACTCGAATGCCGATTTGGCGCAAAGCCGCAATGCCACGGCCCGATTCCTTTGGGTTGGGATCTACGGCACCGACAATGACCCTTTTTATTCCGGCTCTTTGAATGGCATCGACACACGGACCTGTACGTCCGGTAAGATGGCAGGGCTCCAGGGTAACATACAGATCCGCGCCTCGGGTTTTCCCCCGGGCGTTTTCGATGGCTTCCACCTCGGCATGCTGAAGTCCGGCTTTATGATGGTATCCCATACCCACCACTTCGTTCCCCTTGGTTACCACGGCTCCCACCATGGGATTGGGCCAGGTTTTTCCCTCCGCTTTGCGAGCCTGGTTGATTGCCAGTCTCATCATACGGATATGCCGGTATGCCCGGGCATCTTTCGATTTCATGCGGTCATTCTCCGGGCGGGGATTTGTGCTCTTCGGCTTTGTGGATGATTTGTTGTAGCTCGAACAAAAATTGTTTCAGATCTCTGAAGGAGCGGTATACACTGGCAAAACGAACATACGCGACATCATCCAAGCCGAGGAGGTAATCCATGACGCGTTCACCCAACCACTTGGATTGAATTTCTCGATCGCCTTGCTCCTGGATATTTCTTTCCAGATCATCCAAAAATGCTTCGATGCCGTCAATGCTCACGGGTCGTTTTTCACAGGCTTTGAGAATACCTGTTTTGAGCTTTTCACGATCGAGTTGCTCTCGGCGTCCGTCTTTTTTGATGACCAAGGGAATGGTGATTTCAACTCGTTCGTAGGTGGTAAAACGCCTTTGGCAACCGAGGCATTCCCGCCTTCGGCGAATGGCGTGACCCTCCATGCTGAGCCTCGAGTCAATGACTCGGTTTTCAAGCTGTCCGCAGGATGGGCATCTCACGATTGGTCTCCGGGTGCATGTGAAGGGTGGTCATCGGGCATTTGGATGAGCTCCAGCCTGGATTCTTCCGCCATGGTCTTGGCTAAAGGATCATTGTATTCGCCCAAATACATCACCCGGTTGAGGCCTGCATTGATCAACATTTTGACGCAGATGACACAAGGTCTGGCGGTACAATACATGCCGGCGCCTTGTATGCTTATACCGTGGTAAGCAGCCTGAATGATGGCATTTTGCTCCGCGTGCAGTCCGCGGCAAAGTTCGTGCCGTTGTCCAGATGGTACCTGCATCTGCTCGCGCAAACAGCCTACTTCGCTGCAATGCGCAACGCCGGTGGGAGCGCCGTTGTATCCGGTTGCCAGGATCATGCGATCTTTTACAATCACAGCCCCCACTTTACGGCGCAGGCAACTCGAGCGGTTCTGTGCCAGCCGGGCGAAATCCATAAAGTATTCGTCCCAGTCCGGTCTTTGGATCATGATTGACTCTGCTCCAAAATCATATCGATGCCTTCGAGCCTTCTTGCATGCCTGCCGGCCAAAAATTTGGTTTTGAGAAACGTATCCAGGATGTTTTCGGCTTCTCCCTCTCCAATCACTCGACTCCCCAAGCATAAAACATTGGCGTCATTGTGGGCTCTGGCCATGGCGGCCATATAGGCCGAAGTGCATAGAGCCGCTCGAATTCCAGGAAATCGATTGGCGCATATGCTCATGCCGATACCCGTCCCGCACAGCAGAATTCCTTTGGAAGCCTTGTGTTGTAAGATGTACCGGGTCAGGCGTCCGGCGTACAATGGGTAGTCCACCGACTGGGTTGAGTTGGTCCCGAGATCTGTGGTTGTATAACCCCAAGCCTGCAGGCGTTCTATTAATTGGTTTTTCAACTCGAAGGCTGCATGGTCCGAGGCCAGGGCGACGGAGTTCGCTGACATGTCTTTGTCCCTCAATGTCTTGATCAGGTTCGGCCTTCCATCTTCTGGCAGACAAAGGTTACGATGTCGGATACCGTGGAGATCTTTTCTTCCAACTCGTCTTCGGCAATATCGTCCAGGTTCAAAGAGAAGCTTTCTTCGATATCCATCAGTATGGTAAACCGATCCAACGAGGTGGCGCCGAGATCGTCTTTCAGGTTGGCTTGTTCGCGGACCTCATTGGGATCGATGCTCAAAACATCGGCAATGATCTTTTGAATACGTTGAAGAGTTTCCGATTGCATGGTCATCTCCCCTCGACGGCCGCCCAATCCTATCTAGACACCCCGGGTTTTGGTCTCAAAACGTCGTTTTTTCGAGGGTTGGGATCTAAGACGGTTGAAATATTCTACCCAACCCCATATGCCTGTCCAGCCCGGCAATCGCTGTACGACAAAGACCGCCCTTGGGCACATCACATGATGCTAGGGGTATGGGGTTATGATGAAACCTCAATTACTTCCCGGCCCTTATAATATCCACATTTCGGACATACTCGATGTGGGACCGTCGGTTCGGTGCATTGTGGACAATCAATAACGTTAGGAGGGACGATTTTCCAGTGGGAGCGCCGCGTGTCCCGTCTTGCTTTGGATTTTTTCTTTTTCGGTACAGCCATGATTTTTTATACTCCTCGATCAATGCTTGGAAATGTTTTTGAGTGCCGTCCAGCGTGGGTCAAGGTTTTCTTGTTCACATTCACAAGGTTTGAAGTTGAGATCCGCTCCGCAGGTCGGGCACAGGCCTTTGCATTCCTGCGAACACCGTGGATACATCGGCAGGGATAAAATGATCTGCTCTCTGAGTATCTCCCCCAGGTCGATGGCGTCTCCCTGGTAGTAATACTCGTCCAATTCTCTGGGTGAAAGCTCTTTTTCTTCTGGTAGGGGCCGCTTGTCGATGGGCATTGGTTTGAGGGTAATTTGAAAATCAACCCCAATTTGGATGTCGAAATTTCGGGCGCATAAAGAGCAGTCCGTCTTGAGATCGAGCATGAAGCGGGATCGCAGTATGATTTCAAGCCCGACTCTTTGCGTATCAACCACGACCGTATGGGAGCAGTCGGAGCAAAATTCACAATTCATCAACTTACCTAAAAGATCATCCAGCCAGGCTTTATCCAGCCGGACTTCTTTCGAGGTGATTTCGTTGTGAACTTCCAGAAGGTTCAACTGCATCGGCATCATTGTGTTCCTACCATCACAAAACAGGCTGCAAGTATAGGTATTATCGTGCCTTTGTCAAGAGGATCCAACCATTTTCCAGATCCGCTCACAAGCCGGGTTGCAGGGTGTGCGATCCTTGATGGTCACCCGGCTTGGGGCTTTCAACGCGCGATACAGGATTCGAACCTGTGGCCTTTGGCTCCGGAGGCCAACGCTCTATCCAACTGAGCTAATCGCGCAAGAACCTCATCGAGCGCCATATTAGCATTATCTTTCAGTCATGCAAGACAAAAGCACGCATGCGGACGCGAGTTGAGCGAAGAAGTTTCGTTCGGATGCGTCGTTTAGGTTTGAATCTGGACGTGACTTGGTTCAAAATGGCGCCCATGCAAACGCGACATGGTGGAAATCTAAGAGAATTATCAAAGCTTTCAGGGAGATCCCGGGAAAAAATTTTGGATTTCAGCGCCAACATGAACCCTTTGGGACCGCCTGGTTGGCTGAGATTGGTCATCAACCGTTCGATGGATTACATTCCCCATTATCCCGATCCCGGTTACTCGGAATTGATAGAGGAGTCCGAGAAACACTTTGGTCTTTCCGGTGGCGAGATCCTGGTTGGAAATGGATCTTCCGAGTTGTTGTATACACTTATGCGTGTTTTTAAAAAGCCGAAAGCCTTGATTCCCGTGCCGAGTTACGTGGACTATGCCCATGCCGCCAGACATGCCGGGTGCGAAATTGAAGAAATGCTGCTTCGGAAGCAAAATGGTTTTCAGGTGGACCTCGATGCGCTCGGTGCGGGTATGGATGGTGATACGGTTGTGATCCTCGGTCAACCCAACAATCCTACCGGAACAATTGTGGATCCATCCCGGGTACGGGAATTGGCAGGGGCTTTTCCAGAATGCGAGATCGTGGTGGATGAAGCGTTTGCCGATTTCGTGTCCGGTTACGAAAGCTTGATGTACGATCGGCCTCCCAATGTCACGGTTTTGTATTCCATGACAAAGTTTTTTGCCATCCCTGGTTTGCGCTTGGGGCTTGGATTTCTGCGCCGCGAGTTGCGTCGCAAGGCGCAGGAATGTCTGATCCCCTGGTCGGTCAACGTGATTGCGGAGCAGGTAGGGATTTGGTCCTTGAGAGATCGAGAATATGTTGTAAAAACCCGTGCCTTGGTTGATGGGTTGCGCAGAGAGCTGGTGGATGAGCTTACCGGTATATCCGCTTTGGAAGTGTTTCCCGGACAAGCGAATTTCTTGTTGGTGCGCATATCCAATGGGTCGCTTTCGGCCGGGGAGCTTGCAGATAAGTTACTCGCTTTGGGAATTGCTATCAGAACCTGTCATAATTACAGTGGACTGGATGAGCGGTATTTTCGAATCGCGGTGCGCAATCGGGATGAAAACCGGCGGTTGTTGGATGCGCTGCGGACGTGTTTTTCGAGCCGGGCTCGACCCGGAAAGAGCTTGCGCAAAACCCCTGCCGTGATGTTTCAGGGTACCGGATCCAATGCAGGCAAGAGTGTTCTTACGGCGGGGTTGTGCCGGATCTTGGTACAGGATGGATATCGGGTAGCGCCTTTCAAGGCCCAAAATATGTCGCTCAATTCGTATGTTACCGAGGACGGCCGTGAAATGGGTCGGGCTCAGGTATTGCAGGCCGAGGCATGCGGCTTGAAGCCGGATGTGCGCATGAACCCGATCCTTCTCAAACCAAATACCGACAAAGGCAGCCAGGTTGTTTTGATGGGCAAACCCTATGCAAACCTCGATGTCATGGAATACCATGCATTTCAAAATCAAGCATTTGAGGAGGTCAAACGCGCATATTTCAGTTTGTCGAAAGAATTTGATGCGGTTGTTTTGGAAGGAGCCGGGAGTTGCGGCGAGGTGAATCTGAAAAAAAACGATATTGTCAACATGCGGATGGCCGATCTGGCGTCTTCTGCGGTTTTGGTGGTGGGAGATATCGATAGGGGAGGTGTTTTCGCTTCGTTTGTCGGGCACATGGATGTGATGGAGGAGTGGGAGCGCAAACTCGTTGGAGGGTTTGTGGTGAATCGTTTTCGGGGAGACGCGGATTTACTTGCGCCGGCCTTTCGGTATATCGAGCAGTACACCGGCAAACCCACATTTGGGGTGGTGCCGTTTTTGCACGACTTGGGGCTTCCGGAAGAAGACTCGGTTACATTTAAGCAGTCGGCGCGGGATGTTCGCTCCAAACGTTCGGATGCTGTATCCATTGTGGTGGTGTCGCTTCCCCATATATCCAACTTCACGGATATTGATCCGTTGTGTCTCGAACCGGATGTCAACCTGCGTATCGTCGACAAAGCCAGGGAATTGGGCCGACCCGATTTGGTTATCCTTCCCGGCTCAAAAAATGTCATCGCGGATTTGGTTTGGCTTCAACAGACCGGATTGGCGGACGGTATCAAGGAGCTGGTTCGAGCGGGCGGTAGCAGAATTACCGGAATTTGCGGGGGGTTTCAGATGTTGGGCCTCTCCATTCGAGATCCGCACGCGATCGAATCCAACCAGGAAGAGATCCAGGGGATGGGCTTGTGCGCACTGGAGACGGTGTTGGCGAAAGAAAAGACCCTCAAACAGGTAGATGCCAGGCATGTACCCACGGGTTTGGAGATCCGGGGTTATGAGATTCACCATGGTCAAACCGAGCATCGAGACTGTACGCAGGTCATTCGAGGCATGCAAGGCCAAGTGTTGGGTATCACGGCGCACAACGGCAACCTCCTGGGAACCTATCTACATGGATTGTTTGATAAAGATGCCTTTCGGCGCTGGTTTTTAGACGATCTTCGGGCCCGATCGGGGTTCCCGCCGCTCGAAACCCCGCAGGTGGTCTACGATCTGAACCCCGCATTGGATAGGCTGGCGGATGTGCTTCGTGGCAGTTTGGACCTACAAAGGATAAAGCAGTTAATGGGCTTGAAGGCATAGCGATCGTGTCGGTGTATAGACGATCCAATGAAAACAGAAACTTCCGTAGTTGTTTTGGGGGTTTGGGTCTAGTGAAGGCCGTAGACCTTGCGACCGCCCACGAAGGTGTCCTGTACGTGCATTTTTTTGTCGAACAGTACGATGTCCGCATCATATCCCACCTGGAGCGATCCTTTCGTACTGAGCCCTAAAATACGTGCGGGGATCTCGCTTGCCATGCGAAGTGCATCGGGAATGCTTACACCCACCAAGTCTATCATGTTGCGTACGGCTTGATCGAGAGTGAGGGTCGAACCTGCCAGGGTTCCGTCGGCGAGGGTGGATAATGAGTCGTGGACCAGGATTTTTCTGCCCTGCAACTCATAGGTTCCCGGTTGCATGCCTGCTCCGGAGATAGCGTCGGTGATCAAAATCACCCGATCGACCCCTTTGGCTTTCAAGGCAAGTCTTATTGCGGCCGGATGACAGTGTATTCCGTCCGCAATCAGGGTCACAGCAACTCGGTTATCTACCAGGGCGGCGCCCACGGCCCCGGGTGCTCTGTGTTGAAAGGGAGACATGGCGCTGTAGAGATGGGTAACCAGTTTGGCGCCGCAGTCGATGCCTTGGATGAATTGTTCGAAACCGGCGTTGGTGTGTCCAAGGCTTACAACGACGTTTTTATCTGCGAGCATCTTGATGTAATCCAAATTTCCGGGGATCTCCGGTGCCAGAGTGACCATTTTCAAAACATGGTGCTCCAACAATGTATCCAGTGCGTCCACCCTTGCATTTTCAATAACCTGCTGGGAGTGGGCTCCGACGCGTCGCGGAGATAAAAACGGGCCTTCGGCGTGCAGTCCGATGGGGATGGCGCCGTGTATGTTTTGGGCTGATTGAAACGACTTCAAGACCCGGGGGTAAAACTCGGGAGGAGAGCTCAATATTGTCGGCAAAAATGCGGTGACACCGGTTGATGGCAGCCTGGCGGTCAAAAACCGGATGGTGTCGGGGTGGGCGTTGACATCAACGCCGAAGCTTCCATTAATCTGTAGGTCGATGAGACCCGGCGCTACCAACGCAGCTCGGTATCGGGTAGGTGGAAGCCGGAGATTGGATGTATCAGGTATGATTTCCGTGATGGTTCCATTTTCGACGATCAGGGTACCGGGAGATAGGGTCGCGTTGCATAGAAGTTGTCCGGTGATGGCGAATGTCCGTTCGGCCTCAGTCGGCTCGGGACCGCATAGCGGCTCTGACTGCGAAAACTGGTTGCCAAAATACGCTGCCATGGGTCGGCTACCTCCCGGGTATTGAGAAATCGATGAAAGAGTTATCTGTAGGCATGGCGTATGTCATCCTTGAGCGATCTGTATGGAAAATCAGTTTGTATGCTCCTTCGTATCATAATAGGTTTTTTCAAATAGTTCTTTGGCCAACCTGACGGCGCCGTGGGCTGGGTTTTCAACCACCACGGAGGATTGGATGGAATCGTTGAGTCGCACCAACAAAGCTTCCCTGAGTACCGCGCTCGAACAAAGCATACCCCCTCCGAGAGCCAATCGAGGTTTTTGCATCTTCATGCGGTGTAGAACGGTTTGTACATGCATTGCGAGCTCTTCTGCAATTTCTTCGACCAATATCAATGCATCTCGATCTCCTTTTGAAGCCAGTTCGAGCACTTTACAGGCAAAATTCGTGATGTCGCGTTGGGTGGCTCCCGCCTGGTAGATATGGTCGAAAATTTGTTCCATTTCAGCTACTCGCCAATGATCCAATACCGCTTGATGTATCGTGTCGGCGTCCCGCCTTCCATCGGCGGTCTGGGTGGCCAAATGCAAGGCGCGAATGGCCAATTTGTATCCGCTGCCTTCATCTCCAAGGAGATACCCCCATCCTCCTACCCGGGTCGTCTCCCCTGACATGTTGCGGGCCAAACAGGTAGAGCCCGTACCCGACACCAGTGCGATTCCCCAGCCCTCTTCGAGAGCGGCTGCCAAAACCAATTCGGCGTCATTGACTACCTGGTAGGTCGGTGCCAATCCATGGTTCTCCACCATATGACTAAACATCTTTTGGTCCGCAGGCCGATCTACACTTGCCAAGCCGAAGCAAGCCGCGGCGATTCTTTTTCTCAGCGCGGTTGGATCTCCTTCGGGGGTACGAAAAGCCTCGAGCAAGGCTGCATCAATGGCTTGGGTCAGGGCTTCGAACGCTCTTTCTTTTCCCACGCGATGGTGGTTGCTCGAAGAGGAGCCACCCTTTCCGAGTATTTTTCCGCGAAGATCGGACACCAGCGCCAGGGTCTTGGAACCTCCACCATCGACACCCAGAAGGACCGCGGTTGGAGTTTCGGAATGATGATGGATTTTTGACATTACCATGTTTTGGTGATCTTTGAAAGGTTACGGGGTTTGTCGGGATGCATGCCCCGCATCTTCGCCAACTCCAAGGCTGCGATTTGGCCCGGGACGACCATAACCAAAGGCGATAGCCATTCGGGGATACCTGCAGGAACCGCCAGGACGGTGTCGGCCATCACGGCGATCTTGGTATTGTCGCTGATAGCGATGATCTTGGCATGCTGCTTTTTTGCATATTGAATGAGTGATTGCATTTCTACAAAGTCGAATGCCGCGGGGGCGACGGCCATGACCACCAAGCGGTCATCCAACATGGCCACGGGTCCATGAAGGAAATCGGCGGTCGAATACGCTTCGGACATGATGTAGCTTACTTCTTTGATTTTCAATGCGATTTCGAACGCAGTCGCATAGTTGTATCCGCGCCCGATGACCACAATGTGTTGTTTCGAGGCGTACTCTTCAAGTGCTGATGCCATATCGGCTTGCTGGTCGATACATTGACTGATTAGGGCGGGAAGATCGTTCAAAGCGTGCAAGCGTTGCGGGTCATGGTTCAGAGCCGAGCTGAGCATGGCCAAAGCCGCGAGTTGATTGGTATAACTTTTTGTCGCCGCAATGGATTTTTCTCGGCCTGCGAAAATCGGCATACAAAGCTCGGCTTTTTGGGCCAGCTCGGACGATGTGTCGTTGACAACCGCTAGGGTAAGCGCTCCTTGGCGCCGAGCCTCTGAGATGACCGCGACGATATCGGGTGACTGACCGGATTGGCTCACTCCCAACACGACGGCCTTGGACCACCTGGGAGCGGCGCCGTAATGTGTGATGGTCGATGGGGTGGCAAGCGCGACTGCAATCCTATTATGGATACCAAAAAGGTATTGCGCATAGCGGGCCGCATTGTCTGAGCTGCCGCGTGCAGCGATGACCATGAATGCCGGATCGTATTTCCGAATTCGTTCTGTTACGGCCTCGGCCGCCGTATATCCCTGTCTCAACAACCCCTCCAGGATCTCGGGTTGGGATTTGATTTCCTTTTCAAGCCAAACTGTTGTGCTCATTGATTCTAATACCTCGATACTATTACACTATTTTGTATCTACAGTCATTCACAAGGCCTACAGTTCTCGTCAACCGCAAGATTCCATGTCGGACATGGAATATCCGGTTATAACCACTTTTAATGAATAAATAAAAGTTTAATAAAAGTCAATCCAAAAAGTTATAAGGTAAACGTTCACCTGGGGTATCGGTGACTCTTGAGATTTCGAGGACTTGTCTGAGCAGGGTTTACAAGCAATCGATTTTTGATTGCTTGTAAATCCTAAGAGTTTCGCAGTAATCGAAAGAGTTGCCGTTGCCCCAGGGTGAACGGTTCAAGTTTTAGGTGTATTTGAGCCGATTCACTCGGTATAGTATTTGCTTTATGGCTTCGATCGGTTATAAGCTTGGCAGACATTTGATAACAGTAAGCCGATAGAGAAAGAGGAATACCTATGAACATAGATTCGACGCCCTCGGCACAGGCCAGAGCGAACATTGGTGACCAGATCAGCAAAGACAGTCCGATACCGTTGTATAAGCAGCTGAAAATGGCAATCGAAGAGCTTATCGAATCGGGTCGGTGGTCTCCCAATTCACAGGTGCCCTCCGAACGGCAACTCTGTGAGATTTTTCAAATCAGTCGGATCACGGTTCGCCAGGCTATTAATGAGTTGGTGGAGGAGGGCCGTTTGGTCCGAAGCCACGGGCGGGGTACCTTTGTAGGCAATGCCCTGTTGAAAAAACATCTCCTGCCCCTCATCGGCTTTTCCCAAGAGATTCAAGCCCGGGGTCAAAAACCAGGCGCCAAGGTTCTCCAGTTTGATGTGACTCAGGCGCCTGCCGTGATCGCGAAAGCATTGGAAATCACCCAAGAGCAGAAAATATTGGTGGTAAAGAGGCTCAGGTTGGCTGACTTCGTACCCATGGCGGTTGAGGTGGTCCACCTTCCGGTTGGATTATGCGGGGATCTCAAGAAATCAGACCTCGAGAATCAATCCCTGTATGAGATGCTCAAACGGAAAGTCAGCATCATTCCGAGTCGTGCTTCCCAACAATGGCAGGCGGTGGCTTGTCCACTCAACGAAGCCAAGCTGCTCGGCATCCCGGATAAAAGTCCGGTCTTTAGGATCCAACGTACGACCTACACGAAAGAAGATGTGCCGTTCGAGTATGTGGATTCGTTTTTTCGTGGAGATAAGTATGTTTTCCACGCCGAGCTGTATAATGAAAACGAGAAAGTTTTCAATTCATGATTCCGGCGGGGGCTGCGCGCAATCCTCGTGATCGACAAACGGAACATACCAGGCCACCAGAAATGAAGGGATGGTTGCGATCATGACCCAGATAAAAAAGTTTTGGTAGCCGAGGTAGTCGCTGATATAGCCGCTCATTGTGCCCGGGATCAGCAATCCCAGATTCATGATCGAGGTCGCGAAAGCATAATGAGCAGTCGGATAGGGTCCGGGAGCGATTTGTTGCATCATGAACAGGGTCACTCCCACAAACCCGAAGCCGTATCCCAGGTATTCGATTACAATTGCCGCGCAGATGATTGAAAAATCATCGGGACTCCAAAGAGACAGCCATACATAGACCAGATCGGGAAGATTGAAAAAGCAGCATAGGATAAACAACGATCGCCGAAGTCCGCGGCGGGCCGTGAAATATCCGCCCAGTAAAGAGCCGATGACAAACGCTATCGCTCCATAGCTTCCGTAGGCAATGCCCACAGAGGCGGTATCCAGACCCAGGCCTCCGGATTCCGGGGAGGCTCTGAGGTAAAGCGGTACGATTTTGGCCAGCTGTCCTTCCGCGCTTCGATACAAAATGATAAACGCGGTTGCCCACAACACATTCTTTTTTTGGAAGAAGGTGCGCACCACATCGGCGAAAGTCAAATAGGCCTCATGCAGATTGGATACATGGCCTTGTGTGCCTCCGCCTGGGAGCATGCGGATGTGGTAAAGCGCCAAAAGGACCATAATGGCCGCGAAAAGCCCCATGACCAGCATCCAGGCTTCTTTGATACCCCAGGTTGATTCCAAAATACCGGCAAGATATACCAGCGCGCCTTGTGAGAGGACTTTGGCCAGGTTGTAAAACGCTCCCTGCCAACCGATGTAGCGCGCTTGTTGCCGGCTCGAGAGCGCGTTGATGTAGACACCGTCGGCCACGATATCGTGGGTGGCGGCATTGAACGCGATGAGTGTATACAAAACCAGAGAATACTTGATAAATCCATCAAATGGCAGGCAGAGGGCCAAAAGACCGAATCCAACCCCGGTGAAAAATTGGGTGGCCACCACGAAATGCTTTTTAGTTTTAAACATTTCAAGAAAAGGTCCCCAGAGTGGTTTGAGCGCCCATGGCCATCCGACCAAGCTGGTGAACAATGCGATATGGGCGTCTGACAGCCCCAGGCTTTTGTACATCAACACGGATACCGTGATGGTGGCGACAAAAGGCAAGCCTTCACCAAAATAGAGTGTAGGTACCCAATATTTCGGTTTTTTGTTTTTTAGGGGCGCTGCCGAGAGAGACCTCATGTGCATTCCTTAAAATGGAAATAGCCGGACATATCCACATAAATCACTCGAGTCTGAAAGTCAACCCGGTGATGCCGGATTGTCGGCGGTCCGCTTGGTGAAATCGGCGCATCTGCATTACAAACGCTTTGATAATATGAGGTATTTTTGGAGTATTGGTTGCGTCCTCAGGTTTTACCAGGCAGATCGGGAATCATGTTTGCGGGAATGCACCCGTTGCGGTTTTTAAAATTTCATAAAACCGGGTTCTTAGGTGGCAATTGAGGAAGATCTTGACATTGGTTCGAGAAAGGTAAATTCTCATGCAGTTAAAGGTTATGTCCGGTCATCTCCGGTTGGAGCTATGAGATCCAAAAGCCATGCTGGTGCGGATCAAACATTAAAAAGGAGGAGAGGTTATGAATGGTATTTGGTTTTTCGTTCGATGGGGATTGATCTTTGGATTGTTGATGTTTGTCAACCCTGGACAGCTTTTTGCGCAAGAACGTGAGGGTGCGGCAACGAAGTCACAACCGGACTCGACGGAAGAACAGCAGGCTCCTGATGAGGTCGAAGAAAAACAGGTCGAGGAGATCGTGATAACCGGCATACACAGCAGCATCGAAGCCTCCTTGAATACCAAGCGTGAATCGGACGCGATTGTGGATGCGATTTCGGCAGAAGACATCGGGAAGTTTCCCGACGAAAATGTCGCCGAATCCCTCCAGCGCATCACCGGCTTGTCGATTACCCGGGGTTTTGGAGAAGGAGAAAGTGTGAGCATCCGCGGACTTGGTCCGGGACGCAACCTGACATTGCTCAACGGGCAGGGGGTGGCCTCATCCCACTTTTTCTTGGAAGATTTCGAGTTTAGCCGAGGGTTTAACTTTTCGTTGCTGCCGTCCGAGTTGGTATCTTCCGTGAAGGTATACAAGAGCCCCGAAGCCCAGCTTCAGGAAGGTGGTGTCGGGGGCACCATTGTGCTCAATACGCGCCAACCCCTGGATTTGGAACCCTATACGATCGCTGCATCGGCCGCCTTGGGTTACAGCGACTTGTCCGAGACACTGGATCCCCGGGCGACGCTTTTGGCCAGTTGGAAAAACCATTCTGAGACTTTCGGCATTTTGGTAGCGGGAGTCTACCAGAAGCGTACCCTGAGAAGGGATGCGATCGAAGTATTGTTTTACGATCAAGCCGACATCGACGTGGGTGGAGATGGGGACATCGAGGCTGAAGATGTGTTCTATCCCGGTATTATCGGCTCCGCGTTGTTTCAACAGGAGCGGATACGGACCACCGGTCTGACCACGATTCAGTTTAAACCTATAGAGAAATTGAAGTTTACTTTGACCGGCTTGTACTCCAGGTTGTCCGGCGCCAACACCAACCACAACTACCTGAGCCTTCAGTTTCTCAATCCACTCTCAGGCCCAGGATCGGTGGTCCAAGACGCGGTAATTCGGGATAACACGGCCGTGTTTTTGGATTTGGCCGACAATCCCGATGGAGTGGAGGTAGAGCTCGACTCCATATATCGTGATTCGAAGCTCCACTCGTATTCCTATGATCTCAAGACCGAGTGGATCGAGGGATTGTGGACCATCTCCAACCACACCGGTTATACCCGCGCCACCGGAGGGAGAGGCGATTTGTTGTTTACTTCTTTTCTCACCGATACAGCCTATACGAGTGATTTACGTGATGGAATCGGCGCGGTCAACTATGCACAAACCACCACGGATCCTTCCACCCTGGATAGATTTGGAACTTTCCGTGACAACTTCGGTGGTGCGCAGCAACAGTTTTACACCCAAGTGGACCTGGAAAGACAGTTGAACAGCGAGATCTTTCGTTCGGTTCAAGTAGGCATCCAGTATCGGGATCAATATCAAGATCGCCGCCGGATTGTCGGGGATCTCAAAGCGGCGGCCGGTTTCGATTCGCTCGATGAGATCTCAAACCAGCAGACTCCGGGAGACTTTTTGGACAACATCGCGGGCCCGGATGGATTGACCCGGTATGTCTACCCCGACATCGAGAGGTTGGCGAAGGATCTACCTATCTCGGCTTATGCATTTCGAGACGATCCCGGCTTTTTCTTCAAAGTCAGCGAGCAGATTACGGCTCTTTATACCCAAGGCAACATCGTCTCCGAGATCGGAGATATGGGCATCCGCGGCAACATCGGGGTTCGCTATGTGTATACCGATGTCACTTCCCGGGCCAGGCGGAGTGTCGATGATGAAATCGTTCAATACAAAGACAAAAACGATTATGGCGAAGTGTTGCCCAGTGTTAACTTGGCATTCAATGTCTACGAAGATATGTACCTGCGGTTGGCCGCGGCCCGAGTGTTGAATCGGCCCGCCTACACCGAGCTGTCTCCGGCCGTCGATCTCAACGAAACCTTGTTTACCGGCACCGGTGGCAACCCGGATTTGGAGCCGTTCAAGGCGAACCAGTATGATTTGGCGTTCGAATGGTATTTTGACCAGGGTTCGGCGGTTTCGGTGGCGTTGTTCTATAAAGACATCATGTCTTTTGTGGCTCTCGAAGCACGGGAAGAAGAGCATAAAGGCAGCACATTTCGTATCACCAGACCTTTTAACGGCCGAGGGGGCAACACCTACGGTCTCGAGGCTGCGTTTCAACAGGTATTTGAATTTCTGCCCAAACCCTTTGATGGGTTGGGTACCATCATCAACTACACGTTCTCCGACAGCCAAAGCAGCCTGGAGGATCCGCAAACCGGCAGCAAGCTGCCGATACCCGGCCAGTCCAAACACAACTTCAACGTGATATTGTTTTTTGAAAAAGGACCATTCGCAACCCGCTTGGCGTACAACTACCGCACCAAGTATTTCGAGCAGATCGATCGCGGCGGCGCCCGACACGCGGACGATTTCGGTCAACTCGACGCCAACCTTACCTTTGATATTTTCGAAAACCTTTCCGTTTTCGCCGAGGGACTAAATCTCACCAACGAAACCGTGAAGCGTTTTGTGGGTGAACCCATCAGACCCTTCCAGCACATGACTACCGGGCGGCGGTTTTTCCTAGGTGTACGCGGCAAGTACTAACGACTGTATACCATCCTGTAAATTTATTTTTTTTCGAGGTTATCCGTAGTATTGTTCACTGCCGTCCACATCAACGGCGGTAGGCATCTCAACAGCTACAGGTAACATATACATTTATCGTAGCCTTCAGCTTCTACGAAATCGCAATCGGCGTTGCTGGTGCCGATGAATTGTTGGCAGGTCTGTTCGCAATCAATCTCTTTGCAAACTCCCTTGTTGTTGCAGTAATAAAGATGATCGTCTTCCCGGCACTCGAACGACTCTTTGTCCAGATCCAGACATTCGTCCACCATCAGTTTCATTTCCGCGCTGTCGGACAACTGATTGCATTGGGCTTGCTCGAAGCAGCTTCCTACACTTTCCGGATCAACAATGTACATACCTAGTATCCTCATGGTGGTGATGCAAAAGGCTTTACCGCTTTGATCCAAAAGATTGCATTCGATCATGCGATCACATAGTGCTCCCATAGCCTTGTCTGATTCGCTTATGGGATCGTCCGATCCACACCCGGCGGTCGCCATGGTAAAAAATAATATGATCCCTATCGACCAACTTTTTTTGTACGCTCGATTCATTTTCTCTCCTTGGTTTGGTACAGCGTTGTAGAAGGCGGATCCCCATCGTTTGAGATGATGTATTCTATCTGATGTCGAACAATATCCCGATACTACCACCTAGGAGACTCTTGGTCCAGATACGATTTGTGATCTTGGGGACCGCTAATGGGTTTCCGGGAGTGAACTCGATCATCGTTCTGGTTGAAAAGTTGCTCGGAGTGGCTTTTTTTGACTTGGACACGAGTATGCATGGTTCGTGGTTATCATCGAAATATCTTGCCGCTATTGGTTTTTTTCATTACTATACGGAAAAATTCAACCATACAAAAGGGGGCTCTCATGGCAGAGAAGCAAGTAGGATTTGTCATTGCCGGGGCAGCGGCACTGATTCCGCAGGAGCTGGCGTTGGCGAAAACCCTCATCGAAGGCTTGAATCCACAATGGGGCGGGCCGGTCGTGCCACAGATATTGGCGGGAACCAGCTCGGGTTCTCTCAGCGCTACCATCTTGAACGGTGTGTTGCAGTGGAAGGCCGGAAAGGGAACCTTTGACTGGAAGACCATGGAGGATGTAATATTTTCATTGAAAAATAAAGATATATATAAAAACTCTGTTTTGCTGGATCCCGCCGTCATGCAGGAAGTGGGCTATATCGGGGATGTGTTTTTCCAGATTGCCCCGGTGATATCGGATGTGGTCAACATCATCCTCACCTGGACAGGCAGTGAAAATGTCCTAGAGAAGATTATGGATACCATCAAAGACAGCGGCAAGCTGCTTTCCGATGTGTCGACAGAGTTCAAGGACATACAAAAAAGCTTTCAAAATCTGGGTGAGCTCGAGGGTCACGTATTGGATATCATTACCACCATCGCGGGCATCTGGAAAAACGGATACATCTTGGATACCTCGCCGCTCAAAGATACCTTGACCAAATATTTCAAGGGAAAAGACTACCTTGGGTACGACAGGCTGGGAGACATGTATTTGCACACCTTCATCTCGGCGGTCAATGACATCAACGGGCAGACCAAGCGGTTCAACAGCCAAGACCCGGTCGACGCCCAACAGGACATCGTGAATGTATTGATGGCCTCCACCGCGATTCCGGTCATCTTTCCGAATCATACCGTGGGCACCACGCCCTACATCGACGGCGGCACGGGGACCGACAACATTCCGGTGGAGGATTTGGTAAGCTGCGGAAAATTCGACGAGATCTACGTGATTGCACCCAAAAACAGCGCTTTACTGGAAGGCTTTCAGCACATCATGCCGCAAATGCCGCTGTTGTCCAACGGCTTGTTTGCAATCAACGTGTCTCACACGGCCATCACCCCGTATCAACTCGCTCGCACACTGGCTCTGCTCAAGAAAAACGGCAAAGCGTACTTCTACATGCCGGCCATCGAGAAGGATTACAACCCGTTGAATTTCGATCTGATGCAGCCCCAATACGAAGAGACGCTGGCCTGGGCCCAAAAAAACCGACCGGTGGGCGTGGCCGAATTTCTAAAAAGCATCAACTTTCCGGTCAATCAGTCCTAGCAGGTGCGCCGCGTAAGTAAAGTACGATCGATTCCGTGTACATCCACCACCTTGCCGACCTCCTGCTTCCAAGCCGCCGATAACCCGAGGGGGCAACAGGCATATAAAGAAGCATCTGAGGCCGCAGTACACAAAGGATCCTTGACTTTTCTGCATGACACTAAAAAGGTTCTTGTTGCATGCCAAAAACTGTTGGACACCAGGCCCGAAATCTTGCCTTGCATCATCACGGTCTCGTCTCGGGAATGCGAATCTCTGAAATTGTAAATCTCGATATACAGGACATCGCGCCGAACGGGGGGGTAGAAAACCGCAACTGAATCGGCAATCATGACCCAATCTCAAATTATGTCACCAAAACCCAGCCATCAGGTTTCTAACTGATAAAAAGTAAAGCGCTTTGCTGTACAAAGAAATTTGTCAATTTTGAAACAAACAAGAAAGGGGTTGAGTTTATGACAAAAATATTCAAGAAAGTATTATTGGTACATTGTTCAACGAATAGTTTGCGGATACTTCCAAGTGCACGCGTATTCTTTACGATTCTGTCTTTGTTGGTGGGTTTTGTACAGGTAATATTTGCGCAAGAGACAAATGAAGTCTATGATCCTGGCACGCAGACTTGGTTGGTTGGTACTGGAATGAATAAACCTCAAATAATCACTGAGAACATGAGGATTAAGCCAGTCAGAGTCGGCTCCCCCGAGGTTGAGTCCGCAGGAATTCTTTCGTATTCGTCTCTCAGATCGAGTCAATTCGAGCGGATTTTTTTCTGGAACGCGAACAACCACAGCATTGGATGGATCGAAAATAGTACGCATAGTGGTACCATAACGAGAACCCTTTATTTTAAAGGGCGATACCTCGTTATTGCGGAACGTGAGAATGATGTGTTGATTGAGGATGATACTGGCAACTGGATGCATGCAGTAGTGGATTACGATGTTCAGAAATGGATACTCGACCCAAATGCAGCAGAATTTTTGAAGGCTCACAAGCAGGACATCGCCTTGATCGGCCATGTATTAGATGACTTCGAGACCGTATCGAGGCACTCGACAAAGGGTCCTAAGGTGTTGAAGGATTCGGAAGCCGAGAGGACGCAGATCTACACCAAAGAGTATTTAGCGGAAACACGAGCACCTGCATGTAGCGCTTTCTATCCTTGTTCCAGCGCTCGATTCGCCGTATGGAAGAACGTGGCATGCTACGATGCAACAGCGGACACAAACGTTTGTTGCTGGAATACGGCTTGCATTGGCTGCTGCAAGCATTCCCCCAGCGGAGACTTGGCTTGCGACTGCAACTGCTATTCCGGTGACATGTTTTGCCTCTGTAGACGATGGGGTGCACCATGCATAGAATAATTTCAAACGGGAGATATCAATGAATTCCTTGAAGCTATCCTTGGGCCAAACGCGGCAGCTCTGAGTTCTAAAAACGTTGTGCGCCTTAAAGAAGGCTGGAAGCCGGTTGATGGTTCGTACAGCCTGCGCCGTGTGTTTGGAACGTGGGTGGTAGTGACTGCGTTTCTTCGTCCCGAACGCGCCCGGGTTTTGATTTGATAGTCTTATGCAAGTCTGGCAGACTTGAATTCGATTGGTATCACGGCCGATTGTTTGCCCGAAACCCCAATACGGGGAGATTTGCATATGTGGACATTTCCAAGCTTGCTCATGATCGCTTTGTCTCTCGCATCGGCCGCCGAACCGGCGCATGCCGATGGACCTCTTATCGACAAGGTCCGTCGGTATCGGCAGGCCAATCAGCATAAAATCATATCCGAGCTCGTCGAGCTGCTCTCGATACCCAATGTTTCAACAGACAGAGCCAACATTCGTAGAAATGCCGATCAGATTGTGTCGATGATGAAAAAAAGAAACATTGCGGCCCGTCTTTTGGAGACCCGCGGCAATCCTTTGATCTTCGGCCGGTTGAGCGTACCAGGCGCAAAACGGACCCTCATGTTTTATGCCCACTACGACGGCCAGCCGGTCGACCATGCCAAATGGACGGACAGCCGGCCGTTTGTGCCCGTTCTCAGGCCGGGAAAGCTGGAGGCTGGTACCCGCAGTCCCAAGCCGATTCCGTTTTTGGATGCCGATACGTCGTATCCGCAGGACTTTCGCATTTATGCCCGCGGAACCAGTGATGATCGGGCTCCCATCGTGGTTATGCTTTCGGCATTGGATGCGCTCATGCATGCCGAGATTCCTATCAAGAGCAACATAAAATTCATCTTCGAAGGCGAAGAGGAAGTAGGCTCTCCAAACTTGAAAGCCGCGCTCGGCAAGCATCGACATCTTCTGCAGACCGATGTTCTGTATATGTGTGATGGGCCCAGTTATTACTCGGGCAGTCCAACTCTGTTCTTTGGCGCCCGCGGGATCGTCACCTTGAGCTTGACGGTCTACGGACCCAGCGAAAGCCTGCACAGCGGCCACTACGGCAACTGGGCGCCCAATCCGGCTGTACGGTTGGCCCACCTGCTTGCATCCATGCGGTCTGTGGACGGCCGCGTTTTGATCAAAGGTTTTTATGATTCGGTGGTGGGTCTAAAGACCGCCGAGGCGAAAGCTCTGGCCGAAGTCCCGGGATATGAGCACCAGATCAAAGAGCTCTACAGCTTTGCAGGCACAGAAAGCCCGGGTAAAAGTCTGCTGCAAGCCATTCAGCTGCCGGCCTTGAACGTAAACGGCATACACTCGGGGTGGGTCGGCGCCCAAGCCCGCACCATCATTCCGCCTGCGGCCGAAGCCGCGATCGACATCCGTTTGGTCAAAGGAAACGATCCCGTCGACATGCTGAATAAAGTCATCACCCACATCGAAGCCCAAGGTTATCGGGTGATCGATAAGGATCCTGATAGGGCCGCCCGTCTTTCGAGTCCGCTTTTGGCCAAGGTCGTGGTCGCCGAGACCGGCTACCGGGCCGCCCGCACTGCCATGGATTTGCGCATGTCTGCAATGACCATCCAGGCATTGAAGACACTGGGTGGCCGAAAACCCGTGCTGCTTCCGTCACTGGGCGGATCGTTGCCGAACTACATCTTTGAAGACGTGTTGGGTGTCGACGCCGTCATCGGCGTTCCCATCGCCAACCACGACAACAACCAACATCAACCTGATGAAAACATCCGCATCGGTCACTTATGGACGGGCATGGAAACCATGGCTGCCATCATGAGCATGGGTATGGATCCATAGCCGAAGGAGGGTAGGATGTCTGTCAACCCATACAACTACTTCATGCTGTGTCTGGCCGGGCTGGTTTTCGGTTGCGGCGGTACGCAAAAGGCAGGCCCGCGTGCTTCCTTGAAACACGCATCAGAGACACGCCCTCGTGTCGAGCTTCGCACCAAGGCGGTTTTCGATCAGACCGATATCCCCGGCTATGCCGGTGATCATCCATCGATTTACGCCCACATTGATGTCCACATCGATTCTCACCTGGAAAATCTTCGCCGTTGGGTGCGTCAGAAATCCATAAGCCCGCAAAACCAAGGCATCCATGCAATGGCAGATTTGGTATGCAACGATCTACGCGCTATGGGTTTCAAGGAAGTTGCCTTGGTCAAAACCGGAGGACACCCGGGGGTGTGGGGCTATTACGATGCAGGTGCTCCGAGGACTCTTTTGGTGTACATGATGTACGATGTGCAGCCGGCCGACCCGCGCGACTGGAGCACACCGCCCTTCCAGGGAAGCTTGGTTGAGCATGATCTCGGTACCGTGTTGATGGCGCGCGGGGCTACCAATCAAAAGGGACCTGAAAGGGCTTTTCTCAATGCGCTGGATTCGATTATCCGGGTAGAGGGCAATCTGCCGGTCAACATCATGATCACGGCAGAAGGCGAGGAGGAGATAGGCTCGGGTCACTTCCCCGAGATCATAAGCCGATATGAAAAACGCCTCAAAAAGGCGAACGGGGTTATATTTCCCATGAACACCCAGGAATTGGATGGAACACTGATCATGAACCTGGGTGTCAAAGGTATCATCTATTTCGAGTTGGAGGCCCGAGGCGGCAAATGGGGCGGGCCCAAGCATCATGAGATCCACGGCTCCTACAAAGCCCTGGTGGATTCACCGGTCTGGCGCTTGATCCAGGCCCTGGCAAGCCTGACCACGCCCGACGGAAATACCATCACCATACCCGGTTATTACCAAGGCATTCGCGCGCCCACGCTCGAAGAGGAGCGTCTCATCAACGCACTGGCCGACGATATCGACTTCACCCAGCATAAAAAACTTTTGGGAGTAGATCGCTGGCTGGACGATCTCGACGGCCGGGCCGCCTTGATCGAATACTTGTATGCAGCCACCCTGAATATCGACGGTATCTGGGGAGGCTATACCGGCGAGGGCAGCAAGACGGTGTTGCCTCACAAGGCTATAGCCAAGCTCGACTCACGGCTGCCGCCCGGCCTGTCCCCCGAGCGGGCCTACCGTTTAATTCGGGATCATTTGGATGCCCGGGGATTTGGAGACATCTTACTTCGAAAGTTGGACGAAGGGTATCCAGCCGCCCAGACTTCCGTCTCCGAGCCCTGGGTGCAGGCCGCCCTGGGAGTTTTTAAAAAACGCCGGTACCAGACTCAGATCATCCCCCGGCTGGCCGGGAGCGCGCCTTTTTACCAATTTACACAGCGCCTGGGACTGCCCTTGGTGTTTGCCGCCGCGGGCTACGGTCACGGAGCGCACGCGCCCGACGAGTTTATGCTGATACACCCCAAGCCGGGAGTCAACCTGGCAGGTTTAGCGGAAATCGAAAAAACCTACGTGGATCTGGTGTATGCCTTCGCGGCCATGAACGCGCCTTGATGCAGAAAAGCCCCACCCATCAATGTGGAGAAAAATCTATCCACGGGAAAGCCGAACCCCCGACCAGCACGATGCGTATGTCACTGCAGCCTGGCTGCGGCAGATGGATACCGGTGGCTGCCTGGTAACGTTTCTCAAGCCTTCGATGTTGCCTGGCGAATACCATGTTGCCCGGGTCGAGGGTTGGATTCTTGGCGTGATGTGATTGTGTTTCGGATATGAGTTTTGGTTTGCGGATGCCGGGTTTCATCTAAACTGCAGATCAGTCAAGCCAAATGGTGCAACGCCGCTTGGGGCGCGGTTGAATTGAGGCTGAAACCCCCTGGGTAGCTCTTTGGGACGATTTGGGAATAACGCGGGGTGAGAGGCAATTTATGTAGGGACTATAGCTGCGTCAATGGAATGCTCCAAATAACTGTTTTGGAAGCGGAACCTGCATTGAAGCGGGTTAGCAGGATGAGGTTTTCGCCTTGTACGAAGAGTCGTTTTGGAGAGCCTCTAAACTTGTGTGTCGATACGATTTCCATCGAAGAATTTATCTTCAACAATTGGGTCGCCATGTAGTCGGATTGGCGAATCAAGTAATAATCATTTTGGTGAAATGCCAGATCAACGTACGTAAGTCCGAAGTCGGCTTTGATGCTCAAATCGGATGTGTCGAGCAATATGCCGGATGCTACTGCCAGGGTGGCTTCGTCGGGACTCAATCGCAAGGGGGCTGAGATCGTTTCATCTTCCAGATCGGGGTTTTTGATTTCCAGACCTAATATTCCCTTTTCGAGATCGATATCCGTCATGTGGATCTGAGACCAGTATTGGCCCATGTAAAATAAGCGATGCAGGCTTGGAGCGTAGACTGCGTCGAAGACTCTGGCTCTATTTTCTTGCGTAAACTTGTGGGTACCGGTAGAAAGCTCATACAAGCTGTGGCTGTCGTTTGCGCTGCCTGAACCGGTCGTGAAGAGATACGGACCGACCGTTTTCATGCTGGATACGCCGCTTGGAGACGAATTGAAGTAAAATCTTTGAGCTTTGGTGTCAAAGGCTTCGATGCGACCTCCTTCATAAGCCAGAAAGGCCACCAAATCTCCGTCGGGATCAACCGTCATGGCGGTAGTGTCTGTAAATCCAGTCAACGGCTCCAGCAACCGCGCCGTGTTGGTATCGTAGCGATTAATGATATTGGTAGAATTATTATACAGATACATGATGCCGGTCTCATCCAGCTCCGCTTGATAGAAATCAAATGGATATCCTCGGGCGTTATCGAGCGATCCTATGATATTGATGGATCCGGTGCTGTCGGACATCGGGCAGTGATCGAAGTTTCTATATAGGGTCAGGTAGAGGTGTGTGGTCTCTCCGCTGGATACGTCTACTTTGCCGGTTCCTGCATACACCACCAATTTTTCCTGGTTGAACGCCTGCACAGTAACTTCGCGATCGAGTCCCTCCGGTACATTTTCCAACTTACCGGTGATTCTTTCGTTTGTGACTGCAAGCTCCAGTGGTCCCATGGGTTCCATGTCCGAGGCGGTGATCATGGCACTGGCTGAGGTTACTTGGCATTCGTCATTGGTCAATGGGACGGAAATCGATACATACGTAGCCTCCTGGTTGTCGGGTCCGCATGCCCCCAGAAAGCCTGTCAAAGTAAGGTATACTGCGATCATACCAACATGTTTGTACATCTTTTGTCTCCTTTCGTTGTGCAGCAGGTGAATTGGAAAGAAAAACGATATGTTCTTCCCCAACAGGTCCTTTTTGTTTAAGACCCGTTGGATCCCATTTCGTAAACCAAAAATATAAATACAATTTATAAAACCCCATTTCATGAAACTTCAAAAAGTGTAACCTATTGCATTTGAAAAATTTTTATTCTCGGTTTCCAGTGCTGTTTCGTGCCTGTATCAAAACTTGGGTTTTGATACAGGCACTATTTCACCCAAAAAGCCGAATTTGGTAGGTTACGCCGAGCTCGGCACCCTGAAACTCGGGTATTGACTGCTGGATGGGTTATTTGTATTATCATATGATCATTATCTTAGGGAAACCCTGATACGATGATTACCAAAAAAGTGCGCCGCAAACTGTATGAGTACGTGGTTGACGAACTGGGTCAGATGATTGTCAGCGGTCAGTACCCTCCAGGCAGTACCCTGCCCAATGAAGATGCCTTGTGCAGAGAGCTCAATGTGAGCCGTGGGGTGATTCGAGAAGCCATCAAGGTGCTGATTCAGAAAGGACTTGTTGAGGCCAGACCGAAAACCGGGACGCTGATTTGCCCGCACAGCTCGTGGAATCTGTTTGATCCGGATGTGTTGATCTGGGGATACCAGGCGGGGAAAAAGCTGGAGTTTTTGCAAAACACCATGGAAGTCCGCCGCATCATCGAGGCTGAGGCGGCGAAACTGGCGGCCGAACGCGCCAGTGCAGAGGATGTTGTCAAGATTCGGGCTGCTTATGAGGAAATGAGAAAGGTTTTGCAGGAGGGTATCTCTTATTCCGATGAACAGATCATATTGCTGGATCTAAAATTTCACACCGTGATTCTGGAAGCCTGCGGCAACGAATTGATCGCCCAGATCGGATACACCATGCGTCAGGCGCTCATCACCGCCAGGCAGAGCGACCGGCATGATTTCGAGTCGCTGAAAAGCTCTTTGCCGTCGCACCTGACCATCCTCGAAGCCATCGCGAATCATCAGCCGCAGCAAGCCTATGAACGTGCCCGGGAACACATCAACAAGGTATGGGATGATATGCAAAAATCGCTGGCTGAGGTACACCCGCAGAAGCTCGGCTAGGTGGATTGCTCGTCGTCATGCAGAAAATGGGTGCCGGCGTTTCCCTTAATGCTCTCGAGGATGTTCTCGGTGGAGGTGATGATGGATCGCTTTCCGGTTGCTTCCACAAATCTGACCGCTGCATCCACCTTGGGGCCCATCGAACCGGTTTTGAAGTGATTTTGCTGCCGGTAAAGATTGGCTTGGGACGGGGTCAGCGAGCGTAGGAGTTGTTGTTCTGGTCGGCCGAAATGCAGCATCACTCCTTCTACATCGGTGGCGATAATAAACAGATCGGCCCCTATTTCTTTGGCCAAAAGCGCGCTTGCCAAATCTTTATCGATGACTGCGTCGATGCCGTCATATTTGCGATCGTTTCGGATGACCGGAATCCCTCCACCGCCACAGCAAATCACGATGAAATCCATTTCCAGAAGTTTCTGAATTTCTCGTTTTTCAACCACGGTGACCGGTTCCGGCGAGGCCACGACCCGTCGAAATCCTTTTGGGGTTTCCATGGTTGGGTATGGCACCCGTTCGGCTTCTTTTTCGGTGTAACACGGGCCGATTGGTTTGGTTGGGTTTCGAAAAGCCGGATCGTCCTTATCAACCACAACATAAGTGATCAGGGTGACCAGTAATTTGAAATTCACTCCCATGTCCATCAGTTGCTCGTCCAAAGTAGATTCGAGCATATAGCCGATTTGTCCCTGGGTTTGGGCCACGAGTATTTCAAGGGGCTGCTTAGGTACTTCTTGGCAGGCCTCCTGCTGGAGCAGCAGGTTGCCTACCTGAGGCCCATTCCCGTGGGTGATCACAAGACGGTATTCTTTGGATAGTTCTGCGAATTGATGCGCTGGGAGTCTCAAATTTTCGAGCTGCTCGGCAGCCGTTCCCGTCTGTCCTTTTCGGATGAGCGCATTTCCGCCTAAAGCGACCAACAGTATCGGTTTTTGATGGTTCGGCATAGAGAAATTCCTTATGTGTCCAATAGCACCCTTTTGTCTACGCACCCAGCTTGTTTGCAATTAAACTTCTCAGTGTCGGCTCGCTGTGATCTTTGTAACCATATTTTATCTGAATGCAGGGCTTGTCGATCTTGATGAGCCGGGTAAGATCGATGGGAGTAGCCGAGATCACGAGATCGCATTCGGTGTTGTTAATGGTCTTTTCGAGATCCTTGACCTGTTGTTCTCCATAACCCATGGCAGGTAGGATCGAGCCTATTTCGGGGTATTTCTCAAACGTTTCTTTCAAGGTGCCGACCAGGAAGGGGCGTGGGTCGACAATCTGTCCTGCGCCGAAACGACGGGCTGCAATGACGCCTGCCCCGTATTTCATTTCGCCATGGGTAAGAGTTGGACCATCTTCGACGATCAGCACACGCTTGCCTTTGATGGCATCGGTGTCTTTTCCGGTTAGCTCCGAATCCGCAAGCACAATGGCGGCTTTTGGATTGTTGGTTTGGATGGCCCGGCGCACTTTCTCGATGTCTTCAGGTGCCGCGCTGTCAACTTTGTTGATAATGGCGATGTCGGCCATCAACAAGTTGGTCTCACCCGGGTGGTACATGGTTTCATGCCCCGGGCGATGGGGATCGAGGACCACCACATTGATGTCGGGTTTGTAGAACGGTGTATCATTGTTACCGCCGTCCCAGATGATCACGTCCGCTTCTTTCTCGGCTTCTTTGAGGATTCTTCCATAGTCCACTCCGGCGTAGATGACAGCTCCCATAGCGATGTGGGGTTCGTACTCTTCGCGTTCTTCAATAGTGCAATTGTGTTTTTCGAAATCTTCGTACGACGCAAAGCGCTGGACTATCTGCTTGGTCAGATCCCCGTACGGCATGGGGTGGCGGATGGCAACGACTTTTTTATCCATCTCTCGAAGGATTTCTATGATTTTCCGGCTGGTTTGAGATTTGCCGCAGCCCGTTCGAATGGCGCAGACCGAGATCAGTTTTTTGGTTGACTCGATCATGGTATAGGGCGCACCTGCTATCATGAAATCCGCCCCTGCGGCCGTCACGATGGACGCCATGTGCATGACGTAGGTATGCGTGACATCGCTGTAAGCAAACATTACCGTGTCGACCCTGTGTTCTCTGATAAGATCGGCAAGTTGTTTTTCGGCATGAATCGGTATTCCATTGGGATAGAGCTTACCAGACAGCTCCGGCGGATACCGGCGGCCCTCGATGTCGGGAATCTGAGTGGCGGTGAAAGCCACCACGTTGTATCGCTCGTTGTCTCTAAAATACACGTTGAAGTTATGAAAGTCACGTCCTGCGGCACCCATGATAATAACTTTTTCGGTCATGAATCAATCCTTCCGATAATATGGTTGGGTTGTGGTGGAGCCATCAAGCGCCGAGTGTGGCCACCATGACGGCTTTGATGGTGTGTACCCGGTTTTCTGCCTCGTCGAACACGATAGATGCGGGCGATTCGAAAACTTCTTCTGTCACTTCCATTGCATCCAATCCAAATTGTTGAAAAATATCTTCGCCCACACCGGTCTCGCGGTTATGAAATGCGGGCAGGCAGTGCAGAAATTTTACTTCGGATTTGCCGGTTTTCTCCAGCATGGCGGTGTTGACTTGATAGGGTTTTAACAATTCGATGCGTTCTTTCCATACTTCTTTGGCCTCGCCCATGGAAACCCAGACATCGGTATAAATAAAATCGCAACCCTTCACGCCTGCATCGACGCTGTCTGTAATGGTGAGCTTGGCTTTGGATTGTAGCGCGATGTCTTGTACCTGGGTGATCAGTTGCTTGGACGGGTGCAGACTTTTGGGTGCAACGATGCGCACGTCCATACCCATCTTGGCGCCTCCGACCAAAAGGGAGTTGGCTACGTTATTGCGACCATCCCCGACATAGGCAAAAGACAGGCGGTGCAACGGCCGATCGGAGTGTTCCTGCATGGTCAAAAAATCCGCCAGAATCTGGGTCGGGTGGTATTCGTTGGTCAGTCCGTTCCATACTGGAACTCCGGCGTATTGAGCCAGTTGTTCTACGATTTCCTGGCCGAATCCGCGATACTCTATCCCATCGTACATTCTTCCCAATACCCGGGCGGTATCTTTGAGGGATTCTTTGTGCCCCATTTGTGAGCCCGAAGGACCGAGATACGTTACGTGAGCTCCCTGATCCTGGGCTGCGACTTCGAAAGCGCATCGAGTACGGGTGGATGATTTTTCGAAAATCAATACGATGTTTTTCTTGGTCAACCTGGGTTGTTCCGTCCCGGCGTATTTCGCCTTTTTCAAATCTTTCGATAACTCCAAAAGGTAGGCAATCTCCTGGGGAGTAAAATCCAACAGTTTCAGAAAGTGTCTGTTTCTTAAATTTACGGGCATGGTTTCCTCCGTTGAACCCTGAAGACGGTTTACCGATCCATCAGCAATCCTGGGTTGCCAATGGACAAATGATATAATCATTATATGATTAGACTTAATGGCTCGTTGTCAAGAGAAATTTGTTGTTGTGTTAGAAATTTTCTGTTGCATTGGTTGCAGTGTGGGGGTGCCGGACGCTAAGTTCGGGCCGGTGTTCAGCGCCGATCAGAAATGCACCGAATGTGATTTTATTTTCACAAGAGTCTTTCGAAGGTAAACATACCTCAATTTGTCTTTAATGGTACAGGAACCTTGTTCCGATTATGAATAACAAAACGCCGACAGAGTATTAGGTTTCTCTCTTGTCCAAAATAAAATGGTCATTCATCTGGAAACACCTGTCATTATTCCTGCGAAAGCAGGAATCTAGTACTCGGCCAACCTCGATTCCCGCCTGTGCGGCTGTGTCGCAATTGATTTATTGCGTATACTGTGCACTATTGGACGTGTCATCTCGGAACCTGCGCAGCAGGTATCCGAGATCCAGGGATTTTATTTTTATTAATATCTCATCC
>JBFFBT010000022.1:0-31450 GCA_041560255.1 Myxococcota bacterium | reverse complement strand
GTCGATGATGTAGGGGGTAAGAAACAACAACATGTTGGTTTTGGTCTTGGTTTGTTTCTTGGAGCGGAAAAACCAACCTATTACGGGTATATCTCCCAAAACAGGGACCTTGGTTTCACTGACGTCGATCTTATCTTTCATCAAACCACCTACCACCACGGTTTGTTGATTGTGGATGGCCACCACGGTTTTGGCCGATCGTTTGGTCGTGGTGGGACCCAGGGGATCGCCGGTGGATTTGACTTCACTCAGTTCTTCTTCGAGCTCCATACGAATGATGTCGCCTTCATTGATTTGCGGTTTGATCTTCAGGGTCAAGCCCACGTCCTGACGATTGATGGCTCCCATGCCCAGACCCATGCCCAGCATGCCCAAGCCTCCCGGGTAAGACATGCCGGTGACGCCTCGCTGGCCGGTTGCGCCGGCGATACCGGCCATGGAGGCGATACCAGGCAACATTCCTCCGATCCCGGGATAACCTCCCACCGGTATGGGGATGTTTTCACCGACTTTGATCTCGGCTTCCTCGTTGTCGGACGTGAGAATATGGGGTGTGCTCAATACATTGACGTTGGAGTTGGTTTGGAGCAGCTGGAGAATGACGCCGAATTTGGGCAAAATCCCTACGCCGAGATAATCCTCGTCCACTTCGAGGTTCGGCCCACGCATGCCGCCTACAAAACCCAACAGGTTGAGGATGTTGGGCGTGACCGAATTGAGGTCGCCGAACTGGGTGCCGAAAAGAATGGGTATGGTCTCACCTCCCACCTCGGGCGCCATGCCGCCGTGCAACGCAAGCCCCGTCTCCCGGCTGTTGTCCAGGCTGATTTCCATAATAACCGCTTCGACAAACACCTGGCGGCGCTGAATGTCGAGTTTTTCGATGACTTTTCTCAGGCTTTTAAAATCGTGGCGGCTTGCCACGATGACCAGCGAGTTGGTGGCTTTATCGGCGGTGACTTTGACTTCACCCTGAAAAAGGCTGGCAGAGCCGGTCTGCCCCCCGCGTTGTTGTCCGGGAGCCCGAGCCGGACCTCCTCCTTGAGCCAGGGATGTGAGGGTGTTGGAAAGTTCTTCTGCATCGGCATGTTGCAGGTAAACCACGCGGATATCTTCCCCCTCGGAAATGGGCACATCCAATTTCTGAACCAAATCCATGAGCTTGGGAAATGAGTCGGGCGCCGCCATGACAATGATGCGATTGGTTCTTTCGTCGGGGATGATTTTGGTAATTTGGACTTTCCCGTCGTTTTGACCCGGTCGGTCTCCGGGTGGCGCGGCTTGGTTGGGAGGTTGTCTGGTCGGAACGGCCGTTCGGCCGGGCATTCCGGCTCCTTGGTTGGTTGAAAATACCTCTTGAATGATTTGAACCAGCTCGGTCGCCATGGCGTAGTTGATCTGGATAACGCGTATTTCGTCGAATCCCATGGGGGTATCGAGTTGCTTGATGATTTTCATGATTCGATACATATTGGTGCCGGTGTCGGAGATGATGAGCGCATTGGTAGGCTGATACGGAACACAGTTGCCGTCACGCGTGTTGAGCTGCTTGATGATCTGGCTGATTTGGTTGGCATCGAGGTATTTTAGAGAAACCAACCAAGTCACCATCATGTCCTGGTTGGGGACATTGGGCTGATCGCCGGTATAGATGGGGATGGTATCGTTGAGAGCGTCGCGCTTCATCTGCACTTTGAGGAATTTTCCTATGGGTACAACCGTCATGTTGTTGACATTGAGAGCCGCCAGAAAAGCCCGGTAGGCCTCCCGGGCGGTGACGGGGGTTTTCGAGATAATGGTAAGTTTCCCACCCCTTATCCCATCAGATATAATGAAGTTTTTGCACGTCTGATTTGCAATCCACTGCACGATGTCCATCACTTCGGCTTCATTGAAGTTCATGCTTATACGTACGTTGGGGGGCATGGGTTTGCACTGTTCTTCCTGCTCGATGGTGATGTCGCCCTCCAGGGGAAGCTCCTGGATCGATGGATCTTCAGTTACCGAGACCGGTGGCTGGATTGCGGGATTCTTGGGCTGCGCGGCCTGTGGGACATTTCGGTTTGTTTGGTCCGGCGTTTTCACCGGGATGTTGGTAGGAGCCGGCCTGGGGGTTCTTTGCGCGCGATCTCTGGTCGGTATTTTTCTGGGAGTGGAACGAGGTGGATTGTCTCCGGTCGGAAGAAGTCTGCCCGGCCTGCGTTGGCGCAATTTGTCCTCGAGCTCTTTGAGTGCCGGCGGGATGGTTTCTTCGAGGTTCGGATCGACCCGCTCACGGTTTTGGGCCGTCAATAGGCCATGAGGACGATCGCTTGTGTCCGGGTCCACTGGATTCAAACCGATGGTAAAAATATGAGCGGCCAGCAGAACAGATAGCATGAATTTTCTCCTTGGATGATTCCGTATCAGTACCCCTGGGTCAACAACGCAGGGAACATTGATCTGGGGTTGAACATTGGGCTCGTTTCCATTTCTTACGATCAGTTATTCAATTTGATATTTGAGCTTTTGCATGTTGTTTCGACGGCTCAATTCTATCTCCACGTTGCGGGCGGTTTTGAGTTTCTGGTATATCTCCAAGGCTTTTTCCGGGCTGTCCATGGGGTATCCATTGATCTTATGGATGACATCTCCGTTTTTGATGCCCAGCTTGCTGTATACCGATCCAGGCCGAATGGCAAAAAGTTTGAATCCATTGGATTTACCGTCTTTGAAAGATGGTACGATTCGGGCCTGCATGGCAATGGAGTTGAGGTTGCTCAAAGTTTTGTCGATTTCCGCCCGCTCGATTCGATAGCTGTTCTCCCCGATTTGTTGCACGCCCTCCATGGAAGAACCGCTGGTTCTTCTGGCGACCGCGTGGTGGGGATTATATCTGGATGCCACCTTGGGTTGGGCTTTTTCTTGAAGCTCCAAATATTCTTTGACGCCGTTGTGGTTGACGACGACCCTACGGGATTGAATCGCCATAATCATGGATTCGCCCATCAGCTCGTCTCCAACCCTGAATATTCCGGTCTCGGAGATATTTTGATCAATAATCACCGCCATGGACCAATCGGATGTATCGGCGACTATCGTTCCTATCAGGGCGGCGTTCAAAGAGCTTTCTACTCCCTCTCCGGTCATGTCGGCGTTTTTTTCCAAATCCGGCCCGGTCAATGGGCTTTCCAATTTCGCGGCCATATCGGAACCAAACAGGTTCAGATCGACAATGAGTGTATTGTCGCTGGTTTTTTTTACCAATCCTTGGGGTTGGTAGGTGGTTTCGGGTTTTTTGGAAATGGAAGGCAAGGCCCTGAGTTTGTGAGCTACTACGATGTTCACCATGCCTGAGACCAAAAGTGCTGCAAAAAACAAAAAAAGCAGATTTACGCACCAAAAATACTTTTTCACCAAGGCTTCCATGTTTCCTCCCGAGGTGAGCGCTTACTACACCCCTACAACTTGATTGACAAGCAATCCTCGTGCCACAATGTTGATGATGAGTTGAGTGGATATGCTTTCTGTAAAATTATGTTATGTAAGGTTAATATATGTTTTTGGACCGGCAGGTGAGGGTGGTGCTCAGCCCGGCCCAGACATTTTGGCAACCCGGTGCTTCGAATCTGGAGTGAACTGACAAATTGTCAATCGGATCGATGCTTGGGATAAAGTCGCCATCGTCGTTTCTCAGTTCTTGATTGTCGTGGATCCTTATGCTAGGAATCTGCGAAATCAATGGCCTGCGTGGGGCGAACCATCCAATGAAAAAAAATATTGATTCCATTAAAATGGCGGTAGTAGGGGTGGGCTATTTCGGCAAGGTTCACTGTGAGAAAATCGCTACATTGCCGGGAGTTGAGTTGGCTGCAGTAGTGGACATCGATCTTGCGCGAAGCCGGCAAGTCGGCGATATCTATGGGGCGGAGCCGTTATACAATCACTTGGACTTGAATGGAAAAGTTGACGCCGTAGTGGTGGCGGCGCCGTCTTCCACCCACTATGGTGTCGCCAAAGATTTGCTCGCGAGCGGATTGAATCTCTTGGTGGAAAAACCACTGGCGACCACGGTGGACCATGCCCAGCATCTGTGCGACATGGCGGATCGAAGCCAGCTTCAATTGCAGGTGGGTCATTTGGAGAGGTTCAATCCGATTTTTCAGAAGGCCTTGCCGGCCATTAAAGATCCTCACTATATCCGTATGGAGAGAATCGGACCCTATACGGGTAGGGGATTCGATGTGGATGTGATTCTCGAGCTCATGACCCATGATCTCGATTTACTTCTACAAATGACCTCATCACCGGTTCAATCAGTGTCTGCATACGGCTGGCCGGTGGTTACCTCAAATGCAGATGTAGTCTCGGCGAGAATACAATTTCGAGATGGTTTGGTCGCGGACATCATGGCTTCTCGGGTCAGCAGCAACAAAAGCCGCCGGTTTTGTGTTCTGAATGAAAAAAGTTTTTTAGAAGTCGATCTGTCCAAGTGTCAAATTTGGTCGATCTCACGCAGCGGAAAATGGCCCAAAGTCGACAGCGTCACGGTCGAGCCCACGGATGCTTTACTCGAGCAGGATCGGGCGTTTGTTCAAGTATTAAAAGAAAAGAAGCCGCCTGCGGTTTGCGGCAAGGCGGGACGTAATGCCGTTGAGCTGGCCGAAAGGCTCAGAGAAAGCATGATTACGACCAAGAGCATCCCATCCAAAATGCGGTTTGCCTTATAAGTGGAGAGTCGGTTGAGCATTGAACCGGTAGGCAATACGGTTCTCGTGGTTGCGGGCGAGGCTTCCGCCGACAGCCATGGGGCAAAAGTCATACACCACCTTAAAAATTTTATTCCTGATGTAAGGATCTTCGGTCTGGGAGGCAATCTTTTACAGCAGGAAGGTCTGGAGACGTTGGCGGATAGCAGCTGTCTCAATGTGGTGGGTTTCTCGGAGGCTCTCCGGCAGATATTTCGGGTTCGAAAATTGTATACGTTGGTATGTAAAGAGGTTTTGCGACGACGACCGCGGGTTGCCTTATTGTTGGATTTACCGGGATTCAATTTGCGGTTGGCCGGCTGGTTGCGGCGCATGCATGTGGAGGTTGTGTACTACATTGCACCTCAGGCGTGGGCCTGGCGCCGAGGGCGGGTGAAAAAGATCAGAAAAAGAGTAGACAGGTTATGCGTGGTGTTTCCTTTCGAACAGACATTTTTTCAAAATGCAAATATCGCGGTCGAGTATGTGGGTCATCCCTTGACCGAGCAGAAGGTGGAGAGTAAAGAAGTTGGTCCAAATAGTATAGCATTGGTTCCCGGGAGTCGCCCTGCCGAGATCGAACGGTTGTTGCCGGTCATGGCCGAGGTCGCGCAAATCCTTACAACACGTTGTCCCAAAATGAAATTTGTACTTCCAGTCGCCCCGGGGGTGGATGAAGATCGGATTCGACGGTGCTTGCGCGAACGTGGTGTCGTAGCGCGGTTGGTTTATGGGGGGGCTCCGGCGGCTTTGGCCGAAGCCCGGGTAGCGTTGGTGACTTCGGGAACAGCCACTCTCGAGGCCGCGCTCGCCAAAGTTCCCATGGTAGTGATATATAAGCTTTCGAGAACGACCATGGCATTGGCTCGTTTGTTTTACAAGTTGCCGTTTTTTTGTATGGTCAACATTCTTTTGCAAAAGCCGCTCGTGCCGGAGCTGTTGCAAGGATTTTTACAGCCTGCTCGGATTGCCGATCTGCTTTTGAAGTTCATGGAGGACGGCGGTCCGAGAGATGAAATATTGGTCGGCTATGAACGGATAAGGCGGGAGCTGGGCAGTGGAAAACCGTCACAAAGAGTTGCCGAGGTATTGGCCGGTATGTTAGAGCGATGAACATGTTGCATGTTACTCAAGATCCTCGCACCCATGAAGCTGTCGTGGTGATCCCCACGTATTGTGAAAAAGATAATGTCATACCCATTATCAAGGCGGTTTTGGCATCGGCTCCTTGTGATGTGTTGGTGGTCGACGATGACAGCCCCGACCTGACCGCAGAAGAAGCCCGCAAGCTATCCGATACCGATCCTAGGGTGCATGTATTGATCCGGAAGAACTGTAAACCCGGTTTGGGGCCCTCTTATCTCGAGGGTTTCGGGTTCGCACTGCGAAGTGGATATCGATATGTCATTCAGATGGATGCCGATTTCTCTCACCCACCGGCTTTTTTACCTGCTATGTTGGCGGCGGTACAACACGCGGATTTGGTGATTGGATCGAGGTATGTGGATGGCGGCGAGGTAGATGATTGGGCCTGGACGCGTAGGCTTTTGAGCCGCGCCGGTAGTTTGTATGCCCAGAGAATGTTGGATCTGAATATTCGGGATGTTACCGGCGGTTTCAAATGTTGGCGGAGTGATGCGCTGGCATCGATATGCCGCGCGACACCACCCTTGTCGTGGGGATTTGCATTTCAGATCGAGATGAACACCCGGGCGCAACGGGGAGGAATGCGAATCAAAGAGATACCCATACGCTTTGCAGCCCGGGAGCGAGGCAGCTCCAAGATGTCGGTCAAGATCTTTCTCGAAGGTCTTTCTTGTGTTTGGCGTATGAGATGCTCGAGGTAGGGATGATCCTTAGAAGACTTTCACACCATACCCTGATTCTATGGAGTTGTCTGGTCGCGTGTGGGGTGCTTCGAGCTTGGTTTGCTATGCGTTGTGAGCTGAGTCCGGATGAGGCCTATTATTGGGTTTGGTCCACGAAGCTTGCCTCCGGGTATTATGATCACGGACCGGCGGTGGCCTGGTTAATCCGGTTGGGAACCGAAGTGTTCGGAAACACTGAATGGGGTGTGAGATCCGGCGCACTGATCTGCAGTTTGATTTGCATATGGCTCGTGTATCTGGTTGCAAAAGAGGTAGTATCCAAGACATCGCATGCGTTGTGGGCGGCCATACTGGCGAACTTAACTCCGTTGTTTTCGGCCGGCGCCGTGATTCACACACCTGACGCTATCCTTACGACCGCTTGGGCGGGAGCCGTATGGTGTGGTCTGCGGGCCTATCGAAGTCAGAGCTCGTTGAGTTGGATAGGCATGGGAGTCTGCATCGGGTTGGCGTTGCTTGCAAAAATGACGGCGGTGTTGCTTTTATTCGGGCTGGCGGTTTTTTTGGTAAGTTGTACCATGGCAAGGCAAACATTAAAAAGCACCGGACCGGTGCTTGCCGTCATGGCTGCGGCATTGGTTGCGTTACCCAACTTGATCTGGAATCTGGAGCACGCGGGTGGATCCTTCGCTTTTCAGTTTCGGCACGGAACATCGGGGCCCGAGCTGTCCGGTGTCCATTTTGCGTCGTTTTTGGGTGGTCAAATCGGGGTGGTAAGCCCGCTGTTATGGATCGGTTTGATAGCTTTTATGGCAGTCGGTTGGCGAAGAATGATCAGGTATGCAAGATCGGATATCTATTTTTTATGGTGTCTATCCGCACCTGGTATGCTGTTGTTTGCGGTGATTGCGGCGGTCCACAAAGTGGAAGCCAATTGGCCGGCAGTGGCCTATTTGTCGGCGATTCCGGCGGCCGCATGGAGTTGGACGGGCGGTCAGTGGTATCTGAAAAGATTCAAAATCTGGGTAGGAGTTGCCGTTGGTTTGGCTCTGCTGATGAGTGCCGCGATACATCTGCAAGCGCTGCGGCCGTTTCTACCGATCGAGTCGAGCCGGGATCCAACCGCCAGATTGCGGGGGTGGAAACAGTTGTCGGAACAAGCCCGAGAAGAAGCCCGAATTTACTCTGCGATGCTTGTGGGCGAGGGATACGGTCCGGTGAGCTTGCTTCGTTTTTATACGGAAGAAAAGGTGCTATACGAACCAAGCTCGAGCAGAATGTCGCAGTATGATGTATGGGCATCAGAGCCTTGCGCACAGACCATTTTATTTCTTCAGCCCAAATCGAGCTCAAAAATGGCGCGGTGTTGCCGGGATGTCCAAGAACGTTGGCTGTTGCCCAAAGAGCCGCAGTCCAAGGGGGAATATTCGATCCGAGCCTTAGACTATCTTTGGTGGATATGTAAACCTCGACAGCCGAGCGGGCAGGGTTTAGACTGAAGAGTGTCCGGCATATACGCACGTTTTGTCGTGGACACCGGGTTACGGTTTCAGCGCATGCAGATACCGAGGTTTCTAAGACGGTAATCTAAGGAAAGGCCGCATGGATACGGATACGGAAAATCGGGACGATAAGCTGCCCTGGTCGGCATGTTTTGGTGCCGTTATGGGTTTGATCCTCGCGGTGGTGGTTACCATGCTTTTTTCCGCTTGGATTCATACCCATATGCCTGACAGTCGCACGGCGGAAATGGTATGGGGAATCGGATCACCGCTGATGGGCTTTTTGGGCGTGATAGCTGGTTTTGCCTGGTTCAAACGTTATTTGTCGGAAAACGTTTTTTTTGCGGGAATTTTGTGTTTGATTTCTTTGATTTTGGGATATTGGCTGGTTTTTTACTGGGTTGGTTTCCCTTGGAAGGGTGTTGGTGTAGGGGTTTGACACTCGGGATTGAGCGTGCTAGTTTATTGATAAAAAAAGGAGTTTTTGATGAAAGAGAAGATAGAGAAAGTGATAGAGGAAAAGATCAGGCCATACCTTGAAGCCGATGGAGGCAGCTTGGAATTGGTGGATTTTGACGAGGAGAGTGGCGAGGTTCGGGTGCGCTTGCAAGGTGCCTGTGCAGGTTGTCCCGGGGCGCAAATGACACTGTCGATGGGGGTCGAGGCGGTCTTGAAAGAGGAAGTGCCTGAGGTGAAAAAAGTTGTGGCGGTTTGAGCCTCACACTGAGACATGATTTCAAAGGCAGGTACTTTTCTTCTGTTCGGGAATTCGGAGTCCAATGCGGACATCTTATACGGCTCCGGTTTCGCCTCACATGATCCATACTGCATGTTGAAGCATGAAGGCCGATCGATTCTCATTATTTCCGGCTTTGAGGTGGATCGAGCCAGGAGACAAGCCGACGTCGATGAAGTGTGGTCTGGATACGAGCTTGTCAGGGATCTCGCTGTTGGGCGTAAATCTTCCCGGCACAAGGTTGGATATGCTTCGATATTGGTTGCGGCCTTGCGAAAAATCCGCTCACGCAGCATCCGGGTTGCGGCGGATTTTCCGATAGGCTTGGCCGATCGGCTTCGTAGCAGCGGCATTCGGGTGCATGTTCTGGAAGGGAAAATATTTCCTGAGCGAATTATCAAAACGGACGATGAGATCCAATGCATTGCCAAGGTGCAGCGTGCCGCCGAGAAGGCCATGACACAAGCGGTGAATGTATTGAAAGCCAGTCGGGAAGTGGGAAACCGATTGCTCTATGCAGGCAGGACCCTGCATGTGGATACCTTGCGAAAAGTCATGCAGGTCGCCCTGATGCAGGAAAACTGTACGGCCCCCCAAGTCATTGTGGCTGTCGGAGATCAATCCGTTGCGCCTCACAATGTGGGCAGCGGACCAGTACGTCCAGGTCAACCGGTTGTCATTGATATATTTCCAAGATCCATACAAAATCATTATTGGGCCGATATGACCCGAACCTTTGTCAAAGGAAAGCCTTCGGTTCAGTTGGTTCGGCAGCATCGAGCCGTGATGGAAGCCCAAAAACTGGCTTTGGCGAGCATTCGGCCTGGAGTGGAGTGTGGTCGGGTCCACCGGATGGTCGAAAGATTTTTTCAAGCCAACGGATACGAAACGCATGCCAAAGACGGTATGATGCAGGGTTTTATACATTCCATCGGACATGGGGTCGGATTGGACTTACACGAGGATCCGACGATGGGTCGAGCCAGCCGGGTTCGTTTCCGAAAGGGCATGGTGGTGACGGTGGAACCAGGCTTGTATTATCGTGGAGTCGGGGGCGTCCGGCTCGAAGACCTCGTGGTGGTCACCGCCGAAGGTGTTCGAAATCTGACCCGATTTTCAAAAAAAATGCGGCTATAGAACGAAAAGCCGTTCAAGGTTTCCGAGGGTTTTGTTCTACCGCCGAATCCAACAGGGAATCCCGACTTTTTTGGTTGAGTTGTTTCAGCTGCGCTTCTTTTTGCTTCGCAACCTGTTGCCTCCAAAAATCGATGCCCAGCCAAACGGATGCAATCACCGCGCCGATGATTGCCAGCCATAGTAGTGGCTTGAGTAAACGCCGGGTGGAAGCTCGATTGCCTGTCGGATATGAGCCGGTTGAATGAGCTTCGCGAGGTGGTTGCTTGAGATCGGTTTGGGTGTTTTTTGGAAAAATGTTTGTCGGCGGCATAGCGTGGGCTTCATCGTGGATGTCGGTGTAGACGTCGGTTTTTGAAAATGGCGCAGAAACGGAAGCATATTCCGCCGGTTTTGCAGGAGGTATCCCGGCGTACTGAGAGTCTTGCAAACCTTGAACCGTAGGAGTGTGGGGATGGATTGAGTCCAGGTTCTCTGGTTCGTCCAGGCCGTCTTGCAAGACGGCCTGCTCGGCTTTGCGAGCGGCTTCGGAAATCGGATCATTGCCCAGGGATTTTTTTCTCTCGTCGTCCATGGTTTGCACCCGCATGCGATTGTATTTGAAAGGCTGATAATACCAAGATTTTTTGCATTTTTCAACCTGAAACGATGGAGGGTTCAAACACCCGGGATGTTGATGGAGATGTATGTTCGCGTTGGTGCTTTCAATCCCCAATCTTCTGTGATAGTTTGTATAAAAGAGTTTGGGAAAAAACCTTCGGACAGCCGGTGTTTTCAGGAATCCGGGTGGGCCGTAAAGCAAACAGAGCCCCTTACGCATGGACGCAGAGGCGCATACGAGCCAAACATCGGAGCAAACCATATCTGAGACCGAGGAGCGGGTATATCACCCACCTCCTGGAGATTGGTTGTTTAAACTCCGCGACGAGATCTATGGCCCAGTAACGGCCAAAGAGATCGTAGATCGAATGTTTTCCGGTGAAGTGGTCGAGACCACGGAAGTATCGCAAGAAGAGGGCGAGTGGAGACTCATTGAAGATATTGATGGATTTCGACCTTTCCTGATCAAGGCGAAAGCTACCCGACAAGCCCACGAGGCCCGCCTGAAAGTTGAACGGGATCTCAGACGCCGGCGCCGCCGGGTGATGCTCAAGATGATGTCGATGTCCTTTTTTGTCCTGATGCTCGGATTTGGGGCGAGTTATTACCTCATTGCGTATCGGAGCGATTTCAGCAACTCCAGGCTCAAAAAATGGGCCGGAAAACATTTGCCTTTGCTTCAAATCCAATCGAAAGTGGCTTTCGAGATCAAACACCCGCAATCAGGCCCGGACGGTAAGAAAATCGAGATCGATCAGATCCTGATTGACGATGCGCCTGCATTGGTCGATATCCACTCGGACATTTCATCAACTGACCGGGTTACCTCGGACAAAGGTAAAAAATCGGTGCGTCAACCCGCTTCCTCGGGACAGTTGAGCAACGAAGAAATTACCAGTGTTGTCTACAACCGAAGAAACCTGCAACGATTTTATTCATGTATTCGAAGTGTAATGCGCACCAACCCGGATCTTCCGTCCGAGATAACCATCGAGTTTTCAATATCCAACGATGGACGGGCCGGGCAACTCAGGATGGATGACATCAGGCTTGACAATGGGCCTTTGCATCAATGCCTATCCAAAAAAATTGCCGCCCTGCGGTTTCGGCCTTATCGCGGGCAGGTGCGTAATGTCACCATTCCATTCAACTTGAAAAAACGCTAAGCCGAAGTTTCCCGAATATTTTCCAAATTTGTTTTTGGCGGCGACGGATTTCTGGGTATTAATGGCTATCAAAAGGATCGCTCGTAGATGCTTACATGTTCCCACATCCACATGTAAGCGGTACGAATGCGTTTGAAAGTTTCACATAACTGGCCTGTAGTTTTTCGGTTGTAGGCAAATCCGTGCCGCTTGAGCTTTTCGATCCAGTAGCGTTTGGGTTGTTCATTCACATGATGATGTCCGCCTTGCCCGGGAGGTGCACAGGAAAGCACCAGGCGATCGCTGAATTGGGTAATATTGTCCAAAAAGATTTCCGATGACGCTTCAGGAATATGCTCGCCTACATCCAAACACAAGGATAGATCGAACCGGCCCCATAGGTTTGCAAATGGTTGCGTCAAATCTCTGATCTTTATGTTTTTTTCGTATGCGTAGCGTTCCGGCGGAAGCACCCCGTCGATACAAACCACCTTCACAGAGAGGTTTTTGAAAAAATGGGCGTAGGCTGCAGAGCCGCACCCGATGTCGACGATTCGGGTGGGTTGAAATTTTTGATGCAGTACCTTGCAGATAACTCTGGCGGAGGCAATATATGCAGGGTTTTCACTTCCCCATTTAGAAAAAAAACCTGCATCGTAAATCTTTTCGAGGTTGCTCATCGGCATGCCCGCCATCCTATACCCATACCTGGATTGATGTACATTTAGATCTTGCATGAAAAATTAAGGGCGAGTGCGCGCTCGCCCTTTGCCCAGGAGCCAAACACCGAAGACAGGAGGGGGTCATCGGTGTCAGAAATATGACTACAGTGTACTACATGTAGGATATTTGTCAAGAAACCTGAAAAAATTCCCGTTCAGGTTTTTGACACGACTGCCATTTGTGCTCTAACCTTCAGATACATAGGGCGAATTTTCATAACTGGTGCCCGTCTCAAAAACAAATTCCAAGAGTTTTGATACGGACACCAACTTAGGATCCGGCCTTCGTCCTAGGCCTACGTCATGTCATGAAGGTGGGGAATGATATGAAAAAATACAACGAGTTGTGGTTTGTGAGAGTTTCATGAAGGGGTATTATAAGACAGTAAATTCCTAGGGAATGCGGCCGATGCTCAAGCGGATGATTGCTCCTTCGGGTTTTAAGCTTGGACTTCTCATTACGCTTGTATTTTGTACTTTTAAACTTCCGGTATGCCAAACGACCGATTCGGGTGTTGTCAGATTTCTCAACACGATTGAAAACGTCTGGATGGACTGGAAATTCAACCTGAGGTTGAGTCGAGCAGAACCGAAAGAATTAAAGCAGTTTCGGGATCGAGCCGATGTGGTGATCGTCGCGGTAGATGAAAAGAGCGTGCGCACCGAAGGATTGGGAGCCTGGCCGTGGCCTCGGGTAAAGATGGCCGGGTTGACCAAAATACTGCATGAGTGCGGCGCAAAAATCATCGGATTTGATATGGTTTTTGCCGAAGCCGAAAACAATCGCGTTCAGGCGGTTTTGACGAAGATTATCGAACAGTACGAAAAAACGTACCCGAAAGATCAGAAGTTCGAGAGTGTATTGCATACGTTTCGCGCAGAGAGCCATGGGGATCGGATCTTTGAAAGTATTTTGAACGAAGTTGAAAATGTGGTCTTGGGTTACTTTTTTTTCACCAGTGCGGATGAAGTGCAAAAATTGGATGCAGCTGAAATACGGGAGGGCAAAAACAGCATAGGATTCGGGACGGTTGCCTACACAGCCAGCTATCCGGGGGTTTTGGCGTCGGACGCCTTTCCGAAGGCATTGGGTGTGAGGGCCAACCTGCCGGGGTTGTCCGAGGCGGTCGAGACATATGGACATTTCAACCAGATACCCGATCCTGATCGCATTTACAGACATGTGCCTTTGGTGTTTGCTTTCGAGGATAATCTGTATCCATCCCTGGCGCTGCAGATTCTCTCCTTGTACCATCAAAAACCTGTCGTGGTGGTAGCGCATACCTTGACCAAAAAGGAGTACCTACCCGGGTATATAGGTTTGTACCTGGGTCCGGCCGGTATGCCGGGTCCGCAGCACGTCGAGATCCCGGTGGAATCGGGCGGTAGATTTCGAGTCAACTACTATGGAAGACAAAAAACATTTCTACATATTTCAGCTGCAGATGTTTTGCAGGGTGACCAGCGGGCTTGCAAGGCGGTATTCGGAAAAATCGTCTTGGTGGGTGTTACCACCATTGGGATTTATGATTTGAGACCCACTCCTTTTGATCATAGTTACCCCGGGGTCGAGATCCATGCCAGTGTAATCCAGAACGTGATCAATCGGGACTTCATGCTGAGATCCGAGCATTTTACCGTGTGGGAAGTGTTGTTCATGGTATTGATGGGTATATTTCTGAGTGTTCTTCTGAATCGTGTTCGGCTGACATTGGGTTTGGGATTGACCGTCGGATTTTTGATAGGACTGGGAGTTGCGGATTACTTCGTTCTTTTTCTCAACGGGTTGCAAGCACATATTTTATGGCCCGTGATGCATGCTTGCGTCTTGTTCGCCGGGGTATCCGTATACCGTTATGTCACCGAGGAACGTGAAAAAAGAAAGCTTAGGCGAGCATTTCATTTCTACCTCGCTCCCAGTGTGATTGATATCATGCTCGCGCAACCCTCCAAATTGAAATTGGGAGGTGAACGGCGTGAGCTTACAGTGTTGTTTTCCGATATACGAGGGTTTACGACCATATCCGAGAAACTGGATCCAGAAGATCTGACCGAATTGCTCAATGAGTATTTGACGCCGATGACCGATATCGTTTTTCGACATCGCGGAACCTTGGACAAATACATGGGGGATGCAATCATGGCTTTTTTCGGTGCGCCGGTTGCCTATAAAGAGCACGCCGAAGAGGCTTGTCATTGCGCTTTGAATATGATGTCCAAACTGGGTGAACTGCAAAAGAGTTGGAAAGAACGAGGTCTCAATGTGCTGGATATCGGTATCGGCATCAATACCGGTTACATGTCGGTGGGCAATATGGGTTCCCAAACCCTTTTCGATTACACGGTCATAGGAGACCATGTGAATCTGGGTTCTAGGCTCGAGGGACTCAATAAGATATATTCGACTCATATCATCGTCAGTGAGTTCACTCGATCTTTGGTATCGCGTGAGTTTACTTTTCGGCAGTTGGATGTCGTGAGGGTAAAAGGAAAACAGGAACCGGTTCAGATCCATGAGCTATTACATGCGGGCCTTCCCGATCAGCATGACGCTTGGTTGCAGCTTTTTCATCAAGCTCTTTCGGCGTATCGGACCAAGCAGTGGGATGTCGCCATCGAGATGTTTCAAGGTATACCCCACGACCCGGTTTCAAGGATGTACTTGGAACGTTGTCATGTGATGAAACGCAATCCGCCTGGAGACGACTGGGATGGTTATTTCGTTCCGATTGAAAAATGAGGTGTCGGGATTGTACCTGCTTGGGGTCGGCAAGGCAAAGACCATTTCATGATGATGATAAAGATCTATTAATGGGCGTGGTATTCATCCGAAGGTGCTTGGTGGTACTATAAAATGTGTAGACAGATACGGGCGTATCGAGGTAGTCTGCTTTGCGAAATGGTATGTTCGAAATATACAAGATGGCCGATTGTGGGTCAATGGTATTGAAGATACGGGTTTTTGCTGCGAGAGTTGTTTTTGGGCTGGAAGATACCGCGGGCAGTGGAGATAGGGTTGGTAAAACCAAGACGACAGGGAGTGGGTTCCCATGAGCGATAATGATAAGTTGTTTGAACGCTATGGTAAGGAATATCCGGCTGGGACCATCGTTTTCAAAGAAGGCGAGCGGGGCAACGAAATGTTTGTCATCCAATCCGGAAAAATCAATATTGCCAAGCGTTCCCGGGACGTTGAAAAGGTTCTGGTTACTTTGGTAGCGGGTGATTTTTTCGGAGAGATGGCGATCATCAACCAAAAACCTAGATCCGCATCCGCCGTGGCGGTCGAGGATTCGCGGTTGTTGGTGATTGGACCCAAAACTTTCGATTCGATGATACGCGGCAATACGGAAATCGCCATTCGTATGATTAAAATTTTAGCCCAACGGCTTCAAGAGGCGGATGAGCAAATTGAAAACCTGATGTTGCGTGATTACAACAGCCGGGTGGTTCACTTTCTTTCTCATTTGGCCTCCAGAGGAAAACAGGAGCCCGAGGGAATCGTCGTAGAAGTGAACTCGGAGGGTCTGGCAAAGAAAATTGGATTACAGAAAAACAAAGTGGATGAAGTTCTGGCCAAACTACTCAAGGCGAAACTCATCCGTGAGCATGAAGATGGTTACCTGGTGTACGACGGCAATCGTTTGCAGGAATATCTCGAGTTTCTAGAAATGAAGGAGAAGTTTGGAGATATCTGATCGGTGAAATTTCCCCCAATCAACCCCGTATCGTAATCTTTGGTGAGTCAGGTATATCCGGGATGGGCGCGCTGTGGTTTTGCGTGGCTCCAGATCTTGACTCGAATGGTGAGTGAAACAATGCGAATAGATCATGCAACCGCTTTTCTTTTTGCGCTCAAACCCCGGGGCATTCGATTCGGCCTGGAATCCACGCGGCATGTTTTAAAAAATCTTAAAATGCCTCAAAACAAATTTGATTCGATCCATTTGGCGGGTTCCAACGGCAAGGGATCTACATCAGCTTTTTTGGACAGCGTATTGCGGGAGGCCGGGTATAAAGTCGGACTGTATACTTCTCCCCACTTGGTACATTACAGAGAGAGGTTCCAAATCAATGGCCGGCCGGTAGACGATGCCTTGATCGAGACCGCTATGGATCGCTTGTTGGAAGATGGGTTGAAATTGGATCCAGAAGAGGTTCAAGAATGGATCGAGCACAAGGATGTGGTTGCCAAGATGAACGCGGGCAGTTGGTACCAGCAGCGTGGAGGCGCCAGCTCGTTTTGCCCGCTTACGTTTTTCGAATGCACGACCATTTTGGCGATGATGTTGTTTGCGCAGGCCGGAGTTGATCTGGCGGTGATGGAATGCGGCATGGGAGGGCGTTTGGATGCCACCAACGTGCTTGTCCCCAAAGTGTCGGTGATTACGCCCATCCATCTCGAGCATACCATGTGGTTGGGAGATACCATACGGGCTATTGCTGGTGAAAAGGCCGGTATCATCAAGCCTGGAATCCCGGTTGTCTGTGGCCGTCAGTCTCAGGATGCCCTCGAGGTGATTCGCGCGCAAGCAGAGTTGCTCCAAGCGCCCATATCGGTTCTGGGTGAGGACTTTGAAGCCAGTGGAAGCTCAAAAGACGTCCACTTTCGTATCGGCCGGAAAGAGTTCGGGCCGGTCAGGCTCGGTCTTGCAGGTAAACACCAGATTGACAACGCCGCGGTTGCATCGGCGTGTTTGCCGTTTTTAGAGCCACATGGTTGGAAAGCCAGCCGGACTTCCGTCGAAAATGGTCTTTCCAAGGTGCATTGGCCCGGTAGATTCGAGCGTTTCGGTCGGAATGGAGAGTGGATTTTGGATGGTGCTCATAATCCGGACGGCATGCGGGTGTTGGTTGAGACCTTGAAGGAAATCATTGAGGATCAAAAGGTACGATTGGTGTTCGGGGTGCTGGAAGACAAGCAGGTTGACAAGATGTTGCCGCTCATCCTGCCCTATTCGAACCTGGTCAATCTGGTGAGGCCGAAGGATGCCCGTGGTAAAGATCCTCTAGCGCTCACGCCTCTTTTCTCATCGCCCCCACGTGTTTTTCAAAGCGTCGAAAGCGCACTGGATGCCTTGAAGATCGAATCCGGATCTCCCGTTTTGGTCACCGGTTCGTTGACTGTAATTGGGGAAGCCCGAGATTGGTTGCTGCGTCAAGGATTTTCGCCCGGGATAATAAGGTAAGAAACTTGTTCTTTTTGATATGACTATGATACCTTACAAGAAAAGCAACTTGGAGGTCCGGGCATGCGTATGACCAAAAGAAGGTGGCTGTTTTGGGCCTGTTTTTATTTGGGGGTGTGTCTGCCTGCTTCGATCCAGGCGGATGCCGTAAACCACATAAGACATGTTGAGCTCAGCCGGCAAGGTGAGGGATATGTCATAGAAATCGTTGGAGAACAAGCCCCCAACTTTACGACTTTCAAACAAGATTCCCCCCGGCGGGTCATTGTGGATATTGCCGAAAGCCGGGTGGTGGGTGTGCCTGCCGCCATGGATGGACAAGGTGGACTGGTGGAAAGTGTCAGGGTGCGCCAGATCGGTAAAGCCTCCGAGAGTGTCGCAAGGGTCATGATTTCATTGTCCAGCGAGATCGAATATCGGATAGGTGTTCGAGGTGGTACGTTGCTCGTATACATCATGCCGGGAGTAGGCGGATTGTTGGTCTCGGCGGGTGTGCCATTGGGGCCTTCAGATGGCGCCGGTTTCATCGAAGGCGGGTCGACATCCCAAAAACCCACCGACGAGGTGAACCTTACTTCGGTTGCTTCGGGCTCTCATATGCATGCCCATGATAGGGCGCTGGCCGATGATCTGTCCGGGGTTTCGGTAAAAAAAGATAAGCCCGAACAAGATCCGAGACCCAGGGTGAATCCGGATTCGAGACCGGTTCCCGCACGCCGATCCAAGATCATTGAAACTGCCTCCATGAAACCGGATGCGTTGCCTGCTGACGGCATTTCCCGCAAGCCGGTTGATGAAATCCGAGCAGAGGATCGTCCTGTGCCGGCGCCTGTTTTGACATTGGCGCAAGCGGATTCGGCGCAACAAGAGCCGGCGGCCGACTCGGCGGACGAAAACACCCAGGAGAGACTTTTTGGATCAGAGTCCGACCAGAATGTTGATCAAGTCGCCGAGCAGGATTCGCTTGAAAGCGAAGTCGAAGTTGAATCGAGCCCTGCGGATAATCCACCGAATCAGCCGGCAAGCAGTCAGACCATATCGGATTCCGCTCTCGATGAGGGACAAAACATCGAGGTGGAAGAGCGGGTGGAAATGTCGACGGCTATCAAGCACATGACTTGGGTGGGCTTTCAGCAAACCGCTGATGTTTCACGCGTATTTGTGAAAACCAACGCACCTGTCTCATATCGAGTCGTCGAAGAAGGTGATAGCTTGGTGGTTTTGGAGCTCGACAATACGGTAATTCCCTTGCGCAACAACCGGCGTTTCTTGGATACCACGTTTTTCGAATCCGCGGTGGCGATGGTGGTGCCTCGTGAAGTCGGCGGAGTGGGACAGCGGGTTAGAATCGAGATACAGTTGAAACATAAAGTGCCATTTCAAACGGGGCGTGAAGAAAACATGGTTTTTGTCAATTTTGATAGACCCAGATAAAGTCCGTCGCCGGGCAATCGATTTGCTCTATCAAGATCGGGATCATTTTATGTGAATTTAAGCATATAAGAACGAGAATAAGGTGCGGTAAATGGCTTTCGTTATGAATTCGTTGTGCGGTAATGATATCTACGCGTTGTAACGAGGTCGACAACTCAAGATTCGAAAAGCGGGGGTTTTGATGGATGGAGTGCGAACGAGCGGGGATTGACGGCGCGCTGAGATTGTCGATTTGGATGGTATGAAGAGTTTGTTTCGTCTGAGTTCGTTTTGGGATTCAATGGTAAATCTTTTGGGCTGGTAGACTGACGGGTTGCAGGTCGTCATCCGGCGGGGGGTTCGCTGGGGGCCTCTCTTGCGGATGGCGCTATGCAAAAAGCAGGTTGTACAACTGCGCACTACGCACTTTTTTGGATTGGGCTTTTTTACCCAAGCATTCCTTCCGGTTTTTTTTGCAATCATCGGTTTCCTTCCGATTGCGAGTGGTAATCGTACAAGCGTTATTTCTTATTACTCTGTACGGGGCAAGTCGCAGGATCATTCGAGAATTTTTTGGAATGATCGTCAAGTGGTTGAACGTCATAATCATTCAGCAAAGGGTTGAAAGCTTGTGATGGAAAAAATCGACCGACTCAAAGAAATGGATCCCAAGTTGTTTGAAAGTGGTTTTAACCAGGAGTACTCTGGGTTTTTGCTGTTGAGAACCCGGGTTGCATTGAGAATCGGTGTTCCGGTATTCATGTTTTTTTGGCTCCTTGATCTGATGGTTGTCCCGGAGCATGCCTGGTATTTTTTGTTTCTTCGTTTGGGAGCATGTACTGGATTTCTTCTGGTATATTGGTTGACATTCACCCAAGACGGAAAAAAATTCATCGGAATTCTGTCCGTGTCGGTTTCCTATCTGGCCAGTCTGGTGATTACCGGTATGACCATCATCCAAGGCGGATTTGAAAGCGCCTATTCAGTCGGGATCATTTTGGTATGTATGTTGTCGGGATTCTTCCTTCCATGGAGATTGGGACATACTCTGGTTTTTTGTGTCGCGATTCTTTTAAGCTATTTCGGCTTGAATATCGCTTTTTATGGATTGGAACAAGATCTCGCCTTGTTGGAAACTCTCTTTTTTTTGGGGACCGCGTGTTTGTTTACCCTATTTGGTACGGTGGCGAACCTGGACCGCCTGCAACGTGAGATCATGCTCAGGCTCGAGACCCAATTCGTCAATGCAAACCTCAAAAAGCTGGGCGAAGCCAAAACCAGATTGATTGCCAATGTGAGTCATGAGTTGAGAACTCCCTTGACCTTAATTGTGGGTCCAATTGAGTCCATGCTGGCACAAGATCTCGATGCTCGTTTACGATCTATTCTTGAGACAGTCAACGCGAATGCGCGTCGCTTGTTGAGACAAGTCAACATGTTGCTCGATATGACCTCCATAGAATATGGAAAAATGCGCCTCAATCCAACTCAGCTCAACTTGGCGGCGATCATGGAGGAGTTGACCAAAGCCGCCCGCCCGCATGCGTCGGCTCGACAGATTCAAATCGAATACGAAAGATCCGATGGTTTTCCCGACTCCAGTTTGGATATTGAAAAGGTGGAAATCATGGGATCCAATCTATTGTCCAATGCAATAAAGTTTTCTCCTGCAAACAGTAGTATCGAAGTACGCGCCGGGTATGACGAGGACAGCGTTTTTTTCTCCGTGCAGGATTCGGGCCCAGGCATTCCGGTTGAAGAAAGAACCCATATTTTCGAGAGATTTTATCAGGTGGACGATTCGAGATCGCGCATACATGAGGGTAGCGGCTTGGGGTTGGCCTTGGTTCAGGAGTTGGTGGCTCTGCATGGCGGCAGCATCAGTCTAAGCTCAAAAGTAGGTCACGGCGCTTTGTTTTTGATACGGCTTCCCCGAAAAATCGATTCGCAACCCGAGCGGAGAAAACGTTTCAGACGCCGAGAGGATCGATTGGCGGCTGCGCATGCCGAATCCGTCACTGCCGGGCAAGTCGTTGCATCGAGGCGGGCCGAGACGTTGTTTGCCGATATCGGATCCATACATACCAACTCGCAAGGTGATCCGTCTATTGTCATGTGGAAGCAAGATGGACCGAGAATCTTGATTGTGGAAGACAACCATGATTTGCGTTGTTTTATTGCCGAATCACTGGGTAACGATTACCACGTCAACACGGCCGCCGATGGTCTGGAGGGCCTTGAGATCGCCCACCGATTCAGGCCGGATTTGGTCATTGCCGATATCATGATGCCGCATATGGATGGATACGAACTATGTCGCAAGATGAAAGAAAGTGAGGATTTGGTGTATGTACCTATCATCTTGGTGGCATCGAAATCGAGTCCGGAGGCCATCGTCGAGGGCTTGAGCGCGGGCGCCAACGATTACTTGGTCAAACCATTTGATATACGCGAGCTCAAGGCTCGTGTGGCGGCGCAACTGCGTTCTAGATATCTAGAGAGAAAACTAGGTGAAACCGAGAGCCGGTTGGCAGCCATTGGACGCATGGCCTCTCGCATCATTCAGGACCTACAAGTGCCTTTACAGAGCATGATGGGCTTGACCCAGATGTTGTTGTTGGATGTTCAGGAAGGCGACGAGCCTTCTCAGCTGGCGGTCGATTTGCACACCCTCACCAAACAAGAGGATCGTTTGAAATGCATGCTCGAAGAGCTTCTTGAATATGCCCGAGTGGGCACCCATCAGTTGATGGTTCAGACCATCCGCGCCAAGCAGTTCTTATCTCGACTTCTAGAGAAAACCCAAAGAGATCTGGAGCGGGTCGGTATCGATTTGGCGACCAAGCTCGAACTGGACGAGGATAGTGAAGTGACCATCGATCCCAGGCAGACAACCCGTCTCATCGAGACACTCTTTCACAACATGCGGGATATTTTGAGTTACTTTGACTGTGGAGGCAAAGAACATCGGATTTGGATCCGGGCTTGGATAGAATCTGAATGTCTTTACGTGGACGTTTCGGGAAACTTGCCCGGTGTACCTAAAAATCTGTCGGATCAATTTTTCGTGCCGTTTGCCGTACCGATCGAAAAGCGACACGGATTGGGATTGGGATTGGCCATTGCCAGCAATCTGGCCATCGCGCATGGTGGCAAGTTGGAGTTTGCCAACAATGAATCGGACGGTAACTGTGCCTTTACTTTGATGCTGCCCTGTCGTTTCAATCAGTGCAAGCTCGGCGACTGTTACGATTTGACGCCGGCCAAAATGACTTGGCCGGAAAAATGCAACTTGAAGTGGGCCGAAAGGGATTTTATATCTCCCAAGACGGATCGCAATTTGTGCGAATGAATCCCATGTATTTTGTAACTATTTGTAATTGTATTATTATTTGTGTGCGAAAAAAAAATCAAAATTATTACGATTAATCTTGACAACTTTGAAGCATAGGGTGTAGAAGCCGCTTCCAACTTGAGGGGTTGCATACTTCACGAACATGTAACCAAAAAAATAAAACCGGGGATACGAAAATGACCCAGCGTTCGCACATGGGCAATGCCGGGTTGTTTGATAAAATATGGTATCCAAAGAGTACGACGGGAGGTGTACAATGAGAAGTATCAAGTCGATGTGTGTATTGATTTTTACAATCAGCGTGTGGTTTCAGGTTGGATGCCGCGTGGATCGCGACGATGGAAATTCTTGTTTGTCTTCCACCGGATCACCTATGGATCAGGTTGAGAAACTCGAGGTGTGTTGGGGCCAGATCGGATCTATTTCCAAGGTGTTGGGTTACGGTGTGATGCCGGTAGTGTATTTCATCGAGGATAGACTCAATCCGTCTCAGGAAACCGTCCATTTCGGTATGCCGCAAAAAATCGTCGAGAGTGTAAGCGAAAAATTGAGCAGAAAGATTGATGCGCAGTTCAATAGCTATATCCAGACTTGGCTGGATGATAAAATCGTCATGCTGATTCGTAGAAACATTGATTTTCTACCGTCTGTTTGGTATTTCGAGCAAGTATAATTTTTGTGGTGCTCCCGAAAGTTGCACAAGGAACGACCCGGTATGATAGAAGCAGCGATTTTCGACATGGATGGATTGTTGGTCGATTCAGAGCCGCTTTGGGCTCAGGCCGAAAGGGAAGTTTTTGGAGGCATGGGTGTAGTACTAAGCGAGGATCAGGTTTCCCAGACGGTAGGAATGGGCTTGGTGGACGTTGTGCGGTTTTATGACCGGCATTACAGGTTCGAGGATCTGTCCCAAGAGCAAATCGTTGCGAGGATTCACGAGCGGGTGCTTGAGCTTATTCGGAAAGAAGTCCAGGCCAGACCGGGTGCGGTGCAAACCATTGCTTACATGCGTCGCAAGGAGCTCAAGGTGGGTTTAGCCACAGCCTCCGATCACGCATTGATCGAAGCCGCCTTGGGGCGCTTGGGTGTCTTGGACCAATTTGATTGGATCCAGTCGGCGGTCGATCTGCCTTACGGAAAACCAAATCCGGAAGTATATCTATTGTGCGCCCGCAAACTGGGGGTCGATCCGGAAAAGTGTGTTGGTTTCGAGGACTCTTTGCCTGGATTGATAGCCATCAAAGCTGCCAGGATGAAGGCGGTGGTGGTGCCGGAAAAATCCCTTGCATCGGATCCCAGATTGGCTCTGGCGGACGTGGTGTTGGGTTCGCTCGTGGATTTGGACGATCGGATCTGGTCCCGAATCAGCTTGTGATCAACCTCCGTACTCTCTCCTCTTATAGGAATATCACTCTTGTCCAATCATTTCATACATACACTCTCTGATAGTTGGATGTATTGGACACTAGTGTTTGTTGTAGTCAGCTAATTTCGTGCGCTCTCAATACATCGTTATATGCAACGTTGGGGTAAAATTGTGGCGATGGACTCGGCCCACATCACCCGCTGGATATACTCCACTCTGGAACCGGGTGTGGGAGTATATGCCGCCGGCAGGTATGATATTGCCGGTTTTGAGCTTCCGTCAAATCGATAGTCGGGTCTCGATAGGCGGAACGGGGTTTTCATCCCGTACAGCCAACCCAAACGGATTTTATTGTTGACCGGATCGAATGATCATGTTACGCGTATGCAACGGAAATTATGATACTTAATATCGGAAATTGCTATACTAAAAAAGATACAATCCTGGCGGAAACGGCTCGATTGGGTTCGTTATCTCGTAGTGTTCGGAATGATTTTTATTGAGGGAAAGAAGTGATGAATCGTAGAGCATTTATCAAAGCAGCCCTGGAAGCGGCAGCTTTTTTGGGAGTTTGTCCTGTGCTGTCATGCTCACTGACCGAGAAGCTTGCGCCCTCCGGAAATGACATAAAAAAGTATGTAACCGGCTGTATGTGGTGTCAGTGCGGTTGCAGCATGATTGTTCACATCCGCGGAAACCAGGCGGTTCATGTAAGCGGCAACCCCGACGACCCGCTTACTCGAGGCAACATTTGTATCAAACCTTATGGGAGTCTTGCGTTGCTCAACAGTGATTTTCGGCTTACCCATCCATTGAAACGCATAGGATCCCGGGGCGTTGAAGCTGATTTCGTCAAGATTGGTTGGAAGCAGGCCTTGGACGAGATCGCAAATAAGTTGATTTCGATCAGAAAAAAGGACGGTGCAAGAGCTTTGGGCATATGGGCTTGCGGTCGCAGCAGCTCGGACGGACGCAAGCTCAACAGTGCTTTTGCCAAGCTTTATGGTACACCCAATTACGAAAAGACCGGACCGTTTTGCAACTATTCCGCAAAACCGGCTGGTGAATCAATTGTTGGTACTCGGTATCCGCCCTGGATATACACCGATGACGATTTCTTTGGTGCCGACCTTTATGTTTTGATCGGAAGCAATCTGGAAGTCACCCGGCCGGTTTTGTTCCAGCGTTTACAATCCAGGGTGGTGAAAGGTGATTGTGATCTCGTGGTTGTGGATCCTCGGTGTACGAATACGGCCAAACATGCATCCACTTGGTTGCCCATCAGACCCGGGTCCGATTTGGCCTTTGCTCTTTGCTTGATTCATCATGTCATTATTAAAGATCTCATCGACCATGAATTCGTCGATAATCATACGATTGGCTTTGAAACCTTGAAGCAGGAGGTTTTGAGTAAAGAGTATGATCTGTCATGGGGTGCGAAGATCACCGGCATACCCGAGAAACAGCTGGAATATTTGGGCAACCGATATGCCGTCACAAAAAAATCCATCATGCTGGGAAATACCGGCATCAGCCACCACGCCAATGCGGTACAGACCCACCGGGCTTTGTATTTACTTGCGGCGATTACCGGGCATTTCGGCGGTAAGTCCATGGGTTATGGCTGTTTGAACAACGGAGGCACTTCCACCGGGGAAATCCCTCTTTCCCAAGATCAGCTTCCACAACCTGATGTCGAGCTATGTAAGAGCCCGGCGGGTTGGTTCGATCCTCTTGAAAATGATGCCTATCCGTACAAGCTCAAAGCGCTTATTTCCGCCGGAAGCCCGCTGACGCAATGGCCCAATCAATCGGCGATAAGAAAAGCAATCGCAGGGCTCGAGCTTAGTGTCTACAATGGGCTGACTCGAAACATCAATGCGTACTATTTTGATTACATTTTGCCGGCCGCAACCTGGATCGAATCGGGTGGACTGGCGCCGGTTTCGGATGAAAGTAGGTTCGTGTGGGTTCCCAAGCTCATCGAACCTCCGGGTGAAGCCAAGCCGGACAGATGGTGGTGGGTCGAGCTCGGACAACGCATGGGTTGGAAAGATATCTTCACCGACGAGTTGAAAGAGCCCGAAGCGTTACAGAATTTTGTTGGAGCAGACCAGGGATATTTGGTTGAGAACTTCATTCAGAATCATAGCAACGCGCTCCGGGCGCCGATTTCGGTATCGGAGCATGGGGTGACAGAGAGAGATACACTGTTTTTGGATAAGGTATTTCACACCAAGAGTAAAAAAGCTGAGCTGTGGTCCGAGGATCTCGAAATTCGATTCCAATCATATGGATTGACGGCGATACCTCACTACTATACCGATCCGGACATCGCTCGGGAGAATGAGCCGACAATCGCCTACCATAAAAATGAACTTGTCCATTCGATTTTTCAAGGGAACAAGACGTTGACCACCAAAGTAGGAGTGGTCGAAAACCATCAGCACAACGATCGACCTTTTTATTTGATCACCGGTCGACCTTCTCAAGCGATAATGGGTCATACATCTCATTGGATAGAGATGTTGAGCGAAGTTTCTCCCCATCAGTTTTGTGCCATCCATGTAGATGCAGCCGAAGAGCTCGGAATACAAAACCACGACAAAGTAAAAATTTGGACGTGATATGGGGATACACAGGCAATTGCTCAGGTTACTCCGGACATTCGAAAAGATACGATTTTCATCCCATACTCGTATGGTCGATTCAGTCCATTCGGAGATTGGAAATCCGTGAATCATCTCACCGACAACCAAGCCAGGTGTCCGATATCCGGTCAAACCGCGTTCAAGGGTGTGAAAGCGTTTGTCGCCAAGATATGATGTTTGCCGGCCCGGCTTGTTCGATGGCGTTATTGACGTTTTCATGCCGAAGTGTTTGTCTACGAGACGGGTGAAAATTTTGTGGAGTGGTTGTGGCGATGCAGATTTTTGGGTGGGGTAAGAGCTATTTCTTTAGGGGGTTGCCGATACCTGCAGGCTTTTGGGCTTTCATACTCTTGGTATTTCTGCCGGTGGGCGGTTTTTGCCAAGAAGACGAGTGGTTGGGGAGGGATAAGTTTCTTCATTTCGGGGTTTCGGTATTGATTGACGGCGTATGCTACTGGACGATGCGCGAGGTTGTGCATCTAGACCAAGTCGAATCCATGGCTGTCTCGGGGGTTGTGACCTTGTGGGTGGGTATCGGCAAGGAGCTTTATGATGAAACTTTCAGCGGAAAGGACCTTGCTTGGGATGCCATCGGAGTTGGAGTCGGCAGCATCTTGTGGCTGTGGATGGACGACCGGGAAAATCCTGTGCTTGTAAGCATGCATCCCGGATTTGTGGGTGTGGGCTATCGATTGGATTTCTAGTGTCTTTTTGTGTTTGAGTGGGTCGTGTACCTGATCCCGGGTGCTTTGCATCAAGGTGGGATCATATCATCCCCTGGGATCGGGCGTAGGCGAATATGCCTCCGGCGCGTACGATGTCGCCGGCCGCTCCGAGACTCTTGAGGGTGAATCGTACCTTGTTTTTTTTATGCAAAAGCTGGTTGGTCAAGGTATCGATCTCGACTTCGTCACCTGTGCAAAACTCCCGCCAAATCGGCTGATCGATTTCAAACGGGGGGAAGTATCCTCCGTCTACCGCGTTACGGTAAAAAATCCGGGCGTAGGAGCAGGCCACTACGGCAAAGATGCCGGCTTCGGATAGAGCTACGGGAGCATGTTCGCGGGACGATCCGCAACCGAAATTTCTACCCGCTACGATGATCGAGTAGGGTGATTGGTTCGTTATGGGATCTGCAAATCCGATCCCGCCTCGAGGCAAGCCTGCTTGTTTGGTAGGCACTCCGCTCAGGGCGAGGCCTCCATATCGTTTTCTAGATTTCGGATCGGAAAGCGATAGAACCAGGTGTTGGGCGGGGATGATCTGATCCGTATCCACATCGTCTCCGAGAACATACACCAATCCTTTTATGATGGCTTGCATGTTTTTTACTCCATGTAATTACGGGGATCCTGCAGATGTCCCGCGATGGCTGTCGCCGCAACGGTCAAGGGTGAGGCCAATACAACGCTGGAATCGGGCGATCCCATTCTCCCCGGGAAATTTCGGTTGGTAGTCGAAATACAGGTCTGCCTGCCTTCCAGGCGCCCGAACGTGTCCGGAGGTCCTCCCAGACAGGCCGCGCAGGAGGGTGGTCCGATTTGAGCTCCGGCCGATAGAAAGATGTCCGCGATGGTTTGATCGTCAATTTTCATTCTGTGCAGATCATCCGCGACCGATTGGGTGGCGGGCACGATATTGGTCGTGATTTTTACGGTTCTACCTTTCAAAAGCCTGGCGGCCCGAAGGAAATCTTCGGTTTTTCCGCCGGTACAAGATCCGATATAGCAACAGTCGATGGGTCGGCCGATCACTTCCGTTACGGATTTCACATGACCAGGGCTATGGGGTAGGGCGACTTTGGGCTCGACTCGGCCGGTGTCGAAGATGATTTCTTTTGCGACAGCGGCGTCCGGATCGGTATGGAGCCACTCATAGGAATCATCCGAATCGGACTGGAGAAATTTTTTGGTTACATCATCCGGTTTTACGATGCCGGTCTTGCCTCCGGCCTCGATGGCCATGTTGCACAATGTCATGCGTTCGGGCATGGACAGCGCTTCTACCACGGGCCCGGAAAACTCCATGGCCATGTATGAGGCTCCGTCCACTCCGATACGCCCCAGTACTTCGAGGATCAAATCTTTGGCCATGAGATAGTTCGGAAGATTGCCCTTGAAAACCAGACGGATGGTCTCGGGCACTTTGACCCATAGCTTTCCGGTGCCCATGACAAAGGCGGCGTCCGTGTTTCCGATCCCAGTCGCAAACATGCCGAAAGCGCCTGCAGTGCAGGTATGCGAATCGGTGCCGAAAAGCACGCTGCCCGGCCGGTTGTGGCCCTCGCTGGCCAGGATGATGTGACATACGCCATGATCTCTGCCGGCGCCTTGTTTGTGATAGTGTCGTATCTTCTGTTGGGTCGCGAAGCGATCCAAGGTGTTTACATTTTCACGGGCTTGAGCATCTTGGGTGTAGATGAAATGATCGGGTATGATGATGATTTTTTCAGGATTCCATACCCGTGCGGATTGGCCGAACTCTTTTTGAAAGATCGCAAAAGTACCTGGACCGCATACGTCGTGGGTCATGAGGACGTCGGCATCGATCCAGATTTGCTCACCGGCTTCGACTCGCTTTCGTCCGGCATGGTTTGCGAGAATTTTTTCGGTGATGGTCATGCCTGCCATGGGTGATCCTCCTTATCGGTTGGTTTAGGCTTTTTCCTGCCGGCAGGTGTCAAAAGCATGCTTGGGTGATGGCGTTGATTTTGCGATGATCTGATCGCGGTACCTTTTCAACATGGGGGTAAGCCTACGTTCCGGGGGCGTCGAGATGCCGATACGTTTTTCGATTTCGTGTCGGTCGAGCTCGACATCGATGCGCCGATTGGGTATATCGATGCGCAACAGGTCGCCTGTGCGCACCGCGGCGATAGGCCCTCCCAAGTAGGCTTCCGGGTTTACATGCCCGATGCAGGGACCCCGCGTGCCTCCCGAGAAACGTCCATCGGTGATCAGCGCGACTTTGGAAAAACCGGCTCCCATAATGGCCGAGGTGGGTGTGAGCATTTCCGGCATTCCGGGCGCGCCGGCAGGGCCTTGGTAAGGCAGCACCACGATGTCGCCTTCTTGTATGGCTCCTTGGGTGACCGCTTGTAAAACCTGAGCCTCGTCGTGAAAGACTCGGGCCGGGCCGCGGTGTACGAGCATATCCTTGGAGATGGCGGTTTGTTTCACCAACGCTTCGTCGGCCAAATTGCCCCGAAGCACAGCCATACCCCCTTCAGGATCGTAAGGGTTGGCAAGACTACGGATAATATCGGTCTGGGTAACCTCACTCGATGCGGCGATTTGGGTGATTGAGCGCCCATCCACGGTAGGCGACTCCTTGAGCCAGGATCGGAGTTGATAAAGGAGCGCCCGCGCACCGCCTGCGTCGAAAAAATCCTCTAAAAAGTAAGGCCCGCTGGGCCTGAGTTTGCACAGGGTGGGGACTTCTCTCGATAGTCGATCCAACTCTGAAAGAGGCAGATCTATGGCGCCTTCAGCCGCGATGGCCGGCATATGCAGGGCCGCATTCGTGCTGCCTCCCATGGCCAGAGTCATGACCCAGGCATTATGAAAGGCTTGTTTGGTCATGATGTTTTGAGGTGTGATGTTTTGTTGTACCAGCTCGACTGCTTTACGGCCGGTTTCATATGCAATTTGTTTTTTGAGATCGTGGGTAGCGCCGCTGGCTGCGCAGTCGATCAAGCTCATGCCCAAGGTTTCACAGAGTATCGCCATGGTGTTGGCGGTGAACAAGCCTGCGCAAGAACCTGCGCCGGGACAAGCGCAGGCGGCCAGCTCCTCCCCGACTTGCCTGGGGAGCTTACCGGCATGGATTTTACCCACCGCCTCGAAAACCGAGATTACATCTACCCGGGATTCTTGGTGCCGTCCGGCGGCCATTGGACCGCCGGTCAACATAATGGCAGGTATTCCCAACCTCAATGCCGCCATCAACATACCTGGAGTGATCTTGTCGCAGTTGGTGATTCCGACCCAGCCATCGAGTGAGTGACTCAAGGTCATCAGCTCAATGTTGTCAGCGATGTGATCCCGGCTTGGTAAGCTCAGACGCATCTCGACGTGCATGGCCAGTCCATCACATATGCCTGGTACGCCCCAAGAGAAAGGTATTCCGCCCGCATCCCGGATTCCGTTTTTGACAAGTTGAGCGAGCTCGTTGAGGTGAATGTGACCCGGAACGATGTCATTGTAGGCGTTCGCCACGCCGATGAAGGGTTTTTCGAGATCTTTGCCTCGGATTCCGACTGCCGCCAGTAGCGATCGGTGCGGTAAGGTGTCCAGCTCGTGTTTGATTCGGCTTGATTTCATTAGGAATGCCTCCGATTGTCCGGCATGCTTGGGTAGCCGTCTGAGTGGAGAAAAAGCGGTATCATCACTGATCGGCACGCTTCGTGGGGGTCATGACATCTTCTTCGATCACCGCCTCACTCGAGTGGTCTTTTGGGTTGTCACTGAGATACATCATGGATTGGGTTTTCGGCATTGCGGTCATTCCCGTGCGGGATACATCGACGATGCAAAAATGCTCCATGGTTGTCACGAATGCGTCGATGATTTCCGGCGTGGCAGCGACTTCAAGCACCATCGTGTCAGGATCGATCAAGCGTACCTTGGGGCGAAAGGGATGGGCATGACCCAGCATACTTTCCCGGCTCTCGTGGCCTTCGATTTTCACCCGCAACAGGCAGGTTTCGGTGACCAAACAGGACGAGCGATCCAGCAAGTGGACATATTCCACCTCCAGCTGGTTTTCGATTTGACGGCGCACCTGCTCCGCCATGCGCGGATCCATGTCCACCGATATCAAGATTTTTGAAAGATTGGGCAGGTGGGTTTTGCCGACCGTCAAGGTGTCGATGTTTTTTCCACGACGGTATATCAATTGGGCGATTTTGGTAAGAGCGCCGGGCAGGTTTTGAACCAAAATAGAGTAAGTTTGGGGGTAGTGTTTGGTGGTTGACATGATTGTTCGCATCCTAGTCCGAATTGGTGAAAGAATTGGATTCGGTTTGATCCGGAGTAAAATAGCAACCAGGTTCACCCATACAATTGCCCATGAAATCCATG
>JBFFBT010000021.1:0-32300 GCA_041560255.1 Myxococcota bacterium | reverse complement strand
GGTTCGATCATTTCCCTGATTTTTGCCGTTCTTCTGGCGATCTATGCCATTGTGTCCATGGCCAGAAAGAAAATCTGCATCATATTTTCCAGCAAAACATCGAGTGGTCGGCGAAGTTGGCTCAAATGCTGGGAAGGTAACGCCGCTATCGTAGTTGGAATCATTGTTTTGATCATCGCGGTGGTTATCGCATTGAGAGGATTCGGAGTCTTTTAGCGTTTGCAACATGCCTGCTGAAAAATCGAGTGGTTACAGTTGAATGTAGTCGTTGTGCTTGTATGTTTTGATGTGCCGGCACACCTCATATCCGTTCCTGCTCCCGTCATTGTTGGTGTTGCCTTCGATGGATTCAAAAGTCTCATTTTGTGCCGCCACGACGATCCCCGTATGTACCCAATCCGTATTGGTCTTTTTACGCAGGAATACATAACCGGGTTGGATGATTCGGCTTGCAGGAGTATTTTGGAAAAGAGCTTCTTCCGAGATAAAAATACCAGCGTTTTTGGCTTGTTCGGCCAGTTTGTCGCAACTTACATGTCCGGGGATCACAGGTGCGATGCCCAACGCGTCGGACGCTTGTTTGAGGATGAATGATACGAATCCGGCGCACCAGAGATATTCTTTACCGTCATGTCCTTGCATGTACAAACGCACCCACGGACCTTGATTGTCCCCGCCTATCTCAATCGGATGTACCTCCAGGTGTCGTTGGGCAACCATGGTTATCTGCCGGCCGAGGGTTGTTTCCAGTCTCGAAAAGGGAGCCAGGACTTTTATCATGGGTTTGGTAAGCTCTCTCCAGGTTTGATTGCCTACGACACCGTCCACCCCAAGGTTTTTCATGGTTTGAAAACGACAGACAGCTTGGTGGGTGGCCGGTCCGAATTCAGAATCCAGTTGAGTATGAATGCCATGAAAACACAACCATTCTTGGACTTTCATCACGTCCTTGCTTTTATCACCCTGCTTGATTTCGAGCTGTGTCTTCGAAAGCTCATCCCGTGCCCAACGGAAAGGGATGGATTCGAGGGGGTAGTCGAGTGTATCGGACATTTTGGCACCTCCTGTCTATCGGAACAAACGAAAAACCAGTGATCTAATAAATATAGATCAATTATACCGCCTGGTCCATGGAGGTGCAACAAAGTTATGAAATCATCGGATACCTGAATCGGCCTGTTGAGAATGGGAAGAATTGTTGAGAGCGTTTTTTGCAAAAAGAGCTGCTTGGATTCTCGATTTGCACTTCATCTTATATAGGATTTGTTTGATATGGGTCTTGACCGTATTGAGTGATATATGGCGTTCTTGGGCGATCTCTTTATTGGACAATCCTCTGGACAGACACTCCAGGACATGAATCTCAGTCAGAGTGAGGTTGTAGATCTCGACCGCAGATTTCAGTTGTTGGGTTGGGTCAGGTATGGATGTGTGTTCGGGTTGGTTTGCGGATTTGATCTTTTTGTTGCGGGAAGACAACCAAATTAAAACCAATATGCCTCCCAATATCAGCATGACGATGCAAACCACCCTAAGCGATTTCCTCCAGGAAGGCATCACTACAATATCAAGGCGGGTTTCGTTCCAGTCTCTGTTGTTGAGGGAGGCTTTTGCTCTGAATACATAGCGACCATCGGGTACGTCATGATAAAATGCCCGGCGGTTTTTATAGCTCGTGGTTTTCCAGTCTTTATCCAATCCCTCCATGATATAGGCGTATTCGACAATTTCAGGGTTTCGAAAATACAGGGACGAAAACTCGATCGTGAATGTGTTTTGGTGAGGTCGAAGCTCGATTTGTTTCCGATATCCGATTCCATGCCGGACAATCTTTGAGATTGCAGGATTGTGATCACCGCTGCGACATGTCTTGTCGTACAGCTGAAAATCGGTCAGCACGACATTCAAGTTGGGCGGATCGATCCTGACATGATCGGGATGAAACCTAGTGAATCCATTGACTCCTCCGAAATACATCATATGCGATTTGTCTTGCAAATATGCGCCGATATTGAACTCGTTATCCTGCAAACCGTCGTTTTTGGTGAAATTGTTGGTGCGTCCGGTACGTGGATCGAACCTGCAGATCCCATAATTGGTGCTCAACCATAGAAATCCTTGATCATCTTGAAGGATTCCATAGATGACTCCGTTGGGCAGGCCGTCGGCCTCCTGGAAGCATTGAAATGTTTTGTGGTTGCGATCGAATTTCGCCAATCCATTGCGGGTGCCGACCCAGATTGTTCCAGTACGGTCTTCAAAGAGGGAAAGCACCCAATTATGGCATAAGGATTTGGAATCGCCCTCATGGTGTTTGTAATGCTCGAAATTATTGGTTTCTTCTACATATTTATTCAGACCACCTCCAAAGGTTCCGATCCATAAATTTTTTTGCATGTCGATCAGCAATGGTTTCACCCAGCCCTCCGAGAGACTTTTGGGATCATCGGGTCGGTAGGTGAATCGTTCGATTCGTTGAGTGTTTGGATCGAACCGGTTCAGGCCGTTCGCAGCGCCTATCCAAAGTGTATCTTGATGATCTTTCACGATCGAGAACAAATTATCGTGGGAAAGGCTGTTTGGATTGTCGGGTTGATGGTGAAAGTGGCTAAAAATACCGCTTTGCGGATCGAACCGATTCAGGCCACCTCCTTTGGTGGTCACCCAAAGGTTTTTGTTACGATCCTCGATGATTGCCCTCACGTAGTTGTGTGAAAGACTACGGGGATCGTTTGGTTTATGCTGGTAGTGAAAAAAACGATTGCCGGTCCGATCGAGCTTATTCAAACCGCCGTTGGTTCCGATCCAGAGATCGGAACGGGAATCCTCATAGAATGAAAACACCATGTTGTTGCTCAAACTGGTTGGATCAGGTGGTTTATGGTAATGGTTCTGGAATGGGTTATGCCCAATTTCGATAGTATATATACCCTCCTTGGTCCCAGCCAGTAGATCGCCTTCTTTGTCCAGTATCAGGACCAAAACATCTTTCGCGACAAGCTTGTTGGGCTTTCCCGTTTGGAGAGGCCGCCAATCGAATGATCTGGTATCATTGTTGAAGCTCAACAAGCCGGCATTGGTACCCGTCCATAACCCTCCTCGGTTGTCTTCTAGAATGGTTTGGACGGACGTAACAAGTTGTTTAGATTTGAGATCATAACATCTATCCAGGGCCGTTTTTCTTGGATTGAGCCTACAAATGTAATGGGACGTACCAAACCACAGTAACGCCTTTTTATCTTCATAGATCGTGTTGACACCATCAATACCCAAGATGGATGATTTCTTTTCACGATGGAGTACATGGGAAATATCCTTACGTTTCGAATCGATACGACTCAAGCCGGCTTCCGATCCAATCCAAAGATTGCCATCATGATCTTCAAGGATTGTATTGACTTGCCCTCGTATGCACATGTTTTCTGCGTCGCATTGGGTGAAAGGTGCACCTACCATGTGATCCGACGAAAGACTGTAGAGGCCCATTTGGGATCCGATCCACAAAACATCTTGAGTGTCGGTCAGCACATCGAGAACTTGGAGCTGAAGCATTTTTTTCTCATCTCGAAACATATGTTGAAAGTGGGTAAATCTCTCCGAGATAGGATCGAAAAGATCGAGCCCGTTGATGGTGCCGATCCAAAAATGACCCCGTGGTTTCCTCTCTATGGATAATATTCGATTGTCAATGAGGCTGTTTGTTTGGTTGGTTTTACGATAAACAATAAGATCATATGCATCATATCGGCAAAGGCCTTCTTGCGTGGCAATCCAGATAAAGCCTTTTTCGTCTTGCATAAGATCATGAATGACTCCCTGTGACAATCCGGTATTGTCGACTAATTTTTGAAAACGAATAGGGACATGATCCCAAGATTTTGCCTGGACGGATACTCCTGGGTACAAAAATGAAATCATCAAAAGGAAAATATATAGTATGAATATTTTCATTATCTCTATATCGATCCTTACGTTGCACGCGCTCATTGGTAAAGCTGCCACCACAAATTTAAAAACGGTGTTGAGCCCGACGGCCTAACTTACAATACAAATCCAATGTACCAGAAAAAAAAATTATTCCAAGATGGTATTGCATTGAAGTTTTGGTATAAATATGGAGTTTTCCGAAATTAATACGAAAAATAACATTTCTTTCTGACAAAATTTCGATAAGCCGGCTTTTCTTCAGATATGTACAGACTTTCCAAGACCAGATAGAGGGCCGAGGCCGACCATTGTTGATTGCATCTCAATCCTTGCGAGCAATCTCACCATTTGGGGTGAGGGTGTGATTATGTCGCCTGTCGAGCAGAAAAATCTGTCGTTCGACCGGCCGCAAAGACTCCTAACTGTCTGAATAATATATATATTATAGATATATAAAAATACATCTTAAAATAACCCCAAAGAGTGATGATCGTGTCAGGCCGGCTTTGTATAGGATTTGCGGTTTTGAAAAATGCTGTAATCGGCAAGGCCATCAGCGAGTTCGCTCTACCCGGCCGGTCTGCGTCAAAACGTGTGTTTTACCAGGGAAAATTGGAGTGATGTTTAAGAAATACAAAGGGTTACAGCTTGCATGGTGTCAAAAAACAAGGTGTTTGGTACGGGAACCGATTGGCATGACAGAAACAGCACGATTTGAAAGGAGGAAGGATTTGTTGCATTTCAATTCACGACCAAGAAAAAGAGTTTTGTTTGGAGTTGTCCTTACCATGGGCTTCATGTTGGTGGATCTTTGGACGTCAACCCGAGCGCAGGAAGATTCGAAAGAACAATCGAGAGAGTCGGCCGAAGAAATCCTGGTCACCGGTTCGTATATCCGGCGCAAGGACCTCAACTCTCCTGCTCCGGTTACGATTTTGAGCCAGGCCGAACTTGAAGCCGCCGGGTTGGTACAGATTGGGGATATTTTACAAAACCTTCCATCCCAATCCAATGCGATCAACGTGCAGCGCAACAACGGCGGATCGGGTTCGGTACGGGTCAGCCTGCGAGGATTGGGCGCAGAAAGAACCTTGGTGCTTGTCAACGGGCGGCGGCATCCTTATGGGGGGACCGGCACCGATTCATCGGTGGATTTGAGCGCCATTCCTTCTGCGATGATTGAACGGGTGGAAGTCCTCAAAGATGGGGCATCATCGGTATATGGATCGGATGCCATCGGGGGAGTGGTCAACATCATTACCTATTCCGATTTTGAGGACACCCAGGCGACTGGTTATGTAGGAGTTTCGACCCAGGGTGGAGGTAGGACCTATGATCTGTCGGTAACGACAGGACTGAATAGCGATAGGGGTAACATGGTTTTTTCGGCCAATTATGTAGAAGTGGAACCGGTTTGGGCCTACCAGCGAAAATGGAGCAACCATGTCAGGCAGTTTGGGGATGATGTCTGGGAGTGTCTCGAGACAGGCACGAATGCCGAGTGTGAGCTCTGGCATGGATCTACATATGTACCCGAGGGATATATCAAAGACCGCCATCCAGAGTGGGAAGGCAATGATTTGTGGAAGTCCATCACCACAGGCAAACCGAATGAGGTATACTCGGGTCGGGGAGGATGGCATGTCTTTGATAATGGAGGCACGAGTGATCCGAAGGATCCCAATCAAGGTGATTTGTATAACTATCAGCCCGAGACGTACTTGTATACACCTTCCGAGAGATACAGCCTGTTTGCAATCGGTCGCTATCGCTTCAGCGACAAGATAAGCGGGTATTTCGAATCATCCTACACGAACCGTAAGTCCAAGATAAAACTGGCTCCAGGCACCATCGATACCAAGAACGAAAACATCCTCGTATCCGCGGACAACATGTACAATCCGTTTGGACGTGACTTCGAGCTCATACGCCGTCGAATGGTTGAAGCCGGCGGCCGCAGGTATCTGGACGATAACGGTACATTTCGGCTGGTAGCTGGTTTTGATGGCGCTCTGCCCGATTTTTTGGGTCCCTTTTCAGATTGGCACTGGAGCACGTCTTGGCAATATGGGATTACAAGCTCCAATCGGATTAAGCAGGGGTTTTTTATCCAGGATCGGCTCGCTGCCGCGTTGGGGCCTAGTTTCAGGCGTGAAGACGGAACCTGGGGTTGCGGAACGAGTAAAGCCGACGAGGTTGAAAAATGTGTGCCATTAAATTTTTTCGGTGGTTATAACCAAGAAACCAGAATGGGAACCATTTCCTCCGAAATGTTGAAATATATATCTTATGCCGGCACGCATAGGGGATTTTCCGATTTGACTTCCATCACGGCTCAAACCTCGGGCTCCCTATTTGAAATACCTTTCGGTGGACCGCTGGGGTTGGCATTGGGCTACGAGTACCGTGAAGAAGCTGGAGGAAGTTTGCCGGATCCATTGACGGCCGGGGACAACACTACGGGTAACAGCGATTCTTCAGTCGAGGGAAAGTTTGTGGTCAACGAGTTTTTCTCCGAGCTGAGTATTCCATTGCTTTCTGATTTTCCGGCCGTGGATATGTTCGAGCTGTCGCTCTCGGTGCGGACGTACAACTATAGCAGCTTTGGTACCGGAGCGACCTACAAGGCCGGGGCCAGATGGCAAATCATGCCGTACATGGCGCTTCGAGGGACATATTCAAGTGCTTTTAGAGCTCCTTCAATATCCGGTCTCTATTCGGGGCAAAGCGACAGTGCCGATTATGTCACGGATCCATGTTCTGAGCCTGCCAACTCCTACATCGAGTCCAGATGCCGTGCCGAGGGTGTTCCGGATACTCATTTTGATGATCGTACCCAGATCTTGACCCGCAAGGGAGGCAATCCCGACTTGGAACCGGAGACCGCAAAAATATTTACGGTTGGATTGGTGGTTGAACCTCCCCAAATAGAAGGTTTGTCCATTACCTTGGATTTTTTCGAAATAGAGATTGACAACGCCATGATGACCATTGGCTCCAAAATAATCATGAACAACTGCTACTCCAATCAAGAGATCAATGATCCAGTTCCTTATTGCAATTTGGTTATCCGCGATAACACCGGATACATCCTACAGATCGATGACAAAATAACCAACATCGGAGGAGCTTCTACCCAAGGTTTGGATTTTCAGGCGCGGTATGATTTGCAAACCGCCAGCGCTGGTCGATTTGGATTCAATCTGGAAGGTACTTGGTTGCATCGCTACCAGGAGACTCAGGCGGACGGAACCGTGGTGAGCAGTCTGGATTTGTTTGATCTGGGTGTTTATCCCAGCTTGAAAGCCAATTTCTCGGTTCGTTGGGGCTATGATAATTTTGGAGTGGGATATAACCTACGTTACATCGGATCGATTGAAGAATGCCGCAACAACAACTGTGTCATTTCCGAAGATGCCGAATATGATCCCAACGACATGAAAACCTGGAGTGATGGACATTTCAGAAGGGATGTAGACGCCAATGTGACCATGGATCTTTACGCGTCATATATACTAGACAATGACTTTGGAACAACCCGGATGACCGTAGGGATCAACAATCTTCTCGATCAAAATCCGCCGCTCATATACAACGGGACACAATCCCAATCTTCAGCGGCCAATTATGATTATATGGGGAGATTTTTGTACTTTAGATTGGCCCAGACATTCTAGATCAAAGCTTCCAACAAGAACCACGTATCTGGCTGTTTTCATGATCCCGGCAAAGCGCCTGCCTGCGCCGATGTGGGGGATGGAGACTCTAGGACCTGATTCAACTCAGTTGTTTATCCTGGCAATGACCGAGTTTACCGGTATGTTGTCGGCATTCAACCCCGGGGTTTGCCCATGAAGGTCGAAATCGAGATTCACTTGGGGTCTGAAAAAGAGACAGTGGGTCGAGCCTCCGAAATGGAACATGCCCAGTTCCTCGCCCTTTTCGACATGTTGGCCTTCGTAGACGGTAATATCGCAGGTGGATACTTCGGCCATTCCTACGGCCATGAAACCCATCAGACCGATGGCCGGATTGTCGGCCTGGATGAAGATCATTGCACGCGCGGCCAGCTCGGTGATGTAACCCTGTGATTCGTTGGGACCGGATGGATCGAATCCTTCTGAGCGGGCTTCTGCGTAGTAGCTGCCGTCTTTGACGTAAGCCTTGATAATTCTGCCTTTGACCGGGCTGTGCCAGCGGTGATAACTCAAAGCACTGAGAAATGCTTGATAAATGGTGCCGTGTACAAAGTTTTCGGCGAGAACATCTTCGGCGAGCATGTGTTGAAGAGAGTAGGGTTGGGCTTTGATCCAAAATCTGGAATGGCTCTTCACGTCCTTAGCGATCTTGTAGGGCGCGGATTCACAGGCATTGGCAATGACGTTGTCATCGTCGGGTTCGGCCACCGGCCTGATACCCGGACGGAATCTGCGGGTGAAGAAGTCGTCCCATGATTTGAATCCGTGATGGGGTTTCGTGGGATCACAGACGAAATCTCGATCGAAATCGGGCATGGCTTCCATAGCATCCCGTCCGAACCAGCCCTTTTCGGGATCGTCGCTGAGAACGTAGCAGGAATCTTTGGATTTGAGAAAACGGGCCCATTCGTTGAGGATCTTTTTGAGTTGATGATTGACTCGCGTGTTGAGGAAAGCGGCAAAGCCTCCGACTGTTCCCATGGGCCAATCCAGAATGGCATTGATGGGAAAACCCACCAGCCCGGATTTGTTGAACTCGGGTGCTTGGGTTAAAATAGCGTTGATAAGCTGAAGCATCAGTCGATAATCTCTGACCTGCGGCTTACCGGTCGGATCTTTATCATACGGAGGTTTTTTAGGGATTTCGGAAAACATCTGATGGAAATACATGAACAAACGGGCGTCGGATTCGATCAGCCGCCTGAACTCATCGACGACTGGATGCAGGGGTTTTTTCTCTGTCTCGACTTTTTTGATGAGTTTCTCGATCCAATTATTGAGGAAAGCTTGATCAGATGGCAGCCAATCAGCCACGCGATACGGAATGACGCTTGTCATAGGACCCCCTGGATTGTTGGTGTTCAGTGTTTCATAGAACATCATATTCTAAAGAAACCATCAACATTTTTTTCCCCGGGTGTAGCTACCCTGTGTAGATATGCAGATCACTCGCGGCACCGTGATATGAAATTGTTTTGTGGCACGGTATTGTTATATTATTTGATTTGATTGGTTTGATTCCGGGGTGGTTCACATGAGCAACCCAAGATCGACGGGTGTAAGAACCGCATTGGTGCTTGCCGGGGGAGGGGCTAGAGCTGCGTACGAAGTCGGTGTGCTCAAATATATTTTCGAAAACATGCATCAGGAAGGTCTACGGGAAGTAAAATTTGATATTTTTTCGGGCACCAGCGCGGGAGCCATCAACTGTTGTGCATTGGCCTGTCAAAACCAAGATCCTTCGAAGGCGGCCGCCAATCTCGTCAAGCTGTGGAGCGAGCTTACTCTTCAGGAGGTCATTCAGTTAGGGGTCAAGAATTTTTCTTCTCTATCCGGGTTGATCTTCGGCAAACGCACCAAGGACTCATATCCTCACCCACCCAGCCTGAGACCCAAAGCTTCATTGCATCAACCGGTTGCAGGCATTCTTGAAAACCGGCCGCTCATGGACAAGCTTGCTCGAACCATTTCCTGGACTGATCTGCAAAACAACCTCGCATCCGGTTGTGTTACAGGGATTGCTTTATGTTCGACCGAAGTATGTACCGGCCGGCCGGTCGTTTTTTATCAGCCGGGTGGTGGTGCGAAGTATATGCCGGGCCGGGATGCCTTGAAACAAGAGCGCCAAGTCGAAGTGGGCCTGGATCATGTCATGGCGTCGGCTTCGTTTCCATTTCTTTTCCCGGCGTACCAAATCGAAGGGGTATGTTATACCGATGGTGGATTGCGGCAGAATACTCCTATCAATCCCGCCATGCGGTTCAAGGCGGATCGCATGTTGGTGGTGAGCTTGGGTTGTGATATGCGCACGGAACACACCCAAGCGCGCATCGGTTGCAGGCTCAATCCCTATCCGGGAATATGGTTTATGCTCGAGCGCATGCTCAGTGCCTTGCTGACCGACACCCTGGATGACGAGCTCAGGCGGCTCGAAATGTTCAACCAGCTCATTCAGGTTGGTCTCGATCAATATGGTCAGGCCTACGTGGACGACATCAACCAGGTATCGATGCAACATCGCAATGCCAACTGGAGGATCATAAGGACTTGTTTGGTGAGACCTTGTCAAAATCTCGACGATCTGGCGGTTGAAGTACTCGAAGAAAAGCCTGATGAGATGACATTGTCAGGATGGCAGGGTCGCTTGCTCAAACGCTTGTTGTCCGCTAGCGCATTGGTAAGCTCGGGTTTCCTGAGTAGAATCATGTTTACTCCCACCTATATATCCCGTCTCATCTCATTGGGTTATAAAGACGCAGAAAAGCGACGCGATGAGCTCGGGGCTTTTTTTGGAGTATGAAAAGAAAAGCCTGTCGGTTTGCTCCCTTTACACGCAGGGGTTCGTGTCCATATTGTTTCTTGTGATGAGATACACTTGGTTAAATATCATTCTCGTGGTTGTTTTGGGAGGCGGTCATATGAACCGGGCTGCTGAAGATCGTGTGGAAAGAGCGACGCTTGCAGGGGGGTGTTTTTGGTGCATGGAGTCCCCATTTGAAAGCTTGGATGGGGTCATATCGGTAACATCGGGTTATGCCGGAGGCAAAGCACCATCGCCCAGTTATGAGCAGGTCTCGATGGGTAAAACCGACCATGTCGAAGCGGTACAGATTGTATTCGATTCCCGAAAAATATCCTACAGATGTATCCTTGAAGTGTATTGGAGGCAGATCGATCCCACCGATGATGGGGGTCAATTTGCCGATCGGGGCTCCCAATACAAAACCGCCATATTTTATCATGATGATCAACAACGTGAGACTGCCGAAAAATCCAAACAAGATTTAAGCTCTTTGGGTAGATTTTCAAAGCCGATCGTAACTCCTATAAAACCATTTACGACGTTCTATGCGGCAGAAGAATATCATCAGAACTATGCTATAAAAAATCCAGACCGTTATTATCGTTACCGTTTGGGAAGCGGCAGGGAAGGGTATCTAAAGAAAAATTGGGGGGGCGTTACGCCCCCCTGCCGCATTCCAAATCAGGGTAAAAAGCAACACCTGACCGATCTTCAATACCGGGTTACCCAATTGGGAGAGACTGAAAAACCTTTTGACAATCTTTTTTGGAACCATACATCCGAGGGTATTTATGTGGACGTGGTCTCGGGGGAAGCTCTGTTTTCCTCACTCGACAAGTACGATTCGGGATCCGGTTGGCCGTCATTTAAAAAGCCCTTGGAGCCGCAAAACATCGTTGAAAAACCAGATCATTCTTTGGGCATGACAAGAGTCGAGATCAGAAGCAGACTTGCGGGTTCACATCTTGGACACGTGTTCAAGGACGGCCCCAAGCCCTTGGGTTTGCGTTATTGCATCAATTCAGCCGCATTGCGGTTTGTCCACAAGACAGAGTTGGAAACTCGTGGTTATGGCAGGTATACCGATTTGTTCGATAAGTAGGGAAACTTTTAGGACACTATTTGATAAAAGGTTTTCCCAACTCGGCCGACCTTTTGGTGGCCGCTTCGACCGCATCCATGATGACGGCTCGAAGGCCGGTTTTTTCCATTGAGTAGAGCGCATTGATGGCGGTACCCCCGGGAGAAGTGACCTGATCTTTGAGAAATATGGGGTGCAGATCTGTCTCTTGCACCATTTTGGACGCTCCCAGAACAGTTTGCACCGCCAATTTGGTGCTCACATCCCTCCCGAGTCCCACCTTGACCCCTGCATCGGATAGCGCCTCGATGATAATGAAAATGTACATGGGTCCGGTACCGGATAGTCCGGTTACGGCATCCATGAGAGACTCGTCGACCTCGACGACTGTGCCTATACTGGAAAACAATCTCTCAATCACTCGCACGTCGCGCTTGATTGCGTATTTGCCTTTGGAGATACCCGTGGCTGCCGAGCAGACCGAGGCCACAATATTGGGCATGGCTCGGATGACACGGGGTTTGTTTCCGATGAGCCTTTCTATCAGTCCGGTTGGATAGCCGGCGGCGATTGACAACACCAGGGTGTCGGGGCGTAGTCGATCTTTAATTTCTAAAATGATTTTATCCATGATTTGCGGCTTGATCGCCAATATGACAAGATCTGCATCGGTCGCGGCCTCGAGGTTGGATGCGGTGGTCAGTACATTCAGCTCGTGTTTCATTCTTTCCCGATGCCGAGGGTTGACGTCGGAAATCGTGATCCTGGAAGCGGGGGTGTGGTTTGCCCGAACCAGACCTTGGATCAGCGCTCGTCCCATATTGCCCGCGCCGATACAACCAATTCTCATAGCTTTCATGAACGCCTCCACACAAACAAATGCACAAGCTAGCAGTGTTCGGCATGCATTGCAAGCAGGGAATCTCGATTGTGCTTGACCCTGGGCGGTGGTTGGAACTACAAACAAGCCTATGAGCACGAGCGAAAGACATTTTTGCCTCACGCTTGGGTGTGGGTTTGGTTGTTGATGACGATGATGCCCATTCCTAAAGGATTACGAAAGGCTTTTGACCCCCAGGACTTTCAACGAGAGGGGGAAAAGCTCATCCAGAAACTCGGGATGTATCTGCATGAGGCCATGCGGGGTGGTATGAGCGCGGTGCTGCCCGATTGCCCGCCGGAAGAAATGCTATCCAATTGGAGAGGTGATTTTTCGGATGCCGGTTCCGGTAACATGATGGTTGTTATAGAAAAGTTGCTTCATCAATCCAACCACCTCCATCATCCGGGTTACATCGGACACCAGTGTTGTACGGTGCTGCCTATGGTGGCATTGGTCGAACTGGTAGGTGCGCTGCTCAACAATGCCTCGGCGGTTTATGAAATGGGTCCGGTCAACGTTGCCATGGAGAAACGGTTGATTCAGTGGATGGCCGGCAAGATCGGTTACGATCATGAAGCCGACGGCTTTTTTACCCATGGCGGCACCCTGGGAAATCTGACGGCCTTGCTGGCGGCCAGACAGAGTTGTGCGGGTTACGACGTATGGGAGTCGGGTATCGACAACCGAATGCCGCTGGCGGCTTTGGTGTCGGAACAATGCCATTACAGTATAAAAAGAGCGTTTGGTGTCATGGGCATGGGCGAATCGTCGGTATATACCATACCGGTCGATGATCAGTACTGTACTCGGATTGATCAGCTCGAACCGGTCTACCGTCAAGCGCGAAAAGATGGTAAAAAACCGTTTGTGTTGATAGGCAACGCATGCTCGACGGCGACCGGGAGCTTCGACGATCTTTCAGCCTTGGCTCAATTTGCCGGGGACAAGGGTCTTTGGTTGCACGTGGATGCCGCCCATGGGGCCTCGGTGTTGCTCAGCGATCGGTATCGGCATCTGATAGATGGCTTGCAGCTAGCGGATTCTATGGTATGGGACGCGCACAAGATGATGATGATCCCTGCTCTGGCGACCGCGGTGGTCTTCAAGAAGGCGAAACATTCGTATCGTAGCTTTTCGAAACAACATGCAACTTATTTGTTTCAAGGGGAGCCCGAACAAGAATGGTATAACTATGCCCATCGCACGATGGAGTGCACCAAGAGCATGTTGGGCTTAAAAATCTATGTCGCCCTCGAGGTGTTGGGTGAAAAGGTGTTTGGTGATTTCATCGATCATGTTTTTGGATTGGCGCGGGCTTTTTCCGATCAGATCGAGGCGTCATCGGATTTTGAGCTGGCGGTAAAACCCCAGAGCAATATTGTATGTTTTCGACATATTCCGCAGGGTGTATCAAGATTGGACACCTTGCAGCAAGAACTACGCCGGGAAATATTGAAACGAGGCCGCCATTATATCGTGCAGACCAAACTCTCCGGCAGATGTTGGTTGCGATGCACCATCATCAATCCGCTTACCAGCATGGCGGAATTATCATCGTTACTGGATGAAATACGCGCGATTACAGGAAAATTGATACCTTCTTTAGATTCTGACGCATAGGTCGACGATCATATCGAGGTCAACCATCGGATCGATCCAATAACTCGTTCCACTTATAAGTCACCCGATCTTGTACCGCCATCATCATTTCCTTGGACATATGTTTGAATCGTCCCTGCGCTTTGAGATAGCTCTCAACCGGGATTTCTTTCTCCGGACGAATCGTTATTTCCAACTGCCATTCTTTTTGTCCGGGTCCAGGCCGATCTCGTCGGGTCATTTCGTAGATTGGAAACACGTTTGACTGTGTCGCCATGCGGGTGACTCGAACCGATTGGGAAGGATCGATCCTCCAGCCCGGCGGGCAGGCTGAAAGCAAATGGATGAACCGGGTTCCAGGAATGTTGCGGGCTTTTTCGAATTTTCGGAACAAGTCATCGGGATAAGCCGCTGAAGCCGTAGCCAGATACGAGACGTGATGAGCCATCATGATTTGTTCGATATCTTTTTTGGGTTCTTCTTTGATGGTTCCTTCCGGAGTGGTGGTTGTCCAAGCGCCCATGGGTGTGGCGCTGGAGCGCTGGATGCCGGTGTTCATGTATGCTTCATTGTCATAACAAACAAAAAGTATATTTTCACCTCGCTCGGCCGCCCCGGAGAGTGATTGCAGACCGATGTCGAAGGTCCCGCCGTCTCCCGCCCATACCATGACCGTAGTCTCCTGATCTCCCTTCTGCCTTAGCGCCGCGGTTACCCCGCAAGCCGTGACCGCCGCGGTTGCGAACGGGCAATGTATGATGGGCACACCCAGGCTCGAGTAGGGATATCCTCCCACAAAGACACAAAAACAACAGGCTGGGAAGACCACAATGGTGCGTTTTCCAAGCGCTCGAAGAGCGATCTTCATGGAAATGGCCGCAGCGCATCCCTGGCACGATGACATGCCGGGTTTGACGAGATCCGGTTCAGTGAGAATATGACGAGATATTGAGAAGTTCTTTTGCATGGGTATCCTCGGTATTATTGCTTCAAACCCCAAAACAAAGGGCCCTCGGGACAATTCTTGTGACCCCGGGTGTGTTGTACGATGCCCTCGATATCTTGGGGGGTGACATCTCTTCCGCCTAATCCCGCAATGATGGAAAACACGATGGGTCGCTTGGATAGCGGATAAAGTGCGGCTTGAATTTCATTCGCAAAGGCTCCTCCCGATCCGGGCGAGAGGTTGCGATCGATGACAATGACTTTTTGCGCGGTTCCCAATACTTGTTGCCACATCATGGTGGGTTGAGGTCGAAACATGCGAATTTTCATCAAGCCGATTTTTTCTCCCTGTTTGCGAAGTTTATCCACCGTAAGACGCGCCACCGATGTAATCGTGCCTGCGGTCACTACGATGGTGTCTGCGTCTTCGGTTCGGTACCCCTCCAAAATATCGTATTTTCGACCAAATGCATCTTGAAATTCGCGGCAGATGGATTGATAGCTTCCCAAGGCTTCTTTGGCAGCCTGATGCATGTTGTAGCGTTGCTCGTAGAAATAGTCGATGGCGAAAAATCCTCCAAACATTTTTGGTTGCTCGAAGTTTGGTTCGACAATCGGTCGATAAGGAGGTAGAAAATCATCCACCGTGCTGATATCCGGCACGTCCACGATCTCGGATGTGTGACTCAGGAAAAATGCATCATATGTAATCATAACCGGCAGCAATATTTTTTCTGCCAACTTGAAGGCCATGATGATGCTGTCGAGAACTTCTTGGTTGGATTCGCAGTATATCTGAATCCATCCGGTGGAGTCTTGTGCAAGAGAGTCGCTTTGATCAGCCCAGATGTTCCACACACCTCCTACTGCTCGGTTGACGTTGGCCATGACGATGGGCAACCTGGCGCCCGCCACCCAATGTAACACCTCGTGCATATATAGCAAGCCGTTGCCGCTGGTGGCGGTAAATGTCCTCACTCCGGTAGTCGAGGCTCCCAATAAAGCCGCCATGGCCGAGTGCTCGCTTTCGACTTTGATGAAGGAAGCGTCCAAATCCCTTTTGGCGCACATTTCGGACAGCTCTTCGACTACGCTGGTCTGAGGTGTGATGGGATATGCAGAGACCACCTGCACGCGGCTGAGCCTCACTCCATGCGAGACGGCATGATTTCCTTTTATGACCTGTTTCAATTAGGCCTCCTGACTCGCCAGGGAGGCTTCCTCGTCCAGCATGACGATGCTTCCCCGGGGGCATTCAACACTACATATTCCACAACCCTTGCAGTAATCATAATCGATGTCGTATCCGAATTGACCGTTTTCCCTGGGCAATACGGATGAATCGGGACAAAATATCAGGCAGTTGTTGCACTCCATGCACCGGCCGCAATGCATGCACCGGCCGGCTTCCTTGAGAGCCATTTCTTTTGAAAGAGTTTGGCGATACGGTCCAAAGTCCTGTTTGCGTTTTTCTCCTGTAGTGATCTCAATCTTGGAGGCGGAGGTGTTTTTGAAATAATCCATAACGATATGTTCAGCACCGGCCACCGCATGAATGTTTTGAGGCACCGGATTGAGGCATGGCCAACCCATGTATTTTGAAAAGCTCAGAGCGTTGCCCCGACCGATTGAGATGGAGCGTTGAACCGTCTCGAAATCAAGTTGTTTGTTGACACAATCCATTCCGATGGCGGCCCGCTTCCCGGCGCTTACGGCGTGAATGACCGTATGGGGAATATCGACGATATCTCCACCCGCAAACACTGCGCATGGCAATGATGCCATTCGGGCTTGTCCATCGGCTGCGATCGAAAGAATCTGCCGGGCACATGCCGAATCGATACCCTGGAGGTAATCGAAGTCGGGCATTTCTCCGATGGCGCTGATGAGGGTGTCCGCAGGCATGGAAAAAGAGCCGCCGGGTTTTTTGACCGGTCGTCTGCGTCCGCTTTCATCTTCGGGACCAAGCTCCATCTCACCGAAAATAATTTCACGAATACGTCCGTTTGGATCCATCCGGATCTTTTCGGGGGACGCGAGAAAGCGAAAATCCACGCCTTCTTGGATGGCCTCTTGTACTTCATGCTCATGCGCAGGCATTTGATCTTGGGTTCTTCGGTAGACGACGGTAACCTGAGCGCCCAACCTCAAGGCGCTTCGGGCGGCATCGATGGCCGTATTGCCTCCTCCGACGACAATGACAGATTTTCCGATGTCGGGAGTAGCGCCGAGAGACAGATTTTTGAGAAACTCCAATCCACTCGAAATATGCTGCGAGTCTTTTTCGCCTTCCAGTTCCAGCTTCAGGCTCTTGTGTACGCCGGTGGCTAAAAATACATTGTCGTATTGGCGCGAGATCTCTTCGAGGGAGAGATCTCTACCTATACATTGGTTGCAATGGATGGATATGCCCATTTGGGCAAGGCCTTCGAATTCTCGATCCAATATGTTTTTCTCGAGACGATATTCCGGGATGCCGACTCTGAGTATCCCTCCAGGTTTGGGTAGTCTCTCGAAAATTGTTACTTGATAGCCCAACAGGCGGGCGAAGTAGGCATTGGACATCCCGGCCGGACCGGAGCCGATGATCGCCAAGGTCTTTCCGTTGTAGGCGGGTAGGAGCGGGTGGGATTGGACCGGGGATACCTGATCGCCTAAAAATTTTTCCAGTTCATTGATTTGTATGCTGCTGTCATACAATGTATTGTGATTACAGGATTTTTGACAGAACTTATAGCAGGTTCGACCCAAAACGGCAGGAAACGGTTGCTCTCGTTTCAAGTGCCAGTACGCCGCCTCGAAGTTTCCCCGAAGCATGAGCTTGATCCAAGCCTCGATGTCGGAGCCGGCCGGACAAGCATGTTGGCAAGCGGGGATTTTGTCTTCAAAAACAGGCTTGATGAAACGCCAGCTGCCGGTCTTGTTGTGCAACATGTCGCCGACGGAGCAGTTGAGAGGGGTCAGATCGCGAAAAGTATTGTAATCGAATATCTTTGCGTTTTCACTTCGTTTCTTCATCCGGTTTTCCTTCATAATTCGTGACACACATTTCGATTCAGTTCGGGATGATCACCGATTCGAATGCTTGGACAGCGGCACGTTTGTTGTTGTCTGGTTTCACGGGGACATATTCATCGATGGCCTGCTCGATCGCATCGATTGGAAGCAAGCCCGTGGCGCGCGCAAAAGCTCCGCAAATTGCTGTGTTGACGATGGGATTGGAAGGCGAGCCCAGTTTGTGTTGTGCGGCTATACCCGAAGCATCCACGGTGTAAACGAAAAAACCTAGGTTCATGAGACTTTGATAGCGTTCGGGTTTGTCTTTGGTGTTGATGAGAATGCTTCCCTTTTCTTTCAATCCCGCGGTGATGCCCAAATTGCTTACCATGGAAGCATCCAAGACAATCACATGGTCCGGGGAGTAGATTTGATTTCTCAAAAGAATGGGTTCTTTGTCGACGCGGCAAAACGCGGTCACGGGAGCTCCGCGTCTTTCAACACCGAACGCAGGAAAAGCTTGTACGTATCTTCCCGCGATGAAAAAGGCATGAGCGAGAACTTCTGAACCGATGACTGCCCCTTGACCACCTCGACCATGAAACCGGATCTCCTGCATGCTGTTCTCCTATAGAACCATTGTGTCACCACATACCCTGAATAAATGTTTACAGCTTTGTTGCCGATATAATAAAGAGAGCAAGCATTGTGCCAAAATGGCTTTGTACGGCAGATTTTGGGATGATTTGCTATGAAATCATGGGGTAAAGAAACACATCGGAAGGTCTGCTGCGAACCGTATGACTGAGCCTATATGCAGAAAAATGCAGATATACTGCATTATTTTGCATGCATAAATATACAGGATTAGTGGGTTGTCTGGTTGTCAACCAGGTTGTAACGTTTTATTTTGTCGTACAAACTCCTGATGGAGATGTTTAATTTTCTGGCAGTTTTTACTTTATTCCCTAGGTTGGCAGCCAAGCTGGATATCAAAAATTCCTTCTCGGCGCGAGCCAGAAAGGATTTCAAGCTGGTTTTTCCGGTTTGGGTGAGATCAACCTCCGGGACACCGTTCGGACCACGCGTCGAAGTACACCCGGCTCGAATTTCCGGATGGATGAGTTCTGAGCGCAGATCGGGAAGATGCTCGGGGAGTATCTGAATTTCGTTGTATTTCATTTTCGTGATGCTTTGTGAAAGGATGTTTTCCAACTCGCGGACATTACCGTACCAGGGATAGGCGCATAAGATTTCCATGGCATGCGATTCGATCGTATGTACGTTGCGTCCGAAATCCTGATTGAGGCGTTTGATGATGTGAAAGGCCAAATCGGGAATGTCTTCCCGTCTAAGCCTGAGGGGGGGGATGAAGATAGGCATTACATTGAGCCGATAATAAAGGTCTTGGCGGAAACGACCTTCTTGCACAGCCTCTTCGAGGTTTGTATGGGTGGCCGCGATGACCCGCACATCCACGGATATGGGTTTGGAGCCTCCCACCCGCACAATCTCTTTCTCCTGCAAAGCGCGCAGCAATTTGGCTTGGGTGTTGGTAGAAAGCTCACTAATCTCATCGAAGAACAGCGTGCCCTGATCGGCTTCTTCAAACAACCCTTTTTGTCCACCCCGTTTGGCGCCGGTAAAAGCGCCTTCCACGTAGCCAAATAGCTGACTTTCAAACAAGTTTTCGACGACCGCGGCGCAATTGACTCTCACGAATTGATTGTTTTTTCTAGCGCTTTCATTGTGAATTGCGTGCGCGAACAGCTCCTTGCCGGTGCCCGATTCTCCCCGGATCAGCACGGTCACCGGAACCCCGGCCGCCTTTTTGGCCCAGTGAATGGACGTTTTCAGTTGCGCGCTTTGTCCTATGATGTCTGAGAATGTATACTTGGCCGCCAGGGAGCGTATGATATGTTTGGCGGTGGATAATTCGTCAGCCAACCGTTGCATCTCGGAAAGATCGTGTACAATTGCGACGCTGCCTTTTAAGGTTCCTTCTACGATGATGGGGGCCACATTGGCGAGCACGTCTTTGTTTTGAGGCTTTACTTTGAGCCTGGCCCCGCGTAACGGTTTCCGGTTTTTCAAGACCTGCATATGGGCGCTTTCGCCCTCGGCGATGTCGAATTCGGCCGATTTTCCGATCACATCTTCTTCCGACAAGCCGGTCAATCGGGTGTATGCGGGATTGATGATGATTCCACATCCATTTTCGTCTACCACCGAGATGGCGTCATCGGATGCATTGATGATGGCTTCCAGCAAGCTTTGCATCTGCATCAGGGCCGTATTTTGGACGGTCAAGTCGGTCAATCTGGTAATGTCCCGGAAGATAACGATTGTACCAATGATCGATTGGGTGTCGTCAATCACCGGAATGCTCTTTGCAACGATACGGATATTGTTGTCAATGGCCAATTCTTTTTCGACAAATTCGGCCTTGAGCACTTGCGGTAGTGCCGTATTGCCGAAAAGTTGCCCAAAAGATTTGCCGATTGCATTTTGGGGTTTGATGTTGCTGATACGGGACGCGGATTGGTTGAAATGTGCAATGATTCCAAAGCTATCAATAGCGATGATGCCCTCGTCGATAGAATCGATGAAGGTCTTGATGAACAGATCCATAAATCGATGCTCCTATATTTGGACCGGGTCTTGCCCAAACTCATATCGAGCTTATATTGAATGAGGGGCCGGTGCAAAGAAAGTAAAAATTATTTTTACTTTCTGGGTATTACATCGAGGTGCGTTGACCAACGAGAGAAAGGACGGAGTGAAGACATGCTGCACACCCAGGCCTGTAGAGAGATTCCCTGCGAAGCAGAAGGAATGTCTGTGAAAGCTTCTGCTCGAAGAAGCGAGCTTCGAGTTATGCCGAAGATCGGCAAAAATAGAGAGATTGGCTCTGTGCGGGTCGACGACGCAATGGGATCCTACTTTCAACATGCCGAGAAATTGGGGATATTATCACGTCAGGCCGAAATCGAGTTGGCCAAAGAAATGGAAGCCGGGCGGCAGGAAGTGTTTTTCGCCTTGGTGCAGACACCGATTTTATTCAGACAGTTGAAGGTCCTCACCGAACAAATTTGCGCTCGGGACTCCTTGGTGGAGAAAACGATCGAAATTGATGTCGAGGCTGAATCGATGCCCGAGGGCGAAAACCTCGTGGAAGCTGTAAAAAAAATCCTCTCCCGCCTGCGCCAAATTGAAAAACTGAGGAGAACGTTGTCTGCGTTCAGGAGATCGAAAAAAGGCTCGGTACAAGGGATTTTGAAAAAAATCGGCACGCATGAGCAACAAGTATTTGATGCGCTTGGCAGGCTCGATCTTCATTTTTTCGTTACCGAAACAGTCGCCGATGAACTGAAGCAAGTTATGATGAGATTCGAACAGTCCGAAAAAGAAATTGTCCAATGTCGTACCCGAACGGGTATGTCACGCATAGAGCTCTCGAAGTTGGTCAAAGATGTTCAAGCGAAACGACGCGGAGGGCTGCTTCGGTTCAAGCAGACGGGGCTTGAATTGAATGAGTTGTTGTATCTTGACCGGGTTGCTTCCGCGGCCGAGCGCAGGAAGAAAAAATTATTGCAAAATTCAGGACTTACTGCAAGTCGACTGCGTGATGCCCACCAGAAACTCATGGAGGGGGAACAACGCATCAATCGTGCTAGACATAGGATGGTCGAATCCAACCTCAAGTTGGTGGCCTATGTCGCCCGAAGGTATATTGGTAAGGGAGTTCCCTTTGCCGACTTGGTGCAAGAGGGCAACATCGGTTTGATGAAAGCGGTGGATAAGTTCGATCACCGCATGGGTTGCAAGTTGGCAACCTACGCCATATATTGGATTCGACAATCCATAACCCGAGCCGTAGTCGATCAATCCAGAACCATACGCCTTCCACTGAGAAGGGTCGAAGCCATTAACCGACTCTTTCGTACTGCCCACCAGTTGTCCCAGAAGCTCATGCGTGAACCGACATGTGAGGAGATGGCCGAGAAAATGCAAATTGATACCGATCAGGTGTTGGATCTTTTGGATAGCGGCACCGAGTCCATATCTCTGGACGCCTCCTATGGTCAAGATAGCGAAAGGCAGCTTTCCGAGTGGGTGCAAGACGAGAAAGCCGAATCACCTTCCCTCAGGGCATTCGAGAATGACTTGGTGACCCAGATGGATGCCAGCCTCTCTACGCTCAAACCCAGAGAAGAGAGGATTCTTCGTCTGCGATTCGGAATCGGTGAAGACACCGAACATACTTTGGAAGAAATCGGTCGTGATTTCCAGGTAAGCCGGGAGAGAATTCGACAAATCGAATCGAAAGCACTGCAGAAGTTGAGAATATTGCCAAAATATAAGCCTCTTAAATCATTTCTGGAATCGTAACACCGGACTGCAAATACGCCCAAATCCCCAAGACATGGTTGGTCAAGTTCAACCCCCCCGGGTTATACATGACCCGATGTGGGCTTGTATCCAGGCGGATTCGAGCATCTTCCGATCCGGTCCATGTATCTATTTAACTCTTTGTTATATATTGATTTATTGATTTTTCAGGGATTGTTTTCAGACCTCTGCCGATCTGTCGTTGCTTGGCATTCAATATGCATTAATAACATGCGAAATGGCTAGAGGATATATCGCGACACATGCCGAACGTAGGTGGGAGAGTTGAACGTGAATGATTCGAACTACAGAAAAATGTTGCGGGTTTTAGTCATTGACGACGAACCGGGTGTGCATAGTGCTTTCAAGAGGATATTGAGTCGAAGTGTCACCGTAGACAAGCTCGGCCGCCGAAGATCCATTCCCATCAGGTTGGAAAAAAACTTGAGCACGTTGCCAAGATTCGAGGTCGACTCGGCCTATCGAGGTGAAGAAGGACTCGAACGCGTCAAAGACTCAATACGAGAGGGTAGACCTTATATGGTGGTATTTGTCGATGTTCGCATGCCAGGAAACTGGGATGGAATTGAGACGATAAAGCAGATTTGGAGGGTCGAGCCGGGGATTCATGTGGTCGTCTCGACCGGCTTCCAGGATTACACTTGGGAGCAACTCATCGACAAGTTGGGAAATAGTGATCGCCTTTTGGTGTTGATGAAACCTTTCGAACCCATTGAAGTACGCCAGACTACCTATATGCTCTATCAGAAATGGTTGTTCAACCAGCATATGCAGAAGCGTTTCGACAAGCTCGAGGGGATGGTGCGTGAAAGAACCCGTGAGCTCGAGACCGCCAATCAAAGTCTCAGAAAAGAGATGCAGTCTCGTCAAAATATGGAAGTGGAGCTGCGGCACGCGCAGAAACTCGAGTCGGTTGGACAGCTGGCCGCCGGGATTGCCCACGAGATCAATACTCCGATTCAATTTGTTCGAGACAGCATTCATTTCATCCAGGATTCTTTTGAGAGCATGCAGAGTTTGTTGTCGGATTACCGAAAAATCATCGATCGGTTTCACCCGGATGATGAGGTCAAGCAGGCTCTATTTGCTGCCGAGCAAAGGGCGGATCTTTCCTATTTGAATGAGCATGTACCCAAAGCCATCGAACGGACACTTGAGGGCGCCGGAAGAGTTGCGGACATTGTCTTGGCGATGAAAGAGTTCGCCCACCCACATCAAATCGAAAAAAAACCTTCCGATATCAACAAAGCCATCGCCAACACTCTGATTGTGGCCCGAAACGAATACAAGTACGTGGCTGAAATCGAAAGCGAGCTTGGAGATATACCGCCGGTTGTATGTCATATAGGCGACATCAATCAGGTATTGCTCAATATCATTGTAAACGCCGCACACGCCATAGCGGAAGTCGTCGGGGACAGCGGAGAGAAAGGTACGATTCGAATCCGCTCTATGCATAAAGGATCCGTGGTCGTCATAAGCATTACGGATACCGGTTGTGGAATCTTGGAGAATATTCAGGACCGAATATTCGATCCATTTTTTACCACCAAAGAGGTAGGTTTGGGCACCGGTCAGGGGTTGGCCATTGCACGCAGCATTGTGTCCGACAAACACGGCGGATCGATTACTTTTGAAAGCATACCGGGAAAGGGCAGCACTTTTTTTATTCGCCTTCCGGTGGATGGAAAGCTTTAAAGACAGGGTAGCAGCATGAAAAAGCGGATATTGATCGTAGACGATGAACCCAAAATACTCGACAGTCTGCGGGATGTTTTTCGCCGGCGCCGGAAAGATCTGGAAATCACCCTTGCGGTCGGTGGAGAGGAAGCTGTTATAAAGCTCGATGATCAAGCTTTTGAGATGATCATAACCGACTTACGCATGCCGAAGATGGATGGGGCTGAATTGCTTGGCCATGTTCGTGAAATCTATCCCGATATGACAAGGATCATGTTGACCGGCTTCGCCGATGAGGAAGCCGGCAGAAGGGCCACGCAGGTAGCCCACTATATACTTGCAAAACCATGTGAAATTAAAATCCTCGAAAACGTCATAGACAGATCTATCAATTTGAGATACGCGTTGTTGGATCCCGATCTGGTTGCATGTGTACACGAGATGACCCAGCTTACGCGCGTGCCGGGTTTGTTCGACAGATTGACTCAAAAGATGACCGATAAGACTTTTTCAGTCGATATGTTCATCGACATTCTGGAAAGTGAGACTGAGACTTGTACGAAAATGATTGAGATGATCAATCTGTTGTTTTTTTTTGGACGACCTCAGATCGTAGAAATCGAACAAGCCGTGGCGTATGTCGGCCTTCAGGTTTTGAAAGGCATGGGATTGTGGATAGAACTGCTCGATGCTCTGCCGATCGATTCACAATTTCCCAAGCAAGATTTCATTCGGCATGGCTTGGCAACCGCCAAGATAGCCATGATGCTTTCGGCTGCGAAAAAAGACAGTGAAGATGCATTTGTGGGGGCGTTGCTGCATGATGTAGGTAAGCTGCTACTGGCAACTTCGCAAGCTGTGGTGGAGCCTGGTTTGGATCCAGCTGTGAAAAGTATGCCTGGTGGGATCTCGCATGCCGAGGTCGGTGCATATTTCCTCTTCCGCTGGGGCTTGCCCATGAGTATTGTTGAAGCAGTATACAATCATCACCATCCCGCACAGGTTGCTTCAAAACACTTTGACACATTGTCGGCTGTGTATACGGCAGATTCTTTGGTGCATGAACTGTCATCCAATCTTGAAGATCAGGGCGATCCGATCGATTTCGAGTATCTGGAAAATTTGGGCGTCGCCGATCATTTCACTACGTGGAGATCATTGACGCAAAATGAGCTGGGTTGCCTGCAGATCGCACAAGACTCGAACACAAAAGAAAACCCGACTTGTTCGTATTTCGACCCGACCATGGACCCGGTCGGCTTCAAACCATAGCTCGGTCGAAGCCGATTCCAATCAGGGTTGTGACTCAATCAGACCGGAGCGGGTGATGGTCTCGCGCCTCCAAAGCAGATTTTGGGCGGTGGAGAGGAGCTCGGGGAAACCGGTTTTTTCTTTGGCAGAGATGAGAATACCGCCGGTTCGGCGCGCCAAATACGGTCCCACCCCATTTTCGAGCAGATCGGATTTATTCAGTAAAAGCAGCCGGGGAACTTTACTGAGATTGAGTTGATCCAGAATTCGGCAGACCGCTTCAATTTGTTGGTCGAATCGAGCATCGGTAATGTCGACGACATGCAGTAACAAATCCGCGTGGGTCAGCTCTTCCAGAGTGGAACGAAAAGCATTGACCAGATCCTTGGGTAAATCTTGAATAAATCCGACCGTATCGGTGATAATCACTTCCTGATCCCGGGGGAAGCGCAGCCTGCGGCTGGTCGGATCAAGTGTGGCGAACAGCTTGTTCTCGACAAATACTTTGGAGTCGGTGAGTTGATTGAGCAGGGTGGATTTTCCGGCATTGGTGTATCCCACAATCGAAATGACCGGAAGGCGATTGCGGTAACGCAGATTTCGGCGAACCGCTCTTCTTTGGGAGAGCTTTTCAATTTCTTTTTCCAATCGATTGATGCGTTCCCTGGCTCTGCGCCGATCGATTTCCAACTTGGTCTCACCGGGACCTCTACCTCCGATGCCGCCCGTCAACCGGCTGAGCCCCGAATCCTCGGCGGTCAGTCGCGGCATGCGATAACGCAGTTGGGCAAGCTCTACCTGCAGTTTACCGTCTCGGCTTTGCGCTCGAAGAGCAAATATATCCAGGATCAACTGGGTACGATCAATGACTTTGATCTCGGTCAGATCCGCGATGGCCCTGGCTTGAGTCGGAGTCAGCTCTGAGCCGAAGATGAGCAATTCGGCTTTTTTCTGCATGGATTCGATCACCAGCTCTTCCAGGCGGCCCTTGCCTACCAGATAGCGTGGATCCGGTTTCGGTCTGACTTGAAGGACCTTTCCAACTACGCTGACTCCGGCGGTGGAAGAAAGCTCCATGAGCTCCGCCAAGTTTTCCTCCCCGTTGGATACCCTTGGGCTCACGGACACCAATATGGCGCGGATACGACCGATGTCCACGGCCGCCGGTTTGGCCTTGGTGGCGAACTCGTCCTCCAAGGCGTTGATCATGGCCAGGAAATCGACCTCGATGTCGTATGGATTTTTGTATTGTTCGAGCCTGTATGGGTTGAGGGTATCTCCTGGAAGGAGGTGTGCGCCGTAAACTTTCCCCGGAAGCCCGTTATTCGATACGCATACTGCGGCTACATAATCCAATCTCAATAATGCTAGATCGGCCAGATCATCCCGGGTCAGCGCCTCATCCCTAAGGTGGGTGTGTAAAAACCTCAGGCCTCTGAAGTGGGATCTCCCACCTCGAAGCCGCCCGATGTCCGGAAGGTAGATGCGATGTGCATTGCCTACCATCACCCATTCCGGGTAACCTCTACGATCCATGAGAATACCGATTTGCCGTCCGATTTCTGCAGACATCTCACACATGGAACGAGCCAGCTCGGGTCCGATGAGCTGCCAGGGCCGCGCTCGGCGTTGGTATAGATTTCGGATTTTTCTGATTTGATTGGGTTTCAACCCTTGGATGTTGCCAAAAGGATCTTTGATGGAAGCAACCTCCTGCTGTCATTATATCACAGGATCGATCCTATCAGATCTATCCTCTCTCTGCATTCCGCGTATGCGGCCGAACTCTGAAAACATATAGCATTTCCAAAGCCGGGCTTCAATCCATATCTTGACTGGTTTTGCGTACTGGTTGGTCGGATTTGGAATGCTGGGTGGAAAACCCGGTGACGATTTTTCTTAGTTTTTCGGCCTGGATGGAAAGCTTTGAGGTGACTTGGGATATTTGCTTTGCCGATTGCTTGTTTTGAAGCGAGACCGAGGTCATTTGCATCATGGCTTCGATGATTCGGTCCGTGCTCATTTTCTGTTCGCGGGTCGAAGTGGATACAAATCGGCTTATATGGGTCATGGACTCGATGGATTTTGTGATCTGCTTGCTGCCGGATTCTTGCTCCTGGGTGACAAAGAACACGTTTTTGGACATGGATCGGATTTTTTCGATGTTCGTCACGATGAAGATGGAAGCCTCGGTTTGTTGTGTCGTTGCGTTTTTAACTTCTTTCATCAAATCATCCACTACGTGGATCGACTCGAGGATGGCTTGCAGGGCTTGGTTGGCCTGCGAGGCCAGCAGCACACTCTGTTGGGCGTTTTCACGTCCTTTTTGAGTGGCTTTGAGGGCGTTGTGTGAGCCTTTGTTGAATTCTTTGGTAAGATTGTTGATTTTATGCACCGACTCGGCAGAGCGATCCGACAATGCCCGGATCTCATCTGCAACCACCGCGAATGCGCGACCGTGTTCACCTGCTTGGGCGGCCAGTAGAGCGGCATTGATGGCCAGCATGTTGGTCTGTTTGGCCAGGTCTTCCATGACGTCGACGATGGTTTCGATCTTCTGACTGCTTCGCTCGAGCTCCTGCATGACCTCGAGGATGCCTTGCATGGAGTTGGATGTCTCGTGCATGCTCGAGACGACTTCGTCAACCGTCCTTGATCCTTTTTGCGCTTCGATCACCGCATTATGCGAAGAAAGACTGACATCCGTGGCCATTCTTGAGATCTCTTCGCTCGAACCAGCCAATTGACCTACAGCGTTGGATGTGTCGTCCAGCGAGGTGTTGAGAAAGGAAATGTTTTCGGTAACCGTTTGAACACCCGAGGACATTTGTATGATGGATGAGGACGTTTGTTCGACACTGTCTATCAATGCACGTGCTTGGGACTCTATCTGGGTGATCGTGCCGGCAAGCTTTTCCATCGATGCCGATGTGCTGGTTGCTGATTCCGATTGTACCTGGGCGCCGCTGTTGATTTGTTGGCTGCAAAGTGACAACTCGCCCGAGGTGGCGGCCATCGAAACCGAGCTGATCGTAATATCTTCGATGATGTTACGCAGGTTGAAAATCATCTTGGCGAATGCTTGGCTGAATATATCCAGCTCGGAGCGTGGATGTATTTCGATGGTCAGATCTCCTTCCGAGATGAGTTTGGCTGCCTGTGCGGCTCTGGTGAGATAGGAGATGGTCTCCTGCAACGAGTGGTTGAGGATGTCTTGATCTGACTTCGGAGTGATGTGGATATTTAGGTTTCCGACGGCTATTTCATCAACCGCTCTGGCAACCTCACGGATATAATCCATCATATTTGCCATCGAAGCCGACAATTGTCCGATTTCATCCTCGGATTTGCCGGTCTGTAGGTCGGCATCCAGCTCGCCTCTAGATACCTTGCCGACAATCTTGATGGCCTGATGCAAGGGCCTTGTGACCGAGCGGGCCAGAAGCCAGGCTGCCAAGATGGAAATAATTGTAAAGATAAATGAAATTGCCAAAGTGTTTTTCATCAGTTGGTTTGCAGGGGAGAAAACCTCATCTGCGGGGTGCTCGATGATCAATTTCCACCCAAAACCATGAAAATTTCGGTAACCCAAAGATCTTGCATGGGTCAAAAGCCATGGTTTACCGTCTCGATCATGTCTGAAGTGATGGTTTTGACTCAATTTGTACATATTTTTCGGTATGATATGGTCTCCGGACTCGAAAATGTCGAATTTTTGCGTGGAAAATACAATCTGGTTGTATCGATTGAGCAGGTGGTAGCGATTGGTTTTGCGGTTGATGGGTTTTTGTGTGTCGTCCAATCGTTTGATGATCCGGTTGATCTCCTCGATGTTGACCGAGGCTTTCAATACGCCGATGAATTGCTTTTGCTGGTCTCGAATTGCCATAGCGATATCGACACTGTAGACTTTTGCGCTGGTGTCATACTCCACATCTTTGAGAAAAAAACCTTGGGCTTTGGCCGCCTGCCACCAAGCTTCGTCATCCTGCCTGAAATCGGATGTTCGATCGGTTTGAGCGATGTTGGCTCCGAAACGGTTGGTGACGAAAATCTCTGCAAAGACATTGTATCCGTAGGTTTGTGTGTAGAGATCCAGCCTGCTACGAAGCTCCTTTGAAAGATCGTTGCCGATGAGGGATTTCATCAGCTCCGAAGCGTTGGTAGCGTTCGTCCATTCGCGATCGGTTTGATCAATGTATTGATCCCGGTTTTGCATGCGTTCGAATTTGGAGTTGGATTCGATCAAGGCTTGCGCCAATCTCGGATTGCACGTAAAGTCCATGAGATTTTCGAGTCGGTTGTAGATGTTCCGATCGACGGTTTCGATGAGGTTCGCAGCAAACATATGAGAATGGTCCAGCAAGGTATTTTGGAGCATCTTTTTGCTGTTTATGATGGCCAGAAACAAGAGAGCTATGATGAAAGCACCTACCAGCAGGTTGCTCAATATGATTTTCTTGCCGATGCGCAAGTTGTCCTCACTTGTTGTTTGATTGTATTGAAACCGATGGCCCAAAGCAAATTTGATCACATTGTAACTCTTTTCGGCCTTGCTTCCGGCATGCTTCGGCTGGCAAAATGCATGGTATGAATGCACCCAAAGCCAAACGTGTCGGCGATTATCATATGGTGTTGCATCGTCAGGGCCGTATGCAGGTCGAGGCACATTTGTTTATATCAAAAATCCTTCCGATCGAGGCCCAGGCTTTGGAGCAACTCATGGATGCCGCTTCGCTGCCGGGTGTCGAGCATGTTGTGGCGACGGCGGATATTCATGTAGGTTTTGGTGTACCGATTGGCGCGGTGGTAGCCTCGGCACAATTCATATCTCCCGCCGCCGTGGGCTATGATATCAATTGTGGTATGCGACTCATCACCACGCCCTGGACAAGCGCGGATGTGGATGTTGCTTTGCTTGCCAGGCAGGTGAGATCCGCCATACCCTTGGGAGAAGGTAAAAGCAATTTGCGTCTCAAGCCCAAGCAACTCGATAGAGTTCTCGAAGAAGGTGTGGGTGCTTTATTGGGAGTCATGCGGGCGGATATACCCGAGCTTCATGATCCCAGTCTTTGGGATTATGTGGATCTTGAAGAAGAAAAGACGGTCATGAATGTACTGGAAGGGCGGGGGAGTCTTTTGGGAGATCCGGGTGCGGTTTCTTTTCGAGCCAAAGAAAGAGGAATGAGCCAGCTTGGCACCTTGGGCGGTGGCAACCATTTCATTGAGTTTCAAAGAATCGATCGCATTGATGATCCCGTGGCGGCTCGAGCCTGGGGGCTCGCGTTGGATCAGTTGGTGATTATGATTCATTCGGGATCCCGTGGATTGGGTCACGAAATCGGTGGCCACTATATGAAAATGGCGTCAAAGTACCATCAGGAGAGACATACAACTGGTCGATTAAAGGCTTTGGCGGGTTTTCCGATCGACAGTCGCGAGGCGAAGGCTTACCTGGGCGCCATGCGGGCGGGAGCCAATTACGCTTTTGCGAATCGTCAAGCTATGGCTGTATTTGTCAAGGCGGTGATTCGGAGGCTTTTTGCCGATACGACATTCACCACGGTATACGATGTGGCGCACAATTTGGCTTCTATCGAACAGCACGCAGGCAAGCGCCTGGTGGTTCACCGTAAGGGCGCGACCCGGGCATTTCCGGGGCGATTGATGCACGATACGCCGTTTGAGGATTTGGGGCAACCCGTGTTGATTCCCGGATCGATGGGTACCTCCAGCTATATTCTCCGAGGAGTGGAGACCGGTTCGAAATCGTTGTACAGTACCAATCATGGAGCCGGGCGGGTCATGTCGAGAACCGCGGCCCTGGGAAGAAGCGCTCGAAGAGGAAAAAAACGAAGCCGAACGGAGGGTGGGGGCGGCATATCGGATGCCCAGTTTCGAGAAAGCATGCAGGGAATTGTTCTGTTGTGTGAGAATTATCGCTCGATCAAGGAAGAAGCCCCGGCGGCATACAAAGACATCGAGCTTGTCATCCAAAGCGTGGTAGGCGCCGAGCTGGCTGCACCCGTTGCCCGTATGAAACCGGTGGCGGTATTAAAAGGTTGAAGCAGCATGCGTTTTCACATAACCATACACTTGATGGATGTGGCCGGTTCGCGAGAATTCACGGGTTGCCGGAGCGAATTTCGACTCATTAGCGGGAACCAGGGAGATCGAATATGATTGAATATGATCAGGCCGGTCAAGAGACCGGGAAAAAATCCGAGCGGATGATTCCGGAAATACTTCGCAAAGGTATTCTGGCTGGACTGGGTGGTTTGTTTGGTGCGGAAGAAGGCGTGCGATCGACATTTGGTGAGCTGAAGCTTCCCAAGGAAGTCGTGCAGTATTTCATGCAGCAACTGGGTAAAGCGAAAGATGAGCTCATCCATCGTATTTCCGAAGAAGTGCGGGATTTTTTACGCTCTTCTGTGTTGACCGAACAACTCAAAAAAGTACTTTACTCAACTTCTCTGCAAGTCAGCACCACAATCCGGTTTGTCGAGAATGATACGGTCGGCCGGCCCAGGATATCCACAACCTGGGAGATTAAAAAACGGGATAAAAAATCCACCTCAAAAAAACCCCGGATTCGGAAATCGAAAACAACTTGAGATGATGGCTTTTTGGATGGCATAATGGCCGGGCTCTTCAATCGGTTTTGGGTATCGCCCAAAAAACTCATATCCATGGCGATATTGGCATTCGCAATCGGATTGGTAGCCGCACAATTCAGTAAGCTGCTGTCATATGAGATTGCTGTCGATATTACAGTGTCCAAAGAGTTGGCCGTAGATCTCGATGCATTGAAATTGTTGGTCACGGCCGCAGATGAAGCAGGCGACAGGCTCGCTTATGTCGTATTTCGAACGCAATCCGAAAAACGAGACTTCAGGCATGTTCTTCATTTGGTTGCGGGCCAATATACATTGTCATTTCAGTGTGATCGAGTCGATGGGCAAGCCATCAGGGTGGATCGTCCCCTTTGGGTATCCTCGGATGCGTCCGTTCGTGTCCATTTGC